>NZ_JAAKOV010000024.1:0-58097 GCF_049171595.1 Aeromonas sp. 603607
AAAAAATCGGCTCAAACATGAAGAAATGAAATGACTGCGTCAGCCGAGAAGAATTTCCCCGCTTATTCGCACCTTCCTTAACAACAACATAAGTCCCATCAAAACATTCATCTTCGCCCCAAATTGCAGACGAGATAATAAAAGGGTCATACGAGGTGGGCTCGTATGACCCGCATTTTCCGCAGGCAACAACATTGCACTATCCATTCTAATATCCATAACCTTTGCATGCTCAAAAATTGAGCGGCGAATATTCAATCACATGTAAGAACTATGGCAAACGTTTTTAACGTTACTTAATGTAAGCTATGGATATATCAGTTTCATATCAACAAGATAGAGATGTAATCGGATGTTTTTAGGACGGTGCGAATGGAGTAATGAAATTATAAACGTGAGTAGGCTGATTATGATGAAGGAGCAATCAACTTGTTCGCCTCTTCCTTAGTCGATAAGCATAAAAAATCCGAAACCAAATCAAAAGGTTTCGGATTTTTACACATCAGGGGAGCGGCCTCTGGAGCCTTAACTGAGTGGCATTTGGCATATACGCCCCCTTTACTCATACTCAAATGCGGAACATACCGACCTGATTACTCAGTTCATCCGAAATATTTTTAAGTTGTTCAGAGAGATGACGTGAACTGTCTGCATCCAACGCCAGTTCGTCCGAGACATCTTTGACCGCCTGAATGTTGCGGCTTACCTCGTCGGTGACGGCTCGTTGCTCTTCGGCTGCGCTGGAGATCTGGGTCGCCATGTCGGAGATCTGGTTGATCGAGGTGGTGATCTGCTCCAGCGCATGGGTGGCGTTGTTGGCGTCATCCACGCTGTTCTGGGCCAGCTGCTGGCCTTCGTGCATGGTGCTGACCGCTCCCTGGGTATTGCGTTGCAGGGTTTCGATCATGCTGCGGATCTCGACAGTCGAGCTGTGGGTACGCTGTGACAAAACGCGCACCTCGTCGGCCACTACCGCAAAGCCACGGCCCTGTTCACCGGCACGCGCCGCTTCAATGGCAGCGTTGAGCGCCAGCAGGTTGGTCTGCTCGGCGATGCCCTGAATGGTGGAGAGGATGGTGTTGATCTCCTGAGCGTTTTTCTCCAGTTCCTGAATGATGTTGGAGGCCTGTTCCACCTGGGTGGCCAGATCGGTGATGGAGCGCTGGTTGCGGGCGATCACCTGTTTGCCATGCTCGCAACTGCTGGAGGAGCTGCGGGCCGCTTCGGCAGTTTGCTCGGCGTTGCTGGCAACATCGACCGCAGTTGCCGACATCTCATGGACCGCAGTGGCGATCTGAGTGATCTCGTTTTGCTGGCGAGCCAGCCCCTCATTGGCCTTCTCCGCCATGCTGTGGGAGGACTTGGCCTGCTGGTTGAGTTGGCCGGAGGAGTTGGAAATGTCCTGCACCATCGCATGGAGCCGCTCAATGAAGGTATTGACGTGTTTGGCAACCGCGCTCACCTCATCTTCACGCTCGATCTTGAGGCGGCGGGTCAAATCGCCGTTGCCACGGGAGAGATCGGCAATTGCCTCGCCCAGGGTTTTCAGAGGCGCTAGCGAGCTGTTGATGGCGACATAGGAGAAGCCAGCCACGATCAATATGGTGATAAGTCCCTGAATAAGTGAGGAGGTGACCATGCGGCGTACCGACTGGTAAGCGGTTTCGTCATCCACCATCATGCCGTAATACCAATTGGTGTTGGGGATCGCGTTAAAGTCAAAGACCTCTTTCTTACCGCTGATCACCAGCTCGTTGATCGTACCGTCATGAGCGATCTGATTGATGTAAGACGCGGTCAACTCGGGGGCTAGCGTTGTGGCGGGTTTCAGACTCAGGGAGGCATCGGGGTGGGCGATGATGGTGCCGTTGCTGTCGACCAGAATGGCGTAAGTCCCCTCGGTAGTGACCGTCAGAATATCCGAGATAAGGGCGCTGATAGAGACATCTCCGGCGATAACCCCCTGGGTGTTGCCACGCTGGAATGGCTCGGCGATGGTGACGATCAAACTGCCGTTAGAGACATCGGCGTAGGGCGCAGTGATGACCAGTTTACCGGCGGCAACTGCATCCTTGTACCAGGTGCGTTGACGGGGGTCATAATCGGCTGGCAGGCCGGAGGGGGTACTCTCGAGCATCTTGCCGTCAGCAGTACCGGCATAGACCCCCTCAAAGCCACCGGCATTCATGGCTTGGGCCAGATGGCTGATGGGTTCATCTTCTTTGGTGAATGCTTCCTTGGTGGTACTGACCATGCTGATGCGGGCATCGACCCAGTTGGAGATACCCTTGACGTTGGCCATGGAGCTTTCGTCAATGATGCTCCAGACCAGTCTCTGGGTTTCAGTGCGCAGTTGTGAGGTGTTGTACCAGACTTGCAGGCCGGTGATCACCAGGATGATGATCCCGATAGCCAAGACCAGCTTGTTTTTAATGGATAAGTTCATAGTGACATCCCTGTGAGCGTTAGTCTGAGTGTAGGAAAAAATTTAATTATTGTGGAATTTTAGTGGGTTATTGACTAAATCCGAAATTTTCAGCGAATCCGGGGAGCTGAGCCTCTGACTCAACCAACCTAGAGAGTCAGATGGGCAAGTCCCAACAGGAGATCCCCTGTCAGGCGACAAGTGAACTGAGCGGAGCTGTACAGATCTAGTTATCACCTGACACCGGCCTCAAACCGGTGTCTTGTTTACGCTACTTTAGTGCGCACTTCCTTCGGTATCAATTTCAGACCCTTTTTGAACATGCTGTAGGGAGTCTGTCCTTCCATCATCCTGCCCTGATGTGGCCGCTGGATGTTGTAGTGCTCCAGGTAGCTATCCAGGTCTGTCTGCATCTGCTCTCCCGACTCATACCAGGTTGTCCTCCCCTTGATACGGAAGTGTTCATCCAGCAGGGTACGATGTAGCCGCTCGATAAAGTCGTTGCTCTGCGGTCTGCGTACCTTGGTGGTCCGGTGCTCAATCCCCTCCAGTTGCAGGAACAGCTCGTAGGGATGATGGTCAGGGCGCCCACAGAACTCGCGCCCGTTGTTCGACAAGATGGTATAGACCCGAGCCTCATGGGCTTCGAAGAACGGCAGGACCGTTTCGTTGAGCACATGAACCGAGGTCACCGGCAGCTTGCTGGTGTAGAGCCGTCCCCAGGCGTGGCGGCTGTAGCAGTCCAGCACGGTTTGCAGATACACCTTGCCAACCCCTTTGAGCGCGCCGACGAAGAAGGTGTCGACCGCCACCAGTTCCCCGGTGTAGTGAACCTCAATTTGGCGTTCGCGAAACTCGGGGCTGAAGCGCTCGAGCAGGCGGATCTGCTCGTCATTGAGCTCAATCGTCTGTTCCCTATGGGTTTTCTCGAGGCGCAACAAGCGGTCATGCTTGGAGAGCAAGTCGTGACGTTGCCACACGCCACGCACACCGCCCGCACTGACGTTGATGCCTTGCAGAGCCAGTTCTTGCTCGACCCGCAGCGGGCCATGGGTTGGTCTGGTGAGAGAGTAATCGAGGATGGCTTGCTCAATCTCGGGAGCGACCCGGTTGGGATGAGCGCCTTTACAGCCGGGGAGTTTGTCGAGCAAGCCCTCGGCGCCATAGGTCTGGTAGTTACGGCGAATCTCGTAGAACTGCTGGCGGCTGTAGCCGATGAGCTTGCAGGCTTTTCTGACGTTATTGAGCTCTTTGGCGAGCTCTAGCAGGCTGAGTTTACGACGTGCTACTTTCTCGTTGGTGGTCATACGGTGACTCCGGATAACACGGTAGGGGTACCGTTTTGTTATCCGGTTTGAAGCCGTATGACCACTCCCTTTTGTGGGCAACTGTCAGGTGAATACCATCTCCATACAGACTGTATTTAAAAAATTTTGAATTATCAAAGTTCAATAGGTTGCCTATACCAACCAACCAACCAACCAACCAACCAACCAACCAACCAACCAACCAACCATTCATTGACTGAAATTATATATAGTAAGTTATTGTGTAACCTGTTTTTAGGTTGTTGGAATTTGTAAAGTAATCACCAATGTTTCAATGGAGTAACATTATCTAAATGTAATAATCAGTTCAACCAGAGGTCGACCCAATAATAATCATTGCAAAAATATATAATGCTGTATGATATATGGTTATAGCTTTAGCGAATTTATTTGATACATGCGGATTTTTGTTCAAGTCTGTAGTTCTCACTGAGCTAACTATGTGGTACATCTAGTATAAAGTGGTCGGACATTTTATATCAAAATGCTGAACACGGACTGTATGAATGTATCTTTACCCTACAATTGGGTAGATAATAATAGTTTATAGTGGTCATAGGCCATGTTATGCCCCAAGTGCTATCGTGGCCGCTGCGAGTTGTTCATCAAGGATGATGAGATGCTTTGGCGGTTTATGATCGATGACGATATTCCGCTGCTCAACAATGAGGCCGGGCGCTCGCTAGGCGTGGCTATGTGCTGAAGCACAAAGGGGGCTGCGGGGTATACTCACATCGTGGGGAGTTGTTTCGCCAGCGAATACTGTCATTGGTGGAGCTGGCCAAGCGAGTGGGGCGTTGTCCTCAGGAGATGCAGCGCGTTGTCGTCCGTGTCTGCATCGAGAAATGGATTACCCCATATCTGTCGAGTGTGTGCGTCAAGCTCCGGTCGGTGAACGATTAACATGAAGGTGGGTGTGGATTATACGAATGTTCAGCAAGACAAATAGTAGGAAGAGTAGTTCGGCATAAATAGGTAGTATGGACATCAGTGTTGTGTCCAAATAGCAGATTAATAATGAGTATTACACTTATGCATTGTGTTTGATGGCCACAGTTAATAAAAAAACCGCTCACCATAAGGGGGAGCGGTTCGGCTGGTACGATAGGCCTAATTATTTTAGGTTTTCAAATTGGCCGTTTGTCATGTCAATCTGGATATTCAGGTCTGGTACCGGATCATAGATAATCCCTTCACCGACGGTACCTAGTAGGCCATAAATTGGCGCCAGCATTTTATCGCCAAGGAGGTTGCTGAGATCCTTGCTAGGGTCCCACTCTTGGGAAAGCGTCAAAGTCTTAAGTTTGGTGACTTCGTCTGCCAATTCCTGTTTGCTAACATTATGTTTTTGGCCATATTCACGAGCCCAGTTTAAAACAAAGCGCATTTTATCATCGATTTGTTCTGAGTTCTCTTCATCACCATGGTAATGGGCTTTGAGCACCGCACCGATCAACTGGCTGAGGGTTGTCTTATACAGCTCATTCCAGGTAAGCCCTGAATCAGCTAACACATCTGCTTCAAACAGGGGTTGCCATTCCGAATCTTGACAGATAAATTTTTGGCAATTCTCACGCTTATAGACATCCAGCATGGTTTTGGCCACAGGTTTTTTTGTTAGTGAATTGTCAAGGATCTCCAGCAATGGTCCATCAATATCAACACCGAGTGCCGCGAAAATATTTTGGCTCAAACCATCGACCAAACCAACTAAATTTGCATCAGGAACTGATTCCATAACCGTTGTGTTGTCAACATCTGTGGTTATCAATTTGTTTTTAATATCGACCAATACCGAGCGATAAGGTGCGGGATAGCTCACTGAGGCACCTGTTTGAATATCATAGATCCAACTACCATCCTCATATTGACGTTTGGTAATATCATTAGCGTGGAAGTGACCAGTAAACACAATGTTCACACCTGCTTGCGCCAAGATTTTTGATATATACTCACTGGTGCTGGTATAGAGGGTTTTGCTCTTCTTACCAGTGTATGTGTTGGTAAATTCTTCTATATAGGTGGGTACATCGATACTATCATGAAATGAGGTTTTTTCACCATCGATGACATAACCAGGGATTAAAGCACTCTTGCTAGGGAAATGTTCAATAACACCAGCATGGTTCATTGCCAGCAATATCTTTCCTTGATCTTTGGCTTCCTGTGCCTGCTGTTTAATCCACTCCAGAGTGCTCAAACGCTCAGGCGTCAGCAGAGATCCGCCAGTTTTACTATAATCCGGACTATTAGCTTGCCAGTGCTGTTGCACATCTTTGATGGAGGAGGTAATGGAGTCTATTGCGAGGATTCGCACGCCCTCTGTTGGTTCGGCAACAAAGGAGAAAGAGTTAGGGTCTCGGGCAATGGCTTCATTAAAACCAAAATCTTGGTAGAAATTATCCCAGTTCTCCATAAACATAGGTTCGCCAGTGGTGTTAGTCATATGCGGCGCCATGCTGCCAGGGACAACATTCTGCTCATTTCCTTCCAGATAGACAGCTCCTTTGGCGGTCAGGGTTTGGGTCAGGGATTCTTTATAACCATAGGGGTTATTCATATCGTGGTTACCCGGCACCACATAGACTTTGATTCCTTGTTCTCTAGCACGCTGCAAGCTTGTACGTACTTTTTTATGGTTAATTCGTTCCCCATCCTTGGTCAAATCACCTGGTACTAAAATAACGTTGGTACCGTTTTTAATCATTTCTTGAATTGCATGATCAAGTAATTCTTGACTTTGCAAAAACGCCTTGCGGTCGCTACTAATAGCGGCTTGAAACATCTCGCCATTAATATCATCCCCCATACTACCATCATATAGATGTGTATCGGTAACAATCGAAATCTTTAGTGTTTGAACATTTTCGCTGTCAATATATTGGTCAGTTTGACTGTGATTGTCATTACAGCCTGCTAATAAAATGGAGCTAACTACAACACTCAATGCTAGTTTTTTAAAATGCAACATAATTACTCTTTGATGATTAATTTTGGTTTGGTGAGTGCGAGAATAAGACTGCAATCTTAAGTTTTTATTACACAGTGGAGTAGCGTGTTTATAACTGCCGATAAATATGAGTTACATTCAGCTCACAGTCAGCTTTGTAATTAGCGACGATGGAAAAAGTAACAATATTGTGAAGGCAGCGTATTCTGCTTGCAGATGGTCCCTCCCGTATTGCTTTCTGGCATGACCATAAAGCATCCGACACAGGCAGTTAACTCTCTGGCCCTCGAGCAGACCGACGAGTTCATAAATAAGCTGCCAGGCCGTATTACTAAGTTGGAGGATCGCTTCAACCAGCACAGCGGCAATTCTTCCGAGCCCCCTCCAGTGTCAGGACTGAAACTGCTCCGCCTGTTCGTGGTTTCTTACTATCCGCCTGTTGATTGCCCCTGCTGGGGTTGCAAGGAGTTGTCTCATGGTAAGCTTTAGCGGAGTGCATTAGGTGTTTGATACGCCCCAGCTTGCGCCGTGCGTATTCCGGTGAAGTTGAACAGTGATTCCGGAATCTGTGAACACCATTTCCGGAAAGTATGCGGACAGAGATTCTTCGAGCAGAAGCTGAGCTTTGAGGGGAGACATCTTTTCGACTCACCGAACAAGCCAGCAGCCAAGCGCAGCGCGGCAGTTGTGGATCCAAGACGTTGGAACAGGACGGTTCATCTGACATCAGAGTACGTGCTCTGAGGTGTCCGGAATCGGTGTACACGCAAGCCGGAATCAGCGTTCATTTTAAACCGGAATAGGTGTTCATTTTCGACCGGAATATGCACGCCGCAGAGGGTTGAGCAAGGTGGGCAACACCTCGGCATCATGGACATTTTCCAACGAGACTTCCGCCGTCACGATATCGTGGGTCACCGGGTCTACTGCCAGATGCAACTTGCGCCAGACTCTCCACCATGTTTTCTGATCTTCTACTCGCCTTCACCAAACACCTTCAACCCGGTTGAGTCGATAACCAAGACGGTAATGCGGCTTGTCGATAAGCCACCGTCACCGTGCGTGCTAGCCTGCTGACATAGCTATACCCGTTGTGAACAGTGGCACATTCATCAGCTCTAACAGGGCGTTGACAGTATAGTCCCTGAGTAGCCCGCATAGTGAGGTTGAAAATCCCCTTAACCATCAGGAAAGTGACGATGATCTGATCGGTGTAGAACTGGCTACGCCCGTAGTCCATGATTCTCTTGGACTGTTCTGTCAATTCGGATATGATTTGTCGTGGCTGACCAGCCAGACTTTCGCACGAGTCAAAATGGTTACTACTCTCAAGCCACATGATCTCAACCTCAAATCCTCACCTTGGATGGATTAAACGTGCGATGTATACCCCAGGGTAGGACTAGGAGATTGGATCATGACCATCAAAGCGTTCGTCCACACAACCCAACTTGAGCTCAAAGATGTACTAGGCATCTCCCTCAAACGTAGTCATATCTACGAGATGATTGCTGCGGCCTATGGCTACAGTACTTACGCGTTATTGCAAGCTGATGCGATTCTGCTCAGTAATACGAAATGGCAGGTTGCGTTGGATGTAAGTGCAATTGAGGCTAGAGCTAATATTCTGGGTATTAGTATTCCTGAGCTTATCGCTCAGAAGTTGGCCACATTGTTAGTGCAAGATGGTATTATAAGCCTACGCGTAAAAGAGATTTTGAGGAATCGCCTAAACGACGATTACATTACTCAGCTTTATATTAAGAGTAATCAACTTCCTCCTAATTCGACTACTGCTAGCCGCTTTAGCTCCTCAGACCATTATGCTGGGGAATTAATGAGTATGTTTAAACAGAATGAATTTAACTCGCCATTAGTACACCAGGGGTTGGTCCAGTTAAGTGCATTTGCAGACCGAAATGCTTCATCGTTCCCACAATACGAGCTTCATCAAGAGTTTTATAAACTGGCTGGTGAGTTTAATGATACAGATGTAGGCGGATTAGTTGATAATGATAGAGAACGATACTCGCTTTGGCTCCAGCACTTGAAAAAATCAGCTATGAGATTTGACATAGAGGCTATAGAGTTATTGTCAACCTATCGGCTTGATGTTTCTTTATATATGAATGAATTAAAAGACTACACGTATCATGAAAATGTAGCAGTCAAATGCGAAGATGCTAGGTATATGCAACATGCATATTACTGGTGGATTAGAGCTGCATTACAAGGGTCTATTAACGCAATGCACAAGTTGATTAGCAACTATGAAAAGGAAGACTTATATCGTTGTTGGATATGGGTACTTCTTGCAGAGAGTATTGGGTATGATCTCCTAAATGAGGTCGATACATCCACAACTTATGATATGCATGCGGGTAGTGACAAGCATACATTCACTATCCAAGGGCAGACTTTTCCTGCACTGACATTACCAGCTCTAGAGATGGTCTTGCATCACAAGGCTCAGCGAGTCGTAGATAAGCTATGTCAAGAACATTTTGATGATGGAATCGTATTTGAAGATCACGGCTCATATGACTAAGGCGGAATTAACTAGAAAAGATATTTTTTATCTTTTGTGTTGAGTTTTTATTTGTAATCGACAGCTGTCGACAGTGTGAGAGGCGTGTTAAAACGTGAAAATAATCATTGCCTCTCACGCACTACATTTAGATCTTGCTGAGTTAGGTGTGCTAATTACTTTAATAAAAGATAATTCACACAAAAGATGAGTGTTGACACACTATATTCTAGTAATTTCTTATTGTAAGTGCAATTTTCTTCCTTTAAGGAAAGCTAGCTCGAAGGAATTAAAAATCTGGATTATCTTCGCTGCGAAGCAGCGGAATGTTGAAATTCTTAAATTTTTTAATTGTTCTCAATAATAGTAAATGGACAGTTTTTCGATTTTTTCAAGTGGGGTAAATGAAAAAAGTTCGAAAAAAGATGAGGTTGGTTATTTTTGAAGCGTTCTTAAGGGGGAGTTAGCCTATCAGCTACCTCGCTCTAGGTGCGCACCCCATGTTGGATTCGTCCTACAAGTACTATTACTGCCTGAGCCCCTAAAGCTGTCGACAGCACCTCTGCTGGCCGTTTACCACCTAAGCCCCAAGCTGGGCGATGTAACCATGACAATGCTCTGGCGGTATTGTTTCTGTGGAGGAAGAGAACAGCTTCGAGTGCCTGTACAACGCCGTATACCCTGGCACCCTGCGAGATTGATAGGGGAGCCCCAATCCTCAGCTTGCGAGCAACAGTGTGGCGACTAATGCCTGCTAAGCGGCATATCAAACCTATGTCTGCACTCATCAATTCAGCCAGTCGATGAATGATGCCAGGAGCAACGCCAGCCACGATCCATAGATGTGCTCCTAGTGGGTCACGAGGAATACCAAGACCTTCTAGGAGACGGTTCGGAGTAACTGCGTCACTACTAGGATGATAGGTTGCATAGGGCATCATGTAGCACTCCTCATTGTACAAACACGACCTCTCATGAGCTATCCTACCCCAAACTGTCGTTTTGAGTGGAAAATTAACAACCAAATGCCCCTGCATTGAGGAGGGCTGATGACCGAGTTGGTCTGTACTGAACCAGGTTTAGGCATTGAGCTGGGGACTACTTTTCAGGTTCTATCGGAGAACGGCTCTGAATGGGAAATCCTGTTGGGTAATGAATACCGAAGGGTCAACAAACGCAGCGGGCGCGTTACAGGTTGGAAAACACCTCCAAAATTTGAGTGCAAAGACATCCAAAAATAACAAATGAGAGTTCAATGCTGGTTATGCCAGTAATAATGTTGACTAGCGGCTTCACCTTTCATAGAATCAAGGCACAGGGAGATTCGCTACCCTAAGTGCGAAGTTGAAACAAGGGAGAGTCGCTACCCTGAGTGCGAAGTTGAAAAAATGCTGAAACCCTGCCTCGTTGCGGGGTTTTTTGCTTTCTGGAGACATGGATGTGTAGTGGCCTAGTCATCCAAGACTTCCTCTTAAGTTAAGAGGGGCGAAGTGTCTGGATCCTCAAGGGGCAAATCTAAAATTTCTTATCATCGACTCATTCTGTGAGCCAATGATATTGTCCTATCGGCTCATTTCGTGAGCCGATCAAGATCATTCATCGGCTCATCTGGTGAGGTGGTCTCAACGCTAGCTACTACATAGATTAATTTTTTGGCTACACAGTTTCATAGAAGATTGGAGCCAGGTCACTAAGCAGATCCAAACGCAATTTAGCTCAGGATTTTTAAATGATGCTTTTTCGAATCATCTTGGTGCCAAAAACAGTGGAGCTGATGCTGGGATTGAGAGATAATTTTCCTGATATAAAAATGTGATACATGAGGATAAAAATGAACGATTTTTTGAAAATACTGATGAATATTCGTAGTCTGCGAGCTGCATTGCGTGAGTTGTCATTTGAGCAGTTGGTCGAAATCAGAGAAAAATTCGAAGAGATTTTTGCTGAGCGTGAGCAGCAAGAAAACAAAATCAAAGCCGAGTCTGCCGAGCGCCTGCAAAAGTTGGCAGAGTTTACCGAGATGTTGAAAGAGGCTGGCATCGATCCGAGCGAGCTGGTTGGTACTGCGGCTCCAGCGAAAGCTGATGGTTCAGCCAACAAAGCCAAACGCGCTCCTCGTCCTGCCAAATACAAGTATAACGAGGACGGTCAGGAGAAAACCTGGACTGGCCAAGGTCGTATGCCCAAGGCCATCGCAGAAGCTGTTGCGAGTGGTCGAGCATTGGAAGAGTTCTTGATCTAGTGCTGAGAGCCCATGCCTGTGTGGCATGGGCTCTTTCTAGCTACCATAGATATGTGTAGAGGTTAATTATGAGTGATAGCTTTCCTTATAGTCTTCCAATAATGGATGTGATCCGTCATGACTATGAGAGATTTAGGTTTGACACTCATAAATATACACATAAGGGATTGTTTACAGATGGTGATTTATTATTTGCTGTGATACTAGAAGTAAACAGTAACAAGGAGCTTCTAGAGGAGCTAAGTCAGCAGTATCATCATTTTAAAACAGCCGGAATTCCAGCCGCAAAAATTGTTGGGGAGATCTTAGATAGCTATAAGCCTATAGCGCTGCGAAATTCAATTGAGAAAAGTCATCTTCATGGTCATCCTATGAATATGCACGAAACAATTAATGAACTGAATTTGCATATTCCTAAAAAATATCATCCATTCTACGTTGATTTTAAGTATGGGACTAACAAGTTCCAGATTACCTTAAAATGTAATTTTACAGAAAGTGACAAGGAAGAAATTCAGTTGATATGTGAGTCTCTTGGTTATCAAGGGTATGATTACGTATTTATACACAATGATAGAATAAAGGACTACCCTGGCGAAGTTCACTATAAACCAAATCAAAATGGCAACTTATTATTGGCTGCTAGCGGACTGATTCATAAGCAATTCCCAAAAGAATTACTTGCATGCTATGAAGAAGATGAAGATTTTTGGCTTGAGAATCGACATTTTATTTTTAGTGGGAATCATTCTGATTCAGCAGCGAGTTACTTATTGCCTGGTTTTGATAAAATCGGAACACGCTGTTTTGTTGATGCATCAGTTTTCTCTCGTCTAAATATTAGGGTCTATTTGACGCTATATGAACAGGTGGTTATCGCATTGCCGCTTGAGCAGTCCAATGAGCATTTCTATGAAATGTTTAAAATTAATAGGTTTGAGTTGCGTGAATTGATTTTTCGTGGGCGATTATTATTTGTTGTCCCACAAAATCTAGCTAGGTATTCTCAATCTTTGCTCCTTGACATTATTTCAGTTAATCCTAATTCTATTATTTTCTCTAGACGTTTAGCCGCAGCAACCATTCAAGGTATCCAAGAAAAGAGTGGTGTTGTTGGGACTACTTTTTCGAGTGATGAGCAATATAATTTTGTTCACCACTGCTCTCGTTCTGGAAATCTAGGATTGCAGCGATTAGCGGATATGCTTTCGGCACAATGGCAATTCGGAGAGTATATTGTAAATAAAGAAGGCGCAGTAGGTGCACATTATTTGGGCCTATCTGAAATGGCCATAATGGGATTTAAAGAAAAAGGAAAAGACTATACTATAGAATTATCTAGTGCGAGCTCTAGCTACGAGTTTTCCCAAGGATTAAAAGCCCATCACTTTCCATTCGACTCTAGTGGCTACTCAGAGGTTAATGCTTGCCAAATAATTAGTGGCTTATATAACGGAGTTGTTAGTACATCACAAACCATACGAGAGTCTGAGATATCGACAATTTTGAGTAAAGTGTTTGCAGTTAATAATGACATGAGCGTACTGGAACTCGATGATGCATTATCACGCAGTCTTATTAGAACTCTACCAAAAATAATAGGTGAATTTTCTAGGCTTAGTGAGGAACAAAGAACAGAAAAGCTCTACTGCTTAAACAAAGAAATACAAAGGATTGAAAAAAATCAAACGAGAGTAGCATCTCTGGATTTTGCTGGTGCATTTATTCCCGCAGCTGCTGGGGCTGTAATGGAATACTCAAATGTTATGGGGGCTGGCTATATATCACTGGGTGGATGGGCGATTAAAGCACTTGAAATGTATACTCGCAACTCTGACTTAATAAACAATCCGGTATATATTAAGTTATCGAGTCTAAATCATCTAGTTTCTCAAGATGCTGTGATAGTGAAACATGTAAGAGATGCCTTTTCTACTGTTAATGGATAGCATTTTCTGCCAAATGGCCTAGCCATTTATTATAAGGTATCTGATGTCTATGAGTAAAAAATTTGAAGATTTAATCGAATCACAACCATTTGAGGTAGCTCAGAGCACAAAGGAGCTTGCCGAAGTGCTGAGAGTCCGTATCGCTCTGACCAAATTGCTTTCAAATCTCATGGCTGGTGATGTTCCTGAAATAGATCCCGATGTTCTCGATGGTTTATTGTCGCTCAAAAGGTCTGTTGAGAGTAATGACTGTCGGCTAAGTTTATTCGTTCATATGCCTGACGGAACTAATCATGGCGTCAATATTTAACTAAAGATCGTCATTGGTACGTTAATCGCAGATTTTATCTACCAAATAAAAATAACACCCCATGGCGATGCTTTTTCAAACTCCCTCGGTGTGCAAGCGGATCTGATAGCGTGTATTGCGTCCGCCACCAGGTAATTTCTCAATGCACCCCCTACCCACCAATTCGGCCAGATGGCGTGTAGCCGTCGCCTTGCTGACTCCGGTGACTTTTTGATATTGGCTGGCGTTGATGCCATTTTCAAAACCTTGTTGGCCGCCATCCAATAAACGGTTAATAACCTTGGTTTGCTCTGGACTCAGACCATCATGACAGTGCTGCAACCAGAAATGTTTTTTGGCAAGAGAACGCTCAATAACCTGTAATGCCAGCTCTATGGCGTAATCCAGTGTGTCGAGGAACCAACAGATCCAGGAGGTAATATCTAGCGAGCCCCTCTGCGCTGACTCAAGCGCTCGATAGTAGTCACCCCGCAGCTCTAGAATCGCAACTGACATGGCATACAGCCGGATGCTGTGGCTGTCAGCCTGTGACAGCGCGAGATCGGTCAATGCCCGCGTGAGCCGCCCATTACCATCATCAACGGGATGCAGGGTCACGAACCAGAGATGGCAAATCGCCGCACGAAGCAGTGGATCCATCGTGGGGTCATGCTGAGTCTGGTTAAACCAGGGGATGAACTCGGCCAGTTGATCGTCCAGAGTTGCTCTGGGCGGTGCCTCAAAATGCACGGTGGGGCGATCTACACGTCCAGAGACAACCAGCATCGGCGCATCTCCTCGCAACTGCCCTACATGCAGCCGCTTCACCGACCATTCGTTGACGGGGAACAACCAACGATGCCATTGGTAAAGCCGCTCAATCGTCAACGGCTGTCCATGATTGTCGATGGCATCCAGCATCATGGCCGCGAGCCCCTCTGAGCGCTCTGATACTGGATAGGACTGAGTTTGTGAGCCTCCTAACCGCCTATCCAGAGAGGAACGCACGGATTGTGCATTGAGGCGTTCGCCTTCGATAGCGGACGAGGCGATGATGTTAGCCAATAACGTGTCCAACGTTTGGTCGGGGTTCCCCAACCTGGAATGACGACCGATTAGAATTCCCTGCCTGCGTTGAACCTGCCGTAATCTGGGCAATATCTCGCTATCCCGCCAACGAAAATGGGGCCAATCTGCTTGTTGCCAAATCCAAAATGGTTCCATTATTTCCTCATCCAACGTGCTAGGGTCTCAATAATGAGCCGACCCAGCCCATCATTCGGCTCAACATCTGAGCCGAATATAACACATGCAGCAGACCAGCAGAGCTGGAAATGAGGATGGAGATCCAGGCTGAAAATCTCAGACCGGAGCTGACGAAAAACTGGATTTATTGCTGCTGTGTGGCGCTACAGCAACCAGTAGATAGACGAGGCGGGAAGCTCGTTTTCGTTTCGAATGGTTCTTGTGAGCTTGCAGCTTGCGCTGCATGAATCCACCCCCAAGATAATGCCGTTCGGTCTACTCATTCATATGCCTGACGATACTCACTAATATTGGAATGCCAGTCTAAGCCACCAGAAGAGAAGAATTGAACCACCGAGTAGATTGCCTGCGAGGTATTTCCAAGATCGATCTGACAAGAACAAAATCGCCCCCAGTATTGTTATCAAACCCCAGAGATAGGGCATGAGCAGTACATATAGGCCAGTCAGGGAGTATTCATCGTTAAACCAGTCATAGACAGGCTGAATGAACAGGATCGATGCATTCAAGAGGTGATAGAGCATGAACAACACGAATACCCATGTTCTCTCTGTCTTCACTGCTGCGCTCACTTTAGTTCCCCTTGGAATGGATAGCTGAGTTCAATGACGGTCAAAAATGGCTTGTAGGCAAAGCGCTTGTAGTGTTGAAGAACAAACCAGCTTCTGAAACCGGACGCCAGGCCCTAGAACTTGACTCTTCCGGTTGTGGGGTCAGGGCCAATGTCAGGATAATCGAGACCGAAGTGGTCATATAGCGTTACTTTGATCGTGCCCTTGTAGAAATCGCCAAACTTTTCATATGTCGTGATTTCCGCCTTGCCTGCCCAGACATCGTTCACCGCAATTGTGAGGCCTTGCACCTTATCTACCGCAGAGTTGAAGATGGGTAACCGAAAGCCGGAGGTCTTGCTGTATTGCTGCATCAAGTCACTCAGAACAAGCTTATTCACATCACCATCAACTTCGGCCAGCTTTGCCTTCACTTCCTTGATAAGGGTATCTGAGAACTTGATCGTGGTCGGGTGAGCTCGCGCTGCTCTCGTCAATGCTTGGTTCCGGTATTCACCCCCCTCAGATTTTTCGAACTTGGCGATCATGGCCAGAATGTTCATCTTCAAGTCACCAGTTGCAAACAATGTGGCCATGTTGCGGAAGCTACTAAAGAACACCTTGGGGTCACTCTTTTCGAGATCGCCAATAAAGCCGTCATCTCCCATCTTCCCTACGAACATGGGGATAGCCTTGATCTGCTCAGCCGTCATCGTACCATAGGTCATATCTTCGGCAGGGCTACCATCAACGTTCTTACCTGGCTCACGCTTCGACTTGTAAATGAGCACAGGCACATGATAGGTTGTGGCTGACGTTGTATCGGTTTTTGGCTTGAGAGCAGGAGGTATGGTTTCTGTTTTCGGACGCTCTTTCTCTGCCGAACCAAACCACATTGTTGGCTTGGCCTGGGCATATGCCGACTTGATGGCCTGCTCAAACCTGGGCGTCCCTCTCACCGAGATTTGGTCTCCCTGAATAGTACAGCAAGCAAACACATCAGATTGCATCCCCAATACGACCTTTGAACCATCATCAAGGCTTCCTGCCACAGGGCCTAGAATGCGCTTGAACTCGTCCTTGGTGAGTTGGCTGATGTCTCTGAGGTCTGGTTTCTGCATGTATAGAGGGCTCGATGAAAAGTAGTGAGAGGATCACTTTATCATCAATGCGCCAATCGAGACCATGTAGGCATTTTCTGAAAACGGCAGTTTGTGACGCTTTCTATCGATGGACGCGGGGGATTAATAGCTAATAGACAAATGCTAAGGATGGCAATGATGCTAATTGCCATCACTGTGAATAATTATAGGGAAATTTGGTTTTATCTGGGTAAAGAGATAATTACTTGGCAAATATATCTATGGCAGCAACTCGCGAATGTCACACCCCATTACTCTGGCAAGACGATAAGCCTTTTCCAGGGTGATATTAACCTCACCACGCTCAATTCGTCCTACGTAGCTTCTATCAATTTCGGCCGCATATGCGAGTGCATCTTGCGATACGCCCAATTGAAGCCGTCTATCACGCACAGCATCACCAAATTTTTTTGCTAGATCTTGCATGTCTCGCCTCTCACTGGCGAGCACTATCTCTGGTTGTCTGGCTAACGACCACGGATTATAATCCGCAATCGAGTTTAGATTTCCACTAAATGTTTTCGTTCGAGGCTGAGTATTGCTTATGAGCTCCCAGACTGTGTGGTTACCAACCGCGCTCTACACCGCACTCATTCGATTGCAGATGGATGACTTCACTGCGATAGGATTTGTAAATGCCATTTTTGGTGACAAAGCAGAATCGCAGATACGTAAGCGGCGTTATACCTTCATTTATCGGCATCTGATTAAGCTCGTAAATCAGGGACTTCTAAAAAGGAAGAACGTTGATGATGGGAGGCGCTTTTCTCATTTCATCAGGACTCCCAAGTTCGATGAAGTGCATTTCAAAGAGGAATTTATTGGGCCGGATGCGCTTGTAACGGAATCGGGTAAGGAGCGAGAATTGGAAGCGTATGAGTCTGTCTTGGAGGGGCTGAGTGCGAGAGCACAGCACTACCGTCAAGCGTTGCAGGAATGTGATTCAATGCTCACTGAGTACCAGGAGTTAAGATCCGACTTCTCCATATTGGATCTAGCGATTGAAAGGGCCATCAACCATACCGTTGCAGAAAGTCGCGATTTGCGGGGCAGGCTGGAGGCCGTGGAGAGGCTTTTGAGGGGGCTGATGGCGTTTAGAAGCGCCTCTTGATGTAACCGTTCAGCGTCAGGGGATTGATGCACACAGTTCGGAGTGAATGGGGTAATCCGTTTCTCGATGCGGGCTCGGATAATTGTATGCAGTCACTCTTGGGGTCAATGTCCCAAGTGTTTGGTCGTCTCAACCAACGAAAGTAAGCGTTGACGAAACAGCTCCCCACTCAGGGCGATAATAGCCACGTTGCGCAGTACATGGGCCCAGCAAAGCAGGCGCAGACTCGTGCAGAACTCCAGCAGGCGCTTGGCGACATCAATGCCACGCCCGTTGGCTGTCACAAAACAGACCGCTATCTTGCTCAGAGCCATACACACATAGATCCGATCGATAAGGTTGTCATGAGCCAACACTTTGCCGTGGAGGAGGTGATGAGGGCGTACTCATCCAAAGACCAATAAGGTCGTCATTGGTTGTCCAATGGGGGAGGGGGGGATTTAATTGAGAGGTTATAGAAGTAAAAAAGCCAGCTAATGCTGGCTTTTTTACTTCTGAAAATGGCGTCCCGTGCAGGATTCGAACCTGCGACCATCCGCTTAGCTTACCACTACAGCTTTCACTGCCACCCGAGGGTGTTTGTGGTCTGGACTATATCTTCACCCACAGCATTATCTGTTTGGGTGGAGGGCGCTAATGATGTATTCCGCAATGAGATCGCATTGCACCATCTAGTCTCTGCACCTTCTCTACACGCTTGTAGAGCTTGGCTCAAGATTACCACCGCCATTACGCGCTGAGGCTTCCTTGAATTCACCCTCTCCACTGTATAGGTTTCCCTGTACAGGCTCCTAATAACTTAAAGGCGGATGCTCTATCCGACTGAGCTAACGGGACAAATTTTACAAATCAACAACATCTTAAGAGCTATGCAAAATGGTAACTCTTTTTTGTAAGGAGTAACAGCAAGGCTTTACTAGGTAACCTTACCATCTCTCCAGCCCTTGCCTACTCTAGTCACCTCAAAAAGTGGTAACACTTTGGGGGTTAGTTTTGCTCTATCCAACTGAGCTAAGGGCGCTTTGTATCAACACGTCTTGAGGACGAGTCGATGAACATGGTCGGTGATAAAGGATTCGAACCTTTGACCCTCTGGTCCCAAACCAGATGCGCTACCGGACTGCGCTAATCACCGAAAATCCCTGACCAGCATATCGACATGAGTCGTACTGGGCAACGGGCGGGCATCATAGCCAAGCGTAAGGGCCAGCGTCAACGACTTTTTCCCCCAGTAAATTCAAGTGCCTACTTATTGCCCGCTACAGGTCTGGCGTGCGTCTGCCGCTAACATCCCGGCTAAAAAAATGCGACAATGCGCGGCAGTTGAACACATGGTGAGTGGAGAACGATGTCTGCCAAAATCATAGATGGAAAACAGGTTGCGCAAACGATTCGCAGCCAGGTCGCGGCGCAAGTCCAACAGCGGTTGGCGGCAGGGAAACGGGCTCCAGGGCTGGCAGTCATTCTGGTGGGGGCGGATCCAGCCTCTCAGGTCTATGTCGGCAGCAAACGTCGGGCGTGCGAGGAGGTGGGTTTTCTCTCCCGCTCCTATGATCTGAGTGCAACCGCCAGTCAGGAAGAGCTGCTGGCGCTGATTGACCAGCTGAATGCGGATAGCCACGTAGATGGCATTCTGGTTCAGCTGCCGTTGCCGGATCACTTTGATACCACTCAGGTGCTGGAGCGGATCCAGCCTGACAAGGATGTAGATGGATTTCACCCGTATAACGTCGGCCGTCTGGCCCAACGTATTCCGGCGCTGCGCCCCTGCACTCCGAAAGGGATCATGACGCTGATTGAAACCACCGGTGTCAAAACCCATGGTTTGCACGCCGTTGTGGTCGGCGCGTCCAACATAGTGGGGCGTCCCATGACCCTCGAATTGTTGCTGGCGGGCTGTACAACTACGACCTGTCACCGTTTTACGCGGGATCTGGAAGAGCAGGTTCGCCGTGCCGATCTGTTGGTTGTCGCAGTCGGCAAGCCCAACTTCATCCCGGGCGAGTGGATCAAACCGGGGGCACTGGTAATCGATGTGGGCATCAACCGCTTGGCTGATGGCTCGCTGGTCGGGGATGTGGAGTTTGAGACGGCGCGCAGCCATGCCTCCTTCATTACCCCGGTACCCGGTGGCGTGGGCCCGATGACGGTCGCCAGCCTGATGGAAAATACCCTGATCGCCTGCAGTGAATATCACGACTGATCATGGCTGGTGATAACCCTGTGATCCCGTGAGGAGGCAGGGTTCGCCAGAAATCTGACAATAAAAAACCGGTTGCTCAGAGAGGAACCGGTTTTTTATTTATCCAACGGGTGTTATTTACATATTTTGTGCTTCGTTTGGCACAATCACAGAGGCGTGATTTCCTTTCGGCCCCTGTTGCAGTTCAAAATTGACAGCCTGACCCGCTTTCAGGGTCTTGTAGCCCTCCATTTGAATCGTGGAGTAGTGAGCGAAGATATCCTCACCGCCCCCTTCCGGACAGATAAACCCAAATCCTTTTGCGTTGTTAAACCACTTAACTGTGCCGGTTGCCATACTTCTACATCCTTTTATTGATTACCCAGAAGTCGTTGAGTAACCTGCGCCAGCCCTTTATAACTAGGGACATGGGCCCATAGCAGACGGGCACAGATTAGCAAGTAACCAATCTAGTCTAACTTTTGAGCGAGTCAAGAAGTTGTTAACAGCTGATGTGATCTGGTTAACAAGTCTATTGACAACCTTGTGTTAGACGGTAGTAATCTAGAGGTACCAAAGCGCGATTATGAGCAAGCAGAAAGAACTCTTTGCTAATGAAAAGATTGCAGAAGCAGAGAAAACAAAGCTGCAGCCGCCACCCATGTATAAGGTTGTGTTGAACAACGATGACTACACGCCCATGGAGTTTGTGGTGGAGGTGCTGCAAAAGTTCTTTGGTATGGATTTGGACAAGGCGACTCAGGTCATGCTGAGTGTGCATTATAGTGGTAAGGGTGTCTGCGGCATGTTTACCGCAGAGATCGCCGAAACCAAGGTTGTCCAGGTCAACACCTATGCACGTAACAACGAACATCCACTGCTCTGTACTATGGAAAAGGCTTGAATCTGATGACTTGATGGCGAGTGTGACACCACATTGTAGCTGTACTAGGGGAGGTGCCTATGTTGAATAAAGATCTAGAAAAGACGCTGAACGAGGCTTTCAAACTGGCCCGTGACGAGCGCCACGAATTCATGACCGTCGAGCACCTGTTGTTAGCCCTTCTGGATAACAGTTCAGCCCATGAGGCGCTGAGCTCCTGTGGTGCCGATGTCGAGCAGATGCGCAAGGAGATCCGCGCATTCATCACCCAAACTACTCCGCTCATACCGCGCGACGATGAAGATCGTGAAACCCAGCCGACACTGGGCTTCCAGCGCGTGTTGCAGCGTGCCGTCTTCCATGTGCAATCCTCCGGCAATACCGAAGTCAGCGGCGCCAACGTGCTGGTCGCTATCTTCAGTGAGCAGGAGTCACAAGCTGCCTATTTCCTGAAAAAAGCCGAGATCAGCCGTCTTGACGTCGTCAATTTCCTCTCCCACGGGGTGCGCAAGGACAGCAAGCCTGATCTCGGTAGCAATAACAATCCCGAGTCTGATGATGATGTCTCGGCCGCACAGATCGAGAGCTTTGCCACCAACCTGAACCAGCTGGTGCTGGAAGGGCGCATCGATCCGCTCATCGGTCGTGATCAGGAGCTTAATCGTACGATTCAGGTGCTCTGCCGTCGTCGCAAGAACAACCCGTTGCTGGTGGGTGAAGCGGGCGTGGGTAAAACCGCCATTGCCGAAGGTCTGGCCTATCGCATCGTCAAGGGGGATGTCCCCGAGGTGATTGCGGGCAGTACCATCTATTCGCTGGATATGGGTTCTCTGCTGGCGGGCACCAAATACCGTGGTGATTTCGAGAAGCGCCTCAAGGTACTGCTCAAGCAGATTGAGCGTCAGGAAGGGGCCATCCTCTTTATCGACGAGATCCATACCATCATTGGTGCCGGTGCTGCTTCCGGTGGTCAACTGGATGCGGCCAACCTGATCAAGCCGCTGCTCTCCAATGGTTTGCTCCGCTGCGTGGGATCCACCACTTATCAGGAGTACGCCCAGATCTTCGAGAAAGACCGTGCGCTGGCCCGTCGCTTCCAGAAGATCGATATTGTCGAGCCAACTATCGATGACACCACTCGCATCTTGATGGGGCTCAAGAGTCGCTACGAAGCCCACCACGGCGTACGCTATACCGCCAAGGCGATCCGTGCAGCTGCCGAGCTCTCTGCCAAGTACATCAATGATCGTCACCTACCCGACAAGGCGATCGATGTGATCGACGAGGCGGGCGCCGGTCAGCGGTTGCTGCCTGCGAGCAAGCGCAAGAAAGTGATCAATGTGCAGGAAATTGAATCCATTGTGGCCAAGATCGCCCGCATTCCGGAAAAATCAGTCTCCTCTTCAGATAAAGAAGTACTGAAGAACCTGGAGCGCAATCTGAAGATGGTGGTCTTTGGTCAGGATAAAGCCATCGAGGTGCTGACCGATGCGATTCGCCTCTCTCGTTCAGGTTTGGGTAACGAGCGTCGCCCGGTTGGTTGCTTCCTGTTTGCCGGTCCTACCGGTGTTGGTAAAACAGAGGTGACCCAGCAGTTGGGCAAGGCATTGGGTGTCGAGATGCTGCGCTTTGATATGTCCGAGTACATGGAACGCCATACCGTATCTCGCCTGATTGGTGCGCCTCCCGGCTATGTCGGTTTTGAGCAGGGTGGTTTGCTGACTGATGCGGTGATCAAGCATCCTCATTCCGTTGTGTTGCTTGACGAAATTGAGAAAGCTCACCCGGACGTATTCAATCTGCTGTTGCAGGTGATGGACAACGGCACCCTGACCGACAACAACGGGCGCAAGGCGGATTTCCGTAACGTGATTTTGGTCATGACTACCAACGCCGGTGTGCAGGAGACTCAGCGCAAATCGATTGGCTTCCAGCAACAGGATTTGAGCCACGATGCCATGGCGGTGATCAACAAGACCTTCAGTCCGGAGTTTCGTAACCGGCTTGATCACACCATCTGGTTCAACCATCTCGATATGACGGTGATCCATCAGGTGGTCGACAAGTTCATTGTCGAATTGCAGGTTCAACTGGATGCGAAGGGAGTCTCTCTCGAGGTATCCGAACGTGCCCGCCACTGGTTGGCAGAGAAGGGATATGACAGAGCCATGGGGGCCAGACCGATGGGTCGGGTTATCCAGGAGCACCTCAAGAAACCCCTGGCCAACGAGATCCTGTTCGGTTCACTGGTTGACGGGGGAATAGTGAAGGTTGAGTTGGTAAATGACAGCCTCAGCTTTGATTTTCAGGTCAATGTTGAAGCTGTTTCCCACTAAGCGTCAGTGATCAGAAAACGACAAAAAACCCCAACCGAAAGGTTGGGGTTTTTTGCTGAATTCCTGGCTTAGCGAGAGCGGAAAACAATACGTCCCTTGGAGAGATCGTAGGGAGTCAGTGCTACCGTTACTTTGTCTCCAGTCAGGATACGAATGTAGTTTTTGCGCATCTTGCCTGAAATATGAGCGATAACCACGTGACCATTCTCCAGTTCCACACGGAACATGGTATTGGGCAGGGTTTCGAGAATAGTGCCCTGCATCTCAATACTGTCTTCTTTAGCCATTGAATCCTCTTGATAAGCCACAACAAAAAACCGCTGGATCATGCCGGATTTAAGGCTATGTGTAAAGTTTACTCGGGCTTGGTGTCGATATTTTTCCATTCCCCCTGAATTAACAGCTCGTGAGGGAGATAATTGCGCTTGTAATTCATCTTGCGGCACGCCTCTACCAGATAGCCAAGATAGAGCCAGCTTCGCCCGGTTCGCCTGGCCAGATCGAGCTGGCAGAGGATGGCAAAGGTGCCCAGGGAGCGATCGGCATAATCCGGATCGAAGAAGGTGTACATGGCGCTCAAGGAGTGGGGGAGCAGGTCTGTGGTGGCGACACCGATAAGGCGGTCCTCTTTGCGCATCTCCAGGTAGAGCGGCGGCATCCAGTCACAATGGAGAAACCCGCGATACTGGCTGCGGTTGGGGGGATACATACTGCCATCGCGATGGCGTTCGCGGATATAACGTTCGTAGAGCTGGTAATACTCGGGCTTGTCATCGTAGCTCAGGACGATCTCGATATCTTTGTTGAGCTGGCGGATCCGCTTCTGGCCGCGGCTGGGGCGAAAGCGCTCGCTGTGAATACGAAGGGACTGGCAGGCATGGCACGCCGGGCAGTGGGGGCGATAGATATCGTTGCCACTGCGGCGAAAACCGGCAGTCAACAATCGCTCGTAGCCGTTGGCGTTGAGCAGATTGTGATCCATCAGTACCAGCAGTTGCTCCTGTTCATGGTCCAGATAACTGCAGGGATGCTTGGGAGTCAGCCCTACTTTAAGGATCACTTCTTCAGTCATAGGCTGATCTCCCCCTCTTGCCAGCAGGAAGCCAACAGTGGTTGATGGCCAAGGCGCGCCAGCTCGGCCAGAAAACGGGCCCTTGGCCACTCCTCGATACCCAGGGTCGCCAGAAACGGGTTCTGCATCTGGCAATCGATAAGTGCTCCACCATGGCGTGAAAAGTGGCGACAGAGTGCCACCATGGCAAGTTTGGCGCCGTTATCAATCCGGCTGAACATGGATTCACCGCAAAACAGTCGGCCGATAGAGAGGCCATACAGTCCCGCTTGCAGCTCTCCCTCCTGCCAGATCTCGATAGAGTGGGCATGACCCAGTTGGTGCAACTGCTGGTAGGCCTCGATCATGGGTTGGCTGATCCAGGTGCCATCGGCAGTGCGACGAGGGGCGGCGCAGGCGGTAATGACTTCATTAAAGGCGCGATTGACGGAAATATCGAATGGGGTACGGCGGATAATCTTCTGCAGTGTCCGCCCCACATGGAGTTGGTCGGGACGGATCACCCCACGGGGATCCGGTGACCACCACAGGGTCGGCTGGTGGGTTTCATTCCACGGGAAGATCCCCTTGTGGTAAGCTGCCAGCAATCTGGCAGGGGAGAGATCCCCGCCGATCGCCAGCAAGCCGTTGGGCTCTTCCAGCGCATGGCTGGGGTCGGGAAACCAGCAAAGCTCATCATCCAGTTGGGTAAGATAGCGAGACATAAGGCAACGAGGTTCATAGATGAAGGCCATTATCCTGATAGTATCCAGCTTGTTCTGCTTTGTCACGGCGCCCGCCGGGGCGGAGGTCTACCAGCGCAATACCGCGCGGCCGGTCAATCAGGTGGTGTTTGGTCAGGTCGAAACGATGCGCAATATTACCCAGCGCCAGATCCTGGAGTCCGAGCACTCTGGCTGGAAAACGCTGGGCGGAGCCGTGTTGGGCGGCCTGCTGGGGAACCAGTTTGGCGGCGGTCATGGCCGTGAAATCGCCACCGCCGTCGGCGCACTCGCGGGGGCTGCGGCTGCGCAGCAATACCAGTCCGGGGGAACCGTGGTGGAAAACAAGCTGGTGGAGCTGCTGATCCGCAACGAGCAAAATGCCCTTATCAACGTGATCCAGGATTATGATCCCACCATGGTCTTTGCCAATGGAGACAAGGTGCGCATTCTCTACTTCGATGATGGGGTGCGGGTCGACAAGACTTACTGACTTTCGATAGTCATTGTGATGGGGAGACTGTGGCAGGAAAGGAACCCGCAGACTCTCCTGTTGGAAAGTCTGTCGGGCGGTAATACACGGGACTGATGCCCTGAGGATTCAGATAGTTGTCTCTTGAGAGACTATCTTGTCGCGACCGGTGTTCTTTGCCTGATAGAGCAGCCGATCCGCTACGCTCAGCGCCTCGTCCATGGATATCCGCCCGACGCTGATCACGCCGTAACTGGCGCGAACAAAGAGCGGGGTTTCCGGTGACAAGGGTTGCTGGCGCAGCTGCTGACGCAGCCCTTCAAGACGCTTGATCAACACAGGGACGGTACAGTGAGGCACCATCATGGCAAACTCCTCTCCGCCAAACCGGGCGATCATGGCATCGGGGAAGAACTGGGTCAGTAGCCGGGTCAGATGGCAGAGCAGTTGATCGCCGATGGCATGGCCCCAGTGATCGTTGACCTGCTTGAAGTGATCCACATCGAGCACACAGAGTGCGAGAGGCGTCTGCTGGCGCTGATGCTCTTCAAACCATTTTTGCCCTTCGTTGAACCAGTAGCGCCGGTTGTAGAGACCGGTCAGGTAATCACGATTGGCTGACTCCTGAATGCTGTTGAACTGCTCGAGCGCTTCCAGATTGTGGCTGACCCGACACTGCAGCTCTTCCGGCTCGAACGGCTGGTTGAGAAAGTCGTTGGCGCCTTGCTTGAGGTAGCGAGCAGAGAGACCGCGTTTGTCCGAGACCGAGATCCCGATAATCGCGAGCTGCTGCTTGCTGTATCGCTCTCTCAGCATCCGCACCAGACTGATGCCATCGATATCCGGCATATAGTAGTCGACCAGTGCCAGCCGGATGTCCGGGTGTTGCTCCAGCATCGCCATCGCTTCACGGGCATGACTGGCCTCATGCACCTGCAACAACTGCTTGCGCAACTGGGCCATGGTGCGGTGACGGGAGGTGCGTGAGTCGTCGACTACCAGCACTTCGATGGACTGGTTGAGATAGAGGCGGTGCACCAGACTGACGGCATATTGCAGCGAGTGGCGCGAATCCTTCATCACATAGTCCAGCACGCCGGTTTCCAGCCAGGCGGCACGTTTATCCTCGCTGATGTCGGCAGTGAGGATAACCACCGGCAAACCTCGAGCCAGCAGCTCGTTGACCGCTTCGCCACGGGGCGCATCCGGCAAGGTCAGGTCCACCAGCGCGACCACATACTCCTCTCCCCGACAGTGACGGGCGCCTTCAAGGGTATCGAAGGCGTCAATCTCGAGGCCTGTCTGCTGGGCAATGGCCTGAGTCAGCATACGGCGGATGGTCAGGCTATCTTCGACAATCAATATCTTCTGTTTCATTAGACTCCTTCAAATAAAAAAGGCATACCGACTGGTATGCCTTATATCACAACTGCGCTTATTTATTGCGCGTCGAGGTAGCGTTCGGCATCGAGGGCTGCCATGCAGCCGGTACCGGCAGAGGTGATCGCCTGACGGTAGTTGTGGTCGGCCACGTCGCCGGCAGCGAAGACACCTTCAATGCTGGTCTGGGTGGCAAAACCGTCGAGGCCGCCACGTACCTTCAGATAGCCGTTTTGCATCTCCAGCTGGCCATCGAAGATCTGGGTATTGGGCTGATGGCCGATGGCGATGAAGACGCCCATCAGCGCCAGCTCGCTGGTGCTGTTGTCCTGAGTGTTGCGCAGGCGCACACCGGTGACCCCCATCTGATCGCCCAGCACTTCGTCCAGGGTCTGGTGGGTGTGCAGCACGATGTTGCCGCTCGCAACTTTGTCGTGCAGACGCTTGATCAGGATCTTCTCGGCACGGAATTCGTCGCGGCGGTGGATCAGGTGCACCTTCTTGGCGATGTTGGCCAGATACAAGGCTTCTTCAACTGCTGTGTTGCCGCCGCCGATCACCGCCACTTCCTGATTGCGGTAGAAGAAACCGTCACAGGTGGCACAGGCGGAGACGCCGCGACCCTTGAAGGCCTCTTCGGAGGGCAGACCTAGATACTTGGCGGAGGCGCCGGTCGCGATGATCAGGGCATCGCAGGTGTATTCGCCGTTATCGCCCTTGAGACGGAACGGGCGCTGAGTCAGTTCGACACTGTTGATGTGATCAAACAGGATGCGGGTATCGAACTTCTCTGCATGGGCTTTCATGCGCTCCATCAGGGCAGGGCCGGTCAGCCCTTCCGGATCACCTGGCCAGTTCTCCACTTCGGTGGTGGTGGTCAGCTGACCCCCTTGCTGCATGCCGGTGATGAGCAGGGGATTGAGGTTGGCGCGGGCGGCATAGACGGCCGCGGTGTAACCGGCCGGGCCTGACCCTAAGATCAGCAATTTGCTGTGAGTGACTTGGCTCATGATGTCATTTCCGGGATGTGATGAGTTTGCGCGATTGTAGGTAATTCGTGATCCGGGGTCAAAGGCTGGTGAGTCGATTGCACTAATCGTGTTCACAAGGGGTGACATGCAAAATAAAGGAATAAAAAAACCGCCCATCGCGGGCGGATTTTCACTCATCTCCAACTGGCGCAGGCCAGCGCAGATCAGTTCAGCAGGGTCAGGGGATCCGTGTAGGCAAGGCCATGCGCCACGGCCACTTCCTTGCAGGTGAGCTTGCCCTCCATCACGTTGAGCCCGTGCAGCAGGTTGGGATCGTTCAGCAGTGCCTGACGATACCCTTGCTGTGCCAGCTTGATGATAAAGGGGAGGGTGGCATTGTTGAGCGCCACGGTCGAGGTGCGGGCCACCGCCCCTGGCATGTTGGCGACACAGTAGTGCACCACCTCATCGACGATATAGGTCGGATCCTGGTGGGTGGTGGCGTGGGAGGTTTCCACACAGCCGCCCTGATCGATGGCCACATCGACGATGGCAGAACCCGGCTTCATGCGCGCAATGTGGTCACGGCTGACAAGTTTTGGCGCAGTGGCACCCGGCACCAGCACGCCGCCGATGACCAGATCGGCCGCCAGCAGATGGCGCTCCAGCGTCTCGCTGTTGGAGTAAACCACCTTGGCCGCTCCCTGGAACTCGTTATCGAGACGGCGAAGGGTATCGACGTTGTTGTCGAGGATGGTCACATCTGCGCGCAGGCCAATGGCCATGCGGGCTGCATTAGAGCCGACCACGCCGCCACCGATGATCACCACCTTGGCCGGTTCGACACCGGGTACGCCGCCGAGCAGCACACCGCTCCCACCGCGCGATTTTTCCAGCGCCTGGGCACCCGCCTGAATAGACATGCGACCTGCGACTTCCGACATGGGGGCCAGCAGGGGCAGGCCGCCACGGCCGTCGGTGACGGTTTCATAGGCGATACAGATGGCGCCGCTTTTCAGCAGGGCTTCGGTCTGGGGCAAGTCTGGCGCCAGATGCAGATAGGTGAACAGGGTTTGACCCGGACGCAGCATGGCACATTCGACAGGCTGAGGTTCCTTGACCTTGACGATCATCTCGGCTTTGGCGAAAACCTCTGCTGCAGAGGCCAAAATTTCGGCTCCAACAGCGATATAATCTGCATCGCTGAAGCCAATGCCGTTTCCGGCACCGCTTTGGACGAAAACAGTATGGTTTCGTGCTGTCAGTTCACGTACACTGGCCGGAACCATGCCTACGCGGTATTCATGGTTTTTTATCTCTTTAGGTACACCGATAATCATGCTATCCCTCGTCTATAGATTGGTGTTTCATGTTGCCAAAATGTTAACCAACATTTGCGCCTAGTATATTCAGGTATTGACAGGATTTGTGACCATAATTATAAAATGACTGGTGATTCTTACCAAAAAATAGCCAAAGGATGGAATAAAATGATGGAAGCTAAGAGTCGGCTAAAGGATTTGGACAGGATTGACCGCAACATTCTTAATGAACTGCAAAAGGATGGCAGGATTTCGAATGTTGAGTTGTCCAAGCGAGTTGGCCTGAGTCCTACACCGTGTCTGGAACGGGTTCGTCGCCTCGAGCGACAAGGTTATATCGAAGGATATGCCGCTATTCTGAACCCTCATTATCTGGACGCATCTCTGCTGGTGTTTGTAGAGATAACCCTCAATCGCGGGGCGCCTGATGTGTTTGAACAGTTCAACAAGGCTGTTCAGGTGCTCGAAGAGATCCAGGAGTGTCATCTGGTTTCCGGTGACTTCGACTATCTGCTCAAGACCCGAGTCAGCGACATGTCGGCTTACCGCCGTCTGTTGGGGGAAACCCTGCTGCGTCTGCCCGGTGTCAATGACACCCGCACCTACGTGGTGATGGAAGAGGTCAAGCAGAGCAGTCGTCTGGTGATCAGCACCCGATAAAGCAGGTTATGCCGTGGTATCTTTCCCATATGAGACACCATGACAGTCAGAAACGAGCGGCCGGTCCGCTCGTTTCTTCTTGTAAAGATAATTGCAAATATGGCCCCGTCCCATCAGGCTCTGGCTGACAATCGATGGGCTTTTCGGGGATACTAGGCCCCCTTATTTCCTGCATTACATGTTTTCAGAAAGGAGCCGGAGTTTGGCCGATAAAAAGCTGTTTACTCCTTTATCAGGTACACAACGGATCTTCGAAGCCGTCTTGATCGCCATCACCCTGATGGCTGCTTATCTTCTGCTTGCCCTGTTGTCCTATCATCCCGCTGATCCCGGTTGGTCCCAGACCTCCTGGCAAGGGGAGGTGAAGAACCTCGCCGGTAGTGCCGGTGCCTGGCTCGCCGATATCACCATGTTTACCTTTGGTGCCTTCTCCTATCTGGTGCCGCCGCTGGTGGTGCTGCTGGGCTGGAGTCTGTTCTGGCGCCCGAGCCGTCTGCTTGATGTGGATTACCTCACCCTTGGGGTGCGGATCATCGGCTTTATCCTGACTGTGCTCGGCATGTCGGCCATTGCCAGCATGAACTTCAACGATATGCAAAACTTCTCCGCCGGTGGTCTGGTGGGGGATGTGATCGCTTCTGCCGTGGTGCCGCTGTTTGGCGGCGTCGGGGCCAACCTGATGCTGCTCTGCTTCGTGGCAACCGGCATCACCCTGTTTACCGGCTGGTCCTGGCTCACCATCGTCGAGCAGATCGGCGCGGCCTGTACCGGTTCGGTCAGCGCTGTTTACCACTTCCCGACCACCCTCGGCCGCTGGCTGACCGGTGGCTGGCGTCAACCCCGCAACGAGGGGCCGGATCCCTTGCTGGAAGGCGGGGTAGGGGCCATCGCGTTTGATGACGAGGAAGATGAGCCGCACACCAGCTGGACTCGCAAGCCCAAGGCCAAGAACCAGAAGGCTGCCGCCGAAGAGTGGCTGCCGGAACTCGACGACGATACCTTCGAGTTCGATCCCCAGTTTGATGATGAGGATGACGAGCCAGCTCCGGCTGCCAAACCGAAACGTGCGGTGGCGGCTGCGAATGGGCGCCGTCAGCCGGTACTGGCTGTGGCCGATGATGATGACGATCTGGATCTGCCGTGGGCCGAAGGGGACGACGAGGTCGCCGCGCCGGTAGCCGTCGCACCGACCAAGCCCAAGCGTCGTCCGCAATCTACGCTGCCGCCGTTGCCGAGTATCGAGCTGCTAGACAGACCGCCAGCCAAGACCCAGATGATGAGCAAGGATGAGCTGGACCGCATGGGGCGTCTGGTGGAGGCCAAGCTTGCCGACTACAACGTGCAGGCCAAGGTGGTGGGTGTCTATCCGGGCCCGGTCATTACCCGTTTCGAGCTGGATCTGGCGCCGGGCATGAAGGCGAGCAAGATCACCAACCTCTCGCGCGATCTGGCCCGTTCCCTCTCTGCCAGCAGCGTGCGGGTGGTTGAGGTGATCCCGGGTAAGACCTACGTCGGTATCGAGCTGCCCAACCGGGTGCGTCAGACCGTTTACCTGCGCGAAACCCTCGACTGCGATGCCTTCCGAGATAGCCGCAACCCGCTCACCATGGGCCTGGGTCAGGACATCGCTGGGGAGCCGGTGGTGGTGAACCTGGCCAAGATGCCGCACCTGCTGGTGGCCGGTACCACAGGTTCCGGTAAGTCGGTAGGGGTCAACACCATGATCATCTCGATGCTCTACAAGTCATCCCCCGATGACCTGCGTTTCATCATGATCGACCCCAAGATGCTGGAACTCTCCGTCTACGAAGGGATCCCGCACCTGCTGACCGAGGTGGTGACCGATATGAAGGACGCCGCCAACGCTCTGCGCTGGTGCGTGGGGGAGATGGAGCGCCGTTACAAGCTGATGTCTGCGGTCGGGGTGCGCAACCTCAAGGGCTACAACGACAAAGTGCTGGCTGCCATCGAGGAGGGGGAACCTCTGCTGGATCCGTTGTGGCGCCCGGGTGACTCCATGGATCAGATGCCGCCGGAGCTTGAGAAACTGCCCCACATCGTGGTGGTGGTGGACGAGTTTGCCGACATGATGATGATCGTCGGCAAGAAGGTGGAAGAGCTGATCGCCCGTATCGCCCAGAAGGCGCGGGCCGCCGGTATTCACCTCATTCTGGCGACCCAGCGTCCGTCGGTGGATGTCATTACCGGTCTTATCAAGGCCAACATCCCGACCCGTATTTCGTTCCAGGTGTCGAGCAAGATCGACTCGCGCACCATCATCGATCAGGGCGGCGCCGAATCTCTGCTCGGCATGGGCGACATGCTCTACATGCCGGCTGGGACCTCCAACCCGACCCGCGTACACGGTGCGTTTGTCGATGACCACGAAGTGCACAAGGTGGTGGCAGACTGGAAACTGCGCGGCGAGCCGAACTACATCGAGGAGATCCTCTCCGGTGAGTCGGGTGGCGAAGGTGGCAGCGGCGAATATGGCGGTGGTGGCGATGAAGAGCTCGATCCCCTGTTCGACGAGGCGGTCGCTTTTGTGGTGGAGTCCCGCCGTGGCTCGACCTCCAGCGTCCAGCGCAAGTTCAAGATTGGTTACAACCGGGCCGCCCGTCTCATCGAGCAGATGGAGAATCAGGGCATCGTCAGCTCACCGGGTGGCAATGGTCAGCGTGACGTGCTGGCACCGCCGCCGGTGCGGGACTAAACCTCACCGTTTCATACTATCCCTGGCCATGCCCTCCGCGGGCGTGGCCTTTTATCGAGAGCGTCTTTATGAAGAGCGTGATGAAAAAACAACTGTTGATGGGTACCGTGCTGCTGATGGCCAGCAGCCAGGTGTGGGCCGATGCGGCCAGCGATCTCAAACAGAAGCTGGCGGGTGTCAGCCTCTTCTCCGCCAAATTTGCCCAGACCGTCTATGACAGCAAGGGCAAGGAGCTGCAAAAGGCCAGCGGCGACCTGCTGGTGCAGCGGCCAAACCGTTTCAACTGGCACACCACCTCGCCGGACGAGAGCCTGATCGTGGCAGATGGTCAGGATGTCTGGGTCTATGATCCCTTCGTCGAGCAGGTCACTGCCCTCAAGCTGAAAGATGCGGTGCTCAACACCCCCTTTATTCTGATCGCTGGCAATGACGACAAGTTCTGGAAGAACTATGACGTGACCCAGCAGGGCGATGTCTACACCGTCACCAGCCGTAACAAGGATGAGCTGATTGCCTCCTTCCGTGTCACCTTCGACAGACAAGACAACATCAGTCGTTTCGATGTGAAAGAGGCGCAAGGGCAGTGGAGTGAATTCACCCTGAGCAGCTTCAACCGCAAGCCGGTGCTCAAGGGCAACGAATTTGTTTTCAAGATCCCGAAGGGGGTCGAACTGGACGACCAGCGCTAATGAGCAAGCGGTCGTTGGATTGCTCGCCACTGCGCCAGTCAAAGGCGAGTGGCGTGACGCTGGGTGGTCAATATAGATGAACAACTTGTCGCTGGATTTCTCATCGGACTTTCGTCCGCTGGCGGCCCGGATGCGGCCGCAAAACCTCGACCAGTATATCGGTCAGCAACATATCCTGGGGGCTGACAAGCCCCTGCGCAAAGCCATTCTGGCGGGTCACTGCCACTCGATGATCCTGTGGGGGCCACCCGGGACCGGCAAGACCACGCTGGCGGAGCTGATGGCTCACTACTGTCAGGCGGAAGTTGAGCGACTCTCTGCGGTCACCTCCGGTATCAAGGAGATCCGCGCCGCTATCGACAAGGCGAAGGAGAACAGCTGGCGCGGGGTGCGTACCATCCTGTTTGTGGATGAGGTGCACCGCTTCAACAAGAGCCAGCAGGATGTGTTCCTGCCTCACATCGAAGATGGCACCATCACCTTTATCGGTGCCACCACTGAAAACCCCTCGTTCGAACTCAACAACGCACTGCTCTCACGAGCCCGGGTCTATCTGCTCAAGCGACTGGAGGAGAGCGATATTCTCGCCATGCTCGATCAGGCGATGACCGATCCCCGTGGTCTCAATGATCCGACACTCACCTTTGCCCCCGGCGTCAAAGAGGCGCTGGCTAAGGCGGTGGATGGAGACGGGCGTAAATCCCTCAACTATCTGGAGCTGTTGGCCGACATGGCCGAAACCGACAGCACTGGGGCTCGGGTGATCGACAGTGCCCTGCTCGCCGCCGTGGTGGGGGAGCACGTGGCCCGCTTCGACAAGGGGGGCGATCACTTCTACGACCTCATCTCGGCGGTGCACAAATCCATTCGCGGCTCGGCGCCGGATGCGGCGCTCTACTGGTATGCCCGCATGGTGAGCGCCGGTTGCGATCCCCTCTATATAGCCCGCCGCTTGCTGGCGATTGCCTCGGAAGATGTGGGCAATGCCGATCCCCGTGCCATGCAGGTCGCCCTGTCGGCCTGGGATTGCTTCCATCGGATTGGTCCGGCGGAAGGGGAGCGGGCCATCGCCCAGGCGATCGTCTATCTCGCCTGCGCCCCGAAAAGCAATGCGGTCTATACCGCCTGGAAGGCGGCGCTTCATGATGCCAAAAACCTCCCTGACTTCGAGGTGCCGGTGCACCTGCGCAATGCGCCGACCAAACTGATGAGCGATCTGGGCTATGGCGCCGAGTATCGCTACGCCCATGACGAGCCGGGCGCCTATGCTGCGGGCGAGCAGTATTTCCCGCCTGAGCTGGCGGGCAAGCAGTACTACCAGCCCACCGATCGCGGCCTTGAAAAGCAGATTGGTCAGAAGCTCGATTACCTCCATGAACTGGACAGGCAAAGTCCGCAGCAACGGGGCAAATAGCCCCTTTGTTACCCCGTGTGGCTGAAAATTGGTCAGGCGTTTGAATATGCAGGACGGTTTGCGTGCCAAAGTCGGTAAAAACGACACAAATAGTCCCTGTTCGGGCGGGGGGGCGGTCTGCTACACTGCCCGTCTGACCCCGCTTGTCTTGGCCTTGCGCCATCTTCTTGATCTCGAAGGCCTGATTGTTGAGGCCCGATTCTGAAGACGATTGGGGTGCGCCAACCGATGTTAACTTCCGGATCTGTTTCCCAGCCCGTCATGACGACTCAGGCCCAGATCCCATTTTAAAAAAGTAGGTAAACCATGCTGGATCCCAAATATCTGCGCAGCGATATCGAAGAGGCTGCCGCTCGTCTGGCGACACGTGGCTACGTTCTGGACGTAGCGGCTGTCAACGCTCTGGAAGAGAAACGCAAGGATCTGCAGTCCCGTACCCAGGAGCTGCAGGCCGAGCGCAACGCCCGCTCCAAATCCATCGGTGAAGCTGCCCGTCGTGGTGAAAATGTTGCCCCGCTCAAGGCCGAAGTGACCAAAATCAACGACGAGCTGGAAACCAGCAAGGTCGAGCTGGATGCCCTGCTGGCCCAGCTGAAAGCCATTGCTGACGCTATCCCCAACCTGCCGAGCGAGACCACCCCGGTGGGTCGTGACGAGAACGACAACGTGGAAGTGCGCCGTTGGGGTGCCCCGCGCGAGTTCAGCTTCCCGGTACGCGATCACATCGATCTGGGCGAAGCGGCCAAGGGCGTTGACTTCAAAAACGGCGTCAAACTCTCCGGTACCCGTTTTGTGGTGATGAAGGGTCAGATTGCCCGTCTGCACCGTGCCTTGGCTCAGTTCATGCTGGATCTGCACACCCAGCAGCACGGTTACACCGAGTGCTACGTGCCCTATCTGGTGAACCCGGACAGCCTCTATGGCACCGGCCAGTTGCCGAAATTTGCTCAAGACCTGTTCAATACCGGTATCGAAGGTGAAGGGGAAGAAGAGGGCAAGCTGCGCAAGTTCTCCCTGATCCCGACCTCCGAAGTGCCGCTCACCAACATGGCCCGTGACGAGATCTTTGACGCTCAAGAGCTGCCAATCAAGATGACCGCCCACAGCCCCTGCTTCCGCTCTGAAGCCGGTTCCTACGGTCGTGATACCCGTGGCCTCATCCGTATGCACCAGTTCGACAAGGTTGAAATGGTTCAGCTGGTTCACCCGGAGAAATCCTGGGATGCACTGGAAGAGATGGTGGGTCACGCCGAGAAGGTGCTGCAACTGCTGGAGCTGCCGTATCGCGTGATGGCGCTCTCTACCGGTGACATGGGCTTCTGTGCCTCCAAGACCTACGATCTGGAAGTGTGGCTGCCGGCCCAGAACACCTACCGCGAGATCTCCTCTGTCTCCAACTGCACCGACTTCCAGGCGCGCCGCATGCAAGCTCGCGTGCGCATCGACGGCAAGCCGCAACTGCTGCACACCCTGAACGGCTCCGGTCTGGCAGTGGGTCGTACCCTGGTTGCCGTGATGGAGAACTACCAGCAGGAAGATGGCCGCATCGCCATCCCGGCTGCGCTGCAATCCTACATGGGTGGCCTGACCCACATCGGGTAAGTTCACGCCGCAGACCACAACGCCATGGCATTGCCATGGCGTTGTGCATTCTGGCGCCGATCAACCGTTTTAGTGCTGAAAAAATGCGGCTTTTCGGCGTCGCTTTGAACAGTTAACACATTTTTATCAAGCAATGCGCAATCGTTTTTGTTAGACTGCGCCGCAATTTCGCAGGACATCTTTTTCTATGGTCTGGATTGATTACGCCATCATCGGCATCGTCGGTTTCTCTGCTCTCATCAGCCTGGTGCGCGGCTTCGTCAAGGAGGCCATGTCTCTTGTCACCTGGTTCGTCGCCTTCTTTATTGCCAGCCATTTCTATCCCGATCTCGCCGTCTATTTCACCTCCTTCTCCGACGCGCTGGTTCGCAACGGTCTGGCCATCGCGGCGCTGTTTGTGGCAACCCTGATCCTCGGCAGCGTGGTCAACTATGTGGTGGGCCTGTTGGTGGACAAGACGGGTCTCTCCGGTACCGATCGGGTGCTGGGGGTCTGCTTCGGTGCAATTCGCGGGGTGCTGATCGTCAGTGCCCTGCTTTTTTTCATGGATACCTTCACCAGCCTCTCCCAGAGCGACTGGTGGGTGGCGTCCAAGCTGGTGCCGGAGTTCAAGCCGGTGATCCAGTGGTTTTTCGGGTTCATGTTGAACTCATCCAGTTTTCTTAAACAGGTATAGTGACTTCGAGGTAGCAAAGACATGTGTGGTATTGTCGGTATAGTTGGCACCACCCCCGTCAATCAGGCCCTCTACGACGCCTTGACGGTGTTGCAGCACAGGGGACAGGATGCCGCCGGGATCGTGACCATTGATAGTGGAAACTTCCGGCAACGCAAGGCCAATGGCCTGGTGAAGGACGTGTTTGAAGTGCGCCACATGCAGCGTCTGCAAGGGAACATCGGCATAGGTCATGTCAGATATCCCACCGCAGGCAGCTCAAGTGCCGCAGAAGCCCAACCTTTTTATGTGAACTCTCCCTACGGCATGGTGTTGGCCCATAACGGCAACCTCACCAACGCCAAGGAGCTCAAGGAGCAGCAGTTCAAGGTCGCCCGTCGTCACATCAACACCACCTCCGATTCGGAAGTGTTGCTGAACGTGCTAGCCCACGAACTGGATCGCTGTGACAAGATGGCCCTGCGCCCCGAAGATATCTTCGCCGCGGTGCGCAGAACCCATCAGCAGATCCGCGGTGCATATGCGGTGGTCTCGCTGGTGATTGGCCATGGTCTCATCGGTTTTCGTGATCCCAACGGCATTCGCCCACTGATCCTCGGTCGTCGTCAGGACGAGCAGGGCCAGGTGGAGTACATGCTCGCCTCCGAGAGCGTGGCGCTCGACGCCATCGGTTTCGAGACGGTGCGGGATATTGCGCCGGGTGAAGCCATCTACATCACCGAGCAGGGCCAGCTGTTCTCCGAGCAGTGTGCGGAGAACCCGCAGATGAGCTCCTGCATCTTCGAATACGTCTATTTCGCCCGTCCCGATTCGTGCATCGACAAGGTCTCGGTCTACGCCGCCCGCCTCAACATGGGTCGCAAGCTGGGTCAGAAGATTGCCCGCGAGTGGGAAGATCTCGATGTCGATGTGGTTATCCCCATCCCCGAAACCTCCTGTGACGTGGCGCTGGAGATCGCTCACACCCTGGATCTGCCATACCGTCAGGGCTTCGTGAAGAACCGCTACATCGGCCGTACCTTCATCATGCCGGGCCAGACCCAGCGCAAGAAGTCCGTGCGCCGCAAGCTCAACGCCATCAGCTCCGAATTCAAGGGCAAGAAGGTGTTGCTGGTGGATGATTCCATCGTGCGTGGTACCACGTCCGAGCAGATCATCCAGATGGCCCGTGAAGCGGGGGCAGCCAAGGTCTACTTCGCCTCGGCGGCGCCGGAAATTCGCTTCCCCAACGTCTATGGCATCGACATGCCCACCGCCAACGAGCTGATCGCCCACGGCCGTGAAGTGGAAGAGGTGTGCAAGCTGATTGGCGCTGACGGCCTGATTTTCCAGGATCTGGAAGATCTGGAAGCCGCCGTGCGGGAGATCAACCCGGATCTGCGTCACTTCGAGACCTCGGTCTTCAATGGCCACTACGTCACCTCCGACGTGGACCAGTCCTATCTGGATCACCTCAACGCCCTGCGCAACGATGACACCAAAGCGGTGCGTGAATGGCAGGAAGGCACCAGCAATCTGGAAATTTTTAACGAAGGCAGTTAAACGTTTGCGGTTTTTGCCGGATGGGATAGCGAGATGGGGGCCAGTGGCCCCCATTGTCGTTTCTACCTAACACGGGCAGAAGGGGGAGGAGATATCTGTTTGAAAAATATCCGCTTATCTTGCCGGATATGGGCATGGCCAGCAGGATCCGCTAGCATAGGCGGCAACATATATGACCGATACGCTTTTAAGAGACGAGAGTTCAGATGGATGATCTGCTAGCCCCAGTGCGCCAGTTTTTGCAGTGCGAGACCCCTGATGAATGGGTAGAGATGGCGCGGGATCCGGCCCGTTTGCCGACCCTGCTCATCGATCACGCCAACTGCGAGACCAAGGCCGCACTCACCGCCCACAGTCTGGTGCGCCGCTACTGCCTGCCCAAGGGAAAGCGCCATCTGCTGCCCAAGCTGGAGTTCTATCGCGAGCTGGATGCCATTCCGGAGAAGGCCGAGATCCTGGGCAAACGCAGCATGGGGGAGTCTGATCGCACCGTCTTTGCCGAGCTGGAACGCAATCCGCTGCTGTTTCCCATGGTGCGGCTCATTCAGGAGGAGCTGCATCACTTCGAGCAGGTGCTGGAGATCATGCAGGCCCGCGGCATCGAATACGGGCCGGTGACGGCCTCTCGCTATGCCCGCCAGTTGATGCAGCATGTGCGCACCCATGAACCGGCCACCATCGTCGACAAGATGATCATCGGCGCCTATATCGAGGCCCGCTCGTGCGAGCGCTTTGCCAAGTTGGCGCCCCATCTGGACGAGGAGTTGAGCCGCTTCTATGTCTCTTTGCTGCGTTCCGAGGCGCGTCACTATCAGGATTACCTGAGCCTGGCCGAACAGTACGCAGGGGAGGATATCAGCGAGCGGGTGGCCTTCTTTGGCAAGCTGGAAGCCGAGCTTATCTCGTCGCCGGATCCGCAGTTCAGGTTTCATAGCGGCCTGCCTGTCACATCTGACAGTTGTTGACGCACAGGGGGCAAACTACTATTGCCCTGTTCCTACTACGAGCGACAAGTAGTTACTTTTGAGCGCAATTCCCGGCCCTGAGCCGGGATCTTTTTTTCTGCCGTACCTCCTTCCTGCTTTTGGCGCTCTATGCTGAATCCCTGGCTATTTTTGCGTCTTCCCCTTGCGATGAAATCCTGTTCGATCAGCCGGTTATTGTGGTGATAAAGTGCTCATTCAAGTGGCTCACCCTTGTAGAAACGGGCGAAACCGTGTACTTTTTTGCCTTCGCAAGATTTGAATAACCAATCAATAGGAGCGTGTATGCGCATTGTTCTGTTGGGGGCTCCGGGCGCCGGCAAAGGTACCCAGGCTCAGTTCATCATGGAAAAGCACGGTATTCCCCAGATCTCCACCGGCGACATGCTGCGTGCGGCGATCAAAGCGGGCACCGAGCTCGGTCTGAAAGCCAAAGCTGTGATGGACGCAGGTCAGCTGGTCTCTGACGACATCATCATCGGTCTGGTCAAAGAGCGCATCGCTCAGCCGGACTGCGCCAAAGGCTTCCTGTTGGACGGTTTCCCGCGCACCATTCCCCAGGCGCAAGCCATGAAGGACGCCGGTGTCGTAGTTGATTTCGTGCTGGAGTTCGATGTGCCGGACGAAGAGATTGTCAAGCGCATGAGCGGCCGTCGCGTTCACTCCGGCTCCGGCCGTACCTACCACGTGGTGTTCAACCCGCCGAAAGTGGAAGGCAAGGATGACGTGACCGGTGAAGATCTGGTGATCCGCGCCGACGACGAAGAGACCACAGTACGCAAGCGTCTGGATGTATATCATCAGCAGACCGCGCCGCTGATCGGTTTCTACGGCAAAGAGGCGGAAGCGGGCCACACCCGTTACGTCAAGATCGACGGCACCCAGCCGGTTGATCTGGTCAGCAAGCAGCTTGCCACCATTCTGGGCTGATCTTTGCTGCCGGCACTGTTTCCCGTGCCATCAGATAAATAAAGAGAAGGGCCCTGTCGGGCCCTTTTTGCATAATGACAGATAGACAGGAAGCCAACGTGACCACGAAAACCGGAATATTGCTGGTCAATCTGGGTACCCCAGCCGCACCGACCACCGCTGCCGTCAAAGCGTTCCTCAGCCAGTTCCTGCACGATCCCCGTGTGGTTGACCTGCCCCGCTACCTCTGGTGCCCGCTGCTCCACTTCATCATCTTGCCGACGCGCTCGCCCAAAGTGGCCAAGCTCTATCAGCAGGTCTGGACCGAGCAGGGCTCGCCGCTGATGGTGATAAGCAAGCAGCAGCGCGCCGCACTGGAGCAGGAGCTCAAGCGGGAGGGGGTTGAGGTGCCGGTGGAGCTGGCGATGACCTATGGTTCCCCGTCAGTGAATGATGGCTGGCAGGCGCTCAAGGCCAAAGGGGTCAACCGGGTGATCCTGTTGCCGCTCTATCCGCAATATTCGGTCAGTACCACCGCCTCGGTCTTCGATGCCTGGGGCAAGGCGATGAAGAGAGAACGCAATCTGCCGGTGGTGCGGCTTATTCGTGATTATCACGCCCATCCCGAATACATTCAGGCGCTGGCCATGAGCGTGCGCCGTCACTGGGAGCAGCACGGTCAGGGTGATCACCTGCTGATGTCGTTCCACGGCATTCCCGAGCGCTACGAGAACGAAGGGGACCCCTATGGTCACCAGTGTCGCCATACCGCCAGCTTGCTGGCCGAGGCGCTCGGGCTGGAGGCCGGGCAGTGGACGGCCAGTTTCCAGTCCCGCTTTGGCAAGGAGGAGTGGCTCAAGCCCTACACAGACGTGACCATCGCCGGTATGCCAGCTGCGGGTATCAAGCGGCTCGATGTGATTTGTCCTGCCTTTGCCGCCGACTGCCTCGAAACCCTCGAGGAAATTCAGGTACAGAATCGGGAGATCTTCATGGAGGCCGGTGGCGAGCGGTTTGAATATATTCCGGCCCTCAACAGCGATCAGGCCCACATCAGGATGATGGTCTCGCTCATCTGCCGCGAATTGGCATGAGTGACCGGCAGTCAGTCAAACAAGGAGTCGAGTCATGGTACATATCACGCTGATCTACGCAGGCCTGCTTGGGCTGCTGTTTCTGGGGCTCTCCTTCTGGGTGGTCAAACGCCGCGCCCAGTTCGGGGTGATGATAGGGCAGGGGGAGGCCCCCGAGCTGCTGGCGGCGATCCGGGCCCACGGTAATTTTGCCGAGTATGTGCCGCTGACCCTGCTGCTGATGGCGCTGTGCGAGCTCTCCGGTGCCGGTGCGCTCTGGCTGCATGCCGGTGGCGCCATGCTACTAGTTGGCCGCCTCCTGCATGCCATCGGCATCCAGATCCCCAAAGCCCCCAATGTGCCCCGTTTTCTGGGCACCTTGCTGTTCTGGCTAGCCCTCGGCCTCTTCTCGCTGCTGGCCCTGTTGCAGGGGATGGCGGCCGCCTGAAAACCGACGCTTTTTTATGCTATGGAATCACCCCGGGCAGGGTGGTTTTTTTATGGTGAAAAGGCAAACGTTTTTCCTTGCAAGCCTTGTCTATACTGACTCCATTATTTAAACAGGGCGACTTTTCGGGGCTACGGATTGTGTTAAAATCCCGCCCCTCTTTCCCCCAGAGCACAGAACATTGCCATGAAATTTCCCGGTCAGCGCAAGTCCAAACACTACTTCCCTGTCGACAGACGCGATCCCCTGGTTCCGCAAAATCCCCTGTTAACCGAGCTGGGCAAAGCCTACGTCGTCGGGATTGATCAGACCCTGGTTGATATTGAAGCCCATGTGGATGAAGACTTTCTGACCCGTTATGGTCTGAGCAAGGGGCACTCCGTCGTCATCAATGACGACGTGGCCGAACGGATTTATGACGAGCTCAAGGCCAACAACATGGTAGTGAGCGAGTTTGCCGGTGGCACCATTGGCAACACGGTACACAACTACTCGGTACTGGCCGACTCCCACTCCATCCTGCTGGGTGTGATGAGTCAGGATATTCGTATCGGCTGCTACGCCTACCGTTATCTGTGCAACACCTCTTCCCGCGTCAATCTGGACTATCTGCAGCCGGTGGATGGCCCCATCGGCCGTTGCTTCACTTTCATTACCGAGTGCGGCGAGCGCAGCTTCGGTATCAACGCCGGCAAGATGAACCAGCTGGATGTGCAACACATTCCGGAGGATGTGATCAAAGGGGCGTCTGCCCTGGTGATCACCGCCTATCTGGTACGTGGTGACGATGGTGATCCGATGAAAGAGGCGGCCATGACCGCGGTGCGTTATGCCCGCGAGGCCGGTATTCCCGTGGTGCTGACCCTGGGCACCCGTTTCGTCATCGACGAAAACCCCCAGTGGTGGCGAGACTTCATTGCCGAAAACGTCACTGTGCTGGCGATGAACGAAGACGAAGGTGAAGCCCTGACCGGCATCGCAGATCCGCTCGGTGCGGCCGACAAGGCGCTGGATTGGGCCGATATGGTGCTCTGTACTGCTGGCCCCATCGGCCTCTACATGGCGAGTTATACCGACGAGGACTACAAGCGCGAGACCACTCATACCCTGTTGCCGGGCGTTATCCCCGAGTTCAACATGTATGAGTTCAGCCGCCCGATGGCCCGCGCCAAGTGCCGTAAACCGGCCCGCATCTACTCCCACATCTCCCCGTACATGGGTGGCCCGGAGAAGATCAAGAACACCAACGGGGCAGGGGATGGCGCACTTTCCGCTGTGCTGCACGACATGGTGGCCAACTCTTATCACCGGATGAATGTGCCCAACTCCGCCAAGCACATCTCCGAGTTCCTGACTTACTCCTCACTGGCCCAGGTGTGCAAATACGCCAACCGCGTCAGCTACGAGGTGTTGGCCCAGAGCAGCCCCCGTCTCTCCCGCGGTTTGCCGGAGAAAGAGGACAGCCTGGAAGAGGTTTACTGGGAGCGTTGATCTCCTAATCTGCAAGACGCCTCCATCGGGAGGCGTTTTTGCAGGCAAATATGGGTTATCCCGGCTTTTTTCCCGGAATAACCCCAATATGCTTGAGTCCATGTCACTTTTGCGACACCATTTGGCCATCGTATTGTCGCCCGACAATGCCGCAGCACCCGAAAGAAAGAGAGAATCCCATGAGCATGCTTAACGACAACCTTGACGCCAATTTCCAACTGTTTATCGAACAAGTCCGCGAGTCGGGTCAGGTGTGGGGTCTGCGCTATGGGGAAGACTGGGTCGTCTGCCGCTCCGCCGAATTTGAAGATGCCGACGTGATGCCGCTCTGGTCTGCCGAAGAGGACGCCCGTCTGCACTGCGTCGACGAGTGGGCCGATTACGAGCCGGAAGTGATCGATCTGGAAGAGTTTCTCGATATCTGGATCAACGATCTGGATGAAGACGATGTACTGGTCGGCCCGAACTGGAACGCCGATCTGGAAGGTCAGGAGCTCGAACCCATCGAGCTGGCCAAGGCACTGGTTGAACTGGACGCCTGAAAGCGTCTCCATTGATGGCCTGAACGCACAGGCCATCGGGACAAAGACCGGCATCCGCGAAGGTGCCGGTCTTTTTTATGGTCGAATGGCCCGATTGATGAGTTAAAAGCCGATTTGCCTTTGCACCTGTCAGGGGGATGGTCCATCATCAACCTTTTGCCAAGGGAGGAGCGCCATGTTTGTATTCGACGTAACGGGAGCTGCGGGTGAGAAGGCCAGCATCCGGGTGCAGGCGCTGGATTGGGCGCAAGCCGGACCAGTGACCTTCCAGTGCGATGATGATCAGCTGGCGGTCGTGCTCCTGAGCGGTTGTCGTTGCGATGCGGTGGGCTTTTTCAACCTGTTGGCGGGGTGCAAACCGCTCTATATCGAGCAGTGGCTCAGCTACCTGCAAGAGAGCGGCCGCATTGGCAAGTGGAGCCACCATACCGAGAGTCCCGCCGATGGGGACTATCTGGCCAGAGCCGGTCTGGAGCACGATGAGCTCAATAGCCTGCTTGGCCAGGTCTATCAGGTGGCGGGGTTCAACCGGTTGCAGATCAACCGTTACCTCAAAAACCGCCACAATCCTACTACACTGGCGACCCGTTACGATCAGAAGGAGCTGGAGCGTTACCGCCAGCTCAATGACATCATTCTGACCCTGTTGAAGCTGAAGCATCCTCAGTAAAGAGCCCCAGCTGGCTGATATCCGGTCGCAGCGGTTGCGGCCGGGCGATCAGATAGCCCTGCAAGCCATCCACGTACATCCCCTGCAGCAGCTGTTTCTGGCCAAGCTGTTCTACCCCCTCAGCAATCACCTGACATCCCATCCGATGTGATACATCGACGATCATCCGCACAAACTGCTGGTTGGTCTGATCCTGCTCCAGCCCGGTAATAAGGGCAGGATCGAGCTTGATGTAGTCGGGCTTGAGCTCGCGAAACAGGGTAAAGGAGCCGATCCCCTTGCCGAAATTGGCGATCGCCGAGCGGCTGCCGTTGCGGCGCAGCAGTTCAAATACCCGCTTTGCACCGGTCAGATTGCGTTCCAGATGCTCTTCATCCAGCTCGAACACCAGATTGGCGCTGGTATTGGGATCCTTGAGCAACTGGCGGTCAAGCCAGATCAGGAAGGCGCTGTTTTGCAGCAGGTTGGGGGAGAGATTGACTCCCCAGCGACTCTGATTGGCACCAAAAGCCCGGTATTGACGCATTATATGAACAATCACTAGTTGCTCCAGTCGCATCACCATATCGAGCCGCTGGGCCATGGCAAACAGGGTGTCGGTGGGCAGGGCGGTACCATCGCTGCCGCTGAAACGGGTGTAGATCTCGTTGTAGGCCAGCATGCTGCGGTGCAGGGGCTGGATTGGCTGATAGGTGAAGCTGAGTCGCTCCTGTGCCAGCACTTCGGTCAGCACCTCGCGCCAGTGATGCTGTCCCTGCAGATCGGAGACGTTGTCATCCTGCTGGATGGCCCAGCCATTGATGGTTTCGGTCTGGGCGCGTGCCAGTGCCAAATCCGCCCTGGCCAGCACGGCTTCGATTTTCTGGCCGCTGCTGAGCTTGGTCAACCCCGAGTAACCTGTGCTCTCCAGCTCGTGTTGAGCCTGATAGTGATCGAAGGCCACTTTCAAATCCTGTCCCAGCAGATGGGGGGGAATATTGGCCACCGGTTGCACCAGCACGGCGAAATCAGCCCCCGAAATGCGATAGACCTGATTGCCCGGGAAGCGGCTCACCACCCGCTTGATAAGGGCCGCCATGTCCTTGATGTAGGCATCACCAGACTGGAAGCCGCGCTGGGCGTTGATCTTGCCAAGCTCGGTGGCGCGGATCAGCACCAGACTTGCGGTCTGGGTGTCCTGATCCCGCTGCAGCAACTCGGTCATGTCGCGGCGAAAGGCGTGGCGGTTGAGTAGTTGAGTCAGCTCGTCGGTGGTGGCCAGATTGCTCAGTTCGGTCAGCTGACGATGGGCACTCTGTTCGGCACTCTCGAACTGTTCCAGCAGCTGTTGCAGCACTTCCCGGGAGGCGGGCTCATCAAGCTGTGAGGGATCCCGGCTCCTGATGGCCTTGACCCAGGTGAGCTCCTGATGCTGGACCATGCCGTCCATGGTGCGCATGGCCAGCATTAACAACAGGATCATGCCGAGCAGTGTGGTGGCCAGAATAACTGTCAGAGTGAGCGGTGTGCTCTGAAGGGCCAACCAAACTGCTTGCAGGAGCAGAAGGGGTATGGTCACTATGGTGGCGATCATGAAGAGGGGGCGTCCAAGCTTGTGAACCATCTTTTTATCCTTGAAGTGGCTGCTTTATGAGGGAATTTTAACCAAGCTTGCGGTGCAAAGCATGCTATTCCTCGCAACTCGGTGAAAAGGGTCAATTGAAATCGGTTAAATGTGAGTGAAACCACTTTCACAGGTACCGAAACAGGCGAAGATGAGTTGAAAACAGATCAAACAAGGCAGAGGTAAATCATGTTGTTAGAGCCAGAAAATAGTGCCAAAGCACGACAATTGTTGAACCAGAGTATGGCACTGGTGCTGGCAGGTGGACGTGGCAGTCGCCTAAAGCAGTTGACTGACAACCGAGCCAAGCCTGCCGTCCATTTCGGTGGCAAATTCCGGATCATCGACTTTGTGCTCTCCAACTGTATCAACTCGGGGATCCGCCGGGTTGGTGTAGTCACCCAATACAAATCTCACAGCCTGCTGCGTCACCTGCAATCGGGCTGGTCCTTCCTGCGTTACCAGATGAACGAATTCATCGACCTGCTCCCTGCCCAGCAACGGGTGGACGAGGTGCACTGGTATCGCGGTACCGCCGATGCCATCTATCAGAACGTCGATATCATCCGTGACTATGGCCCCAAATACCTGGTGGTGCTGGCAGGGGATCACATCTACAAGATGGATTACGCCGCCATGCTGCTTGACCATGTGCGCCTTGGCGCCAAGGTGACGGTAGCCTGCATCGAAGTGCCGCGGGCCGAGGCCTCTGCTTTCGGCATCATGGATATCGACGAGCAGCGCAAGATCCGCGCCTTCGTCGAAAAACCGGCCAATCCGCCCGCCATGCCGGGTTGTGAAGATCGCTCGCTGGCCTCCATGGGGATCTACATCTTCGAGGCGGAGTACCTCTACCAACTGCTGGAGGAGGATATTCACAATCAGGACTCCAAACACGACTTCGGGATGGACGTGATCCCCCGCATCGTGGAGGAGGGGATGGCATTTGCTCACCCCTTTAACATGTCCTGTGTCGGGGCGCGCGAGGGGCAAAAGCCCTATTGGCGTGACGTGGGTACGCTGGACTCGTTCTGGGAAGCGAACATGGATCTCGCTTCCGTAGTGCCCGAGCTCGATATCTACGATCAGAACTGGCCTATCTGGACCAGCCAGACCCTGACGCCTCCGGCCAAGTTTGTGCAGGACCGCAATGGCCAGCACGGCATGACCATCAACTCCATGTTTGCGGGCGGGACCATTGTAAGCGGGTCGTTCGTCCTCAACTCGGTGCTCTTTACCAATGTGCGGGTGCACTCCTTCTGTACCCTGGATCAGGCCATCATCTTCCCCGGGGTCGAGATTGGCGCCGGTTGCCGTCTGCGCCGGGTGGTTGTGGACAAGGGATGTGTGCTGCCCGATGGGCTGGTGGTGGGCGAGAATGCTGATGAGGATAGCCGCCGCTTCTACCGCTCCGAGCAGGGAATTGTGCTGGTGACCAAGGAGATGCTGGACAAGCTGGTTTGAGGAAGGCCCTTGAAACTGTGTCAGACGCTGTAATGCAAAGGGAGCCAAACTTGCTCCCTTTTTCATGCTGGTGAATGGCGAGGATTATTCGCTAACCACCGCTTTGGCGGCCATCACCATGGCTGTGCCGTGCTTGCCACCTGCGGCGGTCACTTGCGGTACACCATCTTCATCGGTGTCGCTGCCGGCACCTTCGATGATGTTCTCGCCGGAGTCACCGATCCACTCGGCCATCTGCATGCCACCGTTGACGGTGCCACGGAACCAGCTGACGTACTGACCGGTCAGCTTGGCCAGCTCCAGCTCGGGCGCCTTCTCGGCCCCTTCGTTGCGCAGGTTCAGCATGGCAGAGCGCAGGGCGCCGGAGATGGCAGCCTGGGTCCAGGGGGTGTATTCACCCTGTTTACCCGCCAGCCAGGTGCCCGCTTTGGCATTGAAGTAGGCTTTGTCGGTAGCGATAAACAGCTCGCGGGCGGCAGTGCGGTACTTGGCATCGGAGGTTGCGAGGAACGCAGCCGTCAGACCACGGATGGCGGCGAACTGCGCATCGATGGAGTGGCCGGCATCGAGCTTGCCACCCAGGGTGATGCCGTCATGCACCAGACCATTTTTGCCCTTGAGGTTGGCAAGGATGAAATCGGCCTGCTTGCGGATCAAGTCGAGCGCCTCTTGACCCTGCTTGGTCTTGAGGTTCAGCTCGCCATTGTCACCGGCGGCGTAACCGACCGGCAGCGCATCCTGAGCGCGCTGGAAGATCTGCAGGGCGACCAGTGCGTAAGCGGCGTCAAAGGTGGTGACGTGTTTGCCCTGTTTGCCTGCCTGCCAGCTGTCGACCAGGGTGCCAGCCTTGGTATCAAAGTGCAGGGCTGCCAGGTTCTTGAAGGTGAGGTTGGAGAGATTGATCGCCAGCGAGAAGGCATCGCTGCCCGCGACCGCTTTCCCCAGGTCATTGGTCTTGTTGGCAGCCGGTGCGGCGGCAAACGGCGCACCGTCAAACACGGCGTGGAAGGCCGGGTTCTGGTTGGTGTTGGCGCTGCGCTGATCGCTGAAGGCATAGAACTCGGAGAGCGGCCACAGCATCATCCAGGCATCGCGCAGCTGGGCGGAACCATCCACCACCTCCAGCTTGCCGATGGCACCGGCATCGTTGTTGCTGGTTTCGGTCACTTTCACCTGATGGGGGAAGTAGACAACGCCCTTGGCCGGATCGTACTGCGGGGTGATTTTGGCGCCCAGTTGCTTGCCATCGAAGCCAAGCTGGTTCTGCATGATGGCCAGCTTGTCGATGGACTGCTCGGTCAGCATCATGCCGTTGAAGCCATCGGCGGCAGAGACGCCCAGCTTGTGCTTGCCATCCTGATCCATGGTGGCGGAGGCGGCTTCTACCTCTTCATCGGTCTCGGCCACGTGCATGCCGCCGAGGAAGTCCTGGGACCACATCACCTCTTTGAGCAGGATACCGCCCACCGCTGCGGGCACCAGCAGGTTGTCGCTGCCGCTCCAGCGCAGGGTGCTGTAGTCGCGGAAGTAGGCGGGCACCTGGGTCTTGACGGTTTTCTCGGTCCCTTTGGCGGTCTTGATGGTGATCTGATCGCCATTGACAGGGGTGGCGTTGACGGCCTGGGCAAACTCCGGATTGGCGGAGGCGTAGGGCAGGGAGAGGGGATACATGCCCTGCGGCACTTCATCAGCCGGGAAGCCAACGGCATCGGCCATGGCCAACACCCGTTGCCCCAGAGAGGCCATGGTGCCGCCACGGGCCAGGTTTTGCGGCCCGTTCACCAGATGAGGGCCCATGCCGGATTGGTAGTTGAGGGCGTACATCGCCTCTTCGGAGTATTCGTAGGATTCGATGCCGGCGGCGAAGTCGAACGGGGTCGGCTCATCGGCACGGTTGGCATCCAGCACATCCAGATCCAGCCCCAGCGCTTCGGCAAGCGGCTCACCGGAGAGCTCGAATTCGGTATAGGCCAGCATGTTGGCGGCGGTATTGAATGTCTTGTCTTCGAGTTTGACGGCAGCGTGTGCTGCGCCGCTGATCAGTGCGCAGGCGATCGCCTGAACCAGTACGGTTTTTCTCATGTCCCTTCTCACCATTGGTTTTATTATTGACGCTTCTCATGACGAATCTAAATGAGAATGGTCTGCATTATGCTGTGTTGGCGGGGACTTGAGAAGTAAAAAACCGCCCCATTCGGCTGCACGTTGAACCGGATGTGCGCTGTCGAAGAGGACGGTTATCTGTTTATTGCGATGAAAGTGCCGGTGCGGCGGCGATCAGAGCAGCTTGAACGGGATGACCAGACGGCCTGGCTCTACCTTGAGGGCTTCGACCTTCTCCTTGAGCCTGGCTTCGTTCTTGCGGCTGCTGTCGAGGCGGTAGACCGGGGTCTGCGACAGGAACAGGGAGAGCGACTGATTGAAGGTGGGTAGCAGCGGGGTGAGGGCGGCCCCGATATCGGCCGGCTCGGTCTTGACCGAGAGCAGCTCAAGATCGCGCAGATAGATGGCACCCTGATCGGCCACATAGTCCGGGCGTGCGCTCAAAGCAAAGCGGATCTTCATCTGCTGGCTGCCAAGGGGGCTGCTCACCTGCAGGTCGCCAGCGGCGTCCAGCTCGATGCGATCTGCTTGTTTGCGGCCGATACGGCTCTGCATCTCGTCCAGGCGGATCTTGCTCGACATGATGCCGGGGATCCCCAGCTGCTTTTCAAAAGAGACCTGATCTTTGAGGTAATGGTTGATTTCGGCCTCGCTGACATTGTACTGGGTCAGGGAGCAGGCCCCCAGCAGCAGGGCAAGGGGGAGTAACAACAACTGTTTCAACATGATGGATTCCGCTTGGGCAACTATGATGGCGCTATCTTACGCGATAACGGGCGTGGAATGAGAGCCTCATACCGTGGGAAATCACGGACTTGCTGCATTCCCGATTGTTTTTTGGCAACCGCCGGGTTCATCATCGACGGGTGAACGAAATAGGGCTGAGCTGTTGCTTCGGGTGGGGTCTACACCTTAAGCAGAGAGAAAGAGAACAGAAAGCGAGAAGAGCACAGAGAACGAGGAGAGCGTAATGGTTCGGATGGGCAAGATTGGCCGCAGGGCGCTGCTGTGGCTTGGCTGCATGATGGGACTCTGGAGCCCATCGCTGTGGGCCGAGGTGAAAGTGATCCCGGTCTTCGAGGCGCAGGCGGCGGTGCAGACCCTCAAGGAGATCTATCCCCAGCTTGGGGTCAGCGCCATGGGTAATCAGCTGGTGCTGAGCGGGACGCCAGCCCAGCTGCAGGAGGCCGAAGCCACGCTGGCGCAGATCAACCAGCCACCGCAAAGCCTGCTTATCGAGTGGCGGGTGGATGGGCTTTCCAGCAGTGAACAACTGGGCGGTTCAGTAAGTCGTGACGAGGCCAAGCGGCAATGGCTGGTCGATGGCAACGCCCAGCAGTACCAGCGCAGCCAGAACGACAGCTGGCAGGTGCGCGGGCTGTCGGGTCGTCCCGTGTTGCTGCAGATGGGCTCCTATCAGCCGGTCACCTTCTATCAGTGGAACGGGGGCGCCGTGGTGGGGATGATGCCGCTGGTGAACGGCCTCTATGCCACGGCCACCTTGATTGGCGATCGGGTGCAGATTGCGCTGAGCAGCGAACAGGCGAGGCTGGATCAGGGCACCATCAATCGCGGGCAGAGTGCCACCGAGGTCAGTGGAGCCCCGGGCCAGTGGCTGACAGTGGGGGAGCTCTCAACCAGCTCGGCAGATCAGGGGAGCAGGCTCGGCACCCAGCTACAGGGCGGACGAGGCAGCCAGAGCGAGCGCCAGACCCTGCAGATCCGGGTCACCCGCCAATAAGCAATGTAGTGGTCTAATCATCCCGGACACCATTTTAGGTGGTACAGTCGCCACCATGACCTGAGGTGTTCAATGACAAGATTACGTCGCTCATTTACTGCCGAATTCAAACTCGAAGCCGCATCCCTGGTGCTCGACCAGGGATATTCTGTCCCTGAAGCCAGCTGTTCACTGGATGTCGGTGAAACCGTACTGCGTCGTTGGGTTCAGCAGCTTCAATCCTAACGAATTGGCACTACCCCAATCAGCAAAGCGCTGACTCCGGAGCTGCAGAAAATCCAGGAGCTGGAAGCCCCATCACTCTGGTCTGCCGCGCTTTCGATGTTCCCACCTCCTGCTTTTACGACTATCTGACTCGCAGGCGGACGATTAACCGTGAGCGTATGCAGCAGCGCTCTGAGTTGCGCAGGTTGTTCAAAGAAAGCCGGAACTCAGCGGGCAGCCGCGCCTTGATGTCGATGATGCGAGAGTTGGGGTATCAGATTGGCCGATTCAAAGTACGTAACCTGATGAAGGAAGCCAGGCTGGTATCCAAACAGCCGGGCGCACACCGCTATAAGGTGGCACAGTCTGAACGACCGGATATCCCCAATCTGCTGGCCCGTGAATTTGATGTCCAGCAACCCAATCAGGTGTGGTGTGGCGATATCACCTACGTCTGGGCAGGTGGTCGTTGGCATTACCTGGCAGCGGTTCTTGACCTGCACACTCGGCGGGTCGTGGGCTGGGCGATGTCAGATAAACCAGATGCAGAGCTAGCCATCAAAGCACTGGAGATGGCCTATCAGCAGCGGGGTTGCCCATCCGGTGTGCTATTTCACTCTGACCAGGGCAGCCAATATGGCAGCCGGGCATTTCGGCAACGAGTGTGGCGCTATCGCATGACCCAGAGTATGAGTCGTCGTGGTAACTGCTGGGATAACGCCCCGATGGAGCGACTGTTCAGGAGCCTGAAGTCAGAGTGGCTCCCGGCTATGGGATATATGAGCTTGCGAGAAGCGAAACGAGATATCAGTTATTACCTGATGGATTACTTACTACAACTGGCGGCGTCCACATTGCCACAATGACGGGATACCGCCAGCAAAAGCCGAAGAACGGCCTAACCAAGTGTCCGGATTTAGTTGACCACTACATTATGACCTGAATTGAGGCTATTGGCAGCGACGTGTCGTCAAGTCACCAAGCTTTCACTATCACCTATTGCAGTACCGGCACAGCTGGTGCTGCAAGTCGTGAAGGTCTATCCCGGTAGCATGGGGGGCTACCAGTTTGGTTCATAACTCCAGCTCGATTATGGGGATCTCCCAACGTTCGCTGCGCATCTTGGGTTGATACTCTTCTTTCTCCTGTTCTTTACGTCGTTCCACCAGAGCAATCACTCGGGCTTCACGGATGCTATTCATGTCGAATTTCCAGGTCTCTTCGCCGAGCAGGGAGAGGCGAGCTATTTCGTGATTCTGGTGATACACATGAAGCTTGTTGTTTTTATCGGGAGCGATACGCACGGCATCGCCAACCTTTATCTGACTGAGCAGGCGGTGGATACGATGAGTCTCGCTACTGCGTCCGGCATAGCCCAACACCAGTTGCGACATACCCATCATGGCAAAACGACGTTGTCTGTCCGGTCGGGTTGCGTAAGGTCTCTGCACGTAGCAGTGGGAGGCGATCAGTGGAATATGGGGATTACGTTGATCGTGGCGAGCCATGAGAACCAGCCTTTCGATAGCACGTGTCATCCCCACATAGAAGAGGCGCCGCTCTTCTTCCAGGTTACTGGTCGATAGCTCCGCCGCGCGTTGCCAGCCGCCGTCGAGAAGTATCACATGGCGATACTCCTCCCCCTTAACCCCATGTACCGTACTTAACAATACCCCTTTACCGAAGCGGATCTGGCGCTTTTGCTCGCTCAAATACTCGTAGAGGAACATCAGGAAGTGGTGGGCAGAAAGAGCGTGCTCTCCCTGGCTTGCTTGCCATTGAGCAATCAGATTGTGCAGTAGCTCCTCCCAACGGTTGGCCAGTGAGAGTGGAGGGAGAGGGGCTGCAAGTTGCTCCGCTGTCAGCAGGGCATGACCTTGCTGTTGTAGCCAATTCTGATAGCGCAAGATTTCACGGCAGCGATGCACAGGAAAACCGTTCTCTTTATCCAGAGTAAAACGACAGGGAATATCGGCATCTGCCAGCGCCGAGCGAACCCAGGCCAGTTCCTCCTTCTCCAGCCCATTACGGGCCAGCACGGCGATAGATTCCAGCGGGCAAGTGGGAGTCTTCTCACGGATAAGCGCGATATGTCTCACAACCTCGGCTGCCTGTTGCGCCACATCCTGGCACTGCTGGATGATGACACGGCCCTGTGCTGCCTCCAGTCCCTCCCAGTGCCCCCCGGCCACTTCCATCTTGCGCCTGTCGTCGATCTTGATGGGATGTGTACGCTTCATGCGATCCTGATTGTGCTCAATCACGCGGTTGGAGGTCTCGATGATGTGGGTGGTGGAACGATAGTTCCAGGTCAGGAAGTGAGTCTGGGCATTGTAGTCGTGCTCAAAGCGGCGAATAAAGCTGACGTTCGCGTCGCGAAAGGCGTAGATCGATTGGTCATCATCACCCACAGCCATCAGATGCAGTCGGGCCTCCTCATCCTCTTCGCTTTTGCCCACCAGTGCCGCGATAAGCTGGTACTGTTGTTCATCAATGTCCTGATACTCGTCGACGAGCAGAAATTGCAATCCACCGAGCAGCTTTTCCCGCTGCTCTTCCAATTCGAGACCGAGCTGGTTCTGCTCCCCCCGGAGCAGCTTGATTGCGTCATCAATGATGGTGGTAAAGTCGATATCGTCGGATGTCCGGTTTTGCACCGCATTGCCTGTCAGACTCATTGCGAGACCGTGAAAGGTGAATACCGAGACCCGTGCTCCGTCACGCCCCAGCAACTCGGTCAGGCGTCGGCGCAGGGACATCGCCGCATTATGGTTGTAACAGAGCAACATGATCCGCGATGGGGAGATTTGCTTGACCCGCATCAGGTAGGCGCAGCGGTGGATAATCACCTTGCTCTTGCCTGAACCCGGGCCTGCCAGTACCAGCAAGTTTTGCTCGGGCGGTGCCTGAACGATCTGCTCCTGGGCTCGGTTGTGAAGATCTTCGACAATGCGCTTCCAGGAGTGTTCGCTGGTCGCCAGCTCCAGGATTTTGTTGCGCCCTTTGAAGTAGTGACCGAGGAACTTGTCAGCTTCCATGGAAAAGTAGTCTGTCACCAGCTTTTTGGCTTTCTTGAAGTGCTCCAGGCTGATGCGGGCGTATTCATTCATCACATGGATCTGAATCACCTTCTGGCGATAGTGATGCTCAAGCGGCTGATAGTCTGCCTTGTTGTATTGTTGCTGCCGCTCAGCGGTCAGCGTGAGGGTCATAGCGCTTCGGAACACGGCAAGACCATTTTGCAGCACGATGGCGTGTTGCTCATGCAGGTAGAGCAGTGCCCGCTCTGCCCCTTTGAGCAACCACTCCTGCTGGCTGCTTGCCTCCCGCTTGTTCATTAGCTGAGCCACATCCATGTCTTCTCGCAGGTATTTGACCAGTTGTTCCAGGGCAAATGACAGCATCACTTGGCGCTGGACACTCTCTTCGCTGCTTGCCAACAGGGTGTAGAGAAAATCGAGGGTGGCGCCAGTGACGCGATGGCGTTGCTCAATTGTCTGCTCAATCTGGGACCAGGTTCGGTTGAAGGTGAGTTGGTAAAGATCCCGAGAGAGATATTTGACATCAATGGAGCCTTTCTCGCCCCCCGAGCGACCATCCTGGGCCCAGCTGGTCAGCAAATTGCGCAGCAAGCCAGGGTTACACCGCTCATGCCCCAGATCTTTGATGGCCTGATTGACCAGTCGAATGTTAAAGATCAGCCCTTGCCCTGTATCAGGTTCGGGTTCTGTTTCACGCAAGGTGTCCAGCATCGCCTTTTCAATGCTGTGTACTTGCCCGCAGAGCACCTTGGCATTGTCTCTTCCTTTGGGGCGAAGCCAGGTAGTCAGTAACATCCCCTGAGAGAGCAGACCGACATCCGCCATCTGGGTGAGTACCCGCATCACTTCACTGGCCTGAACTCCACTTCCGTGATCGGCCATGTATTGGCCTGCCTCTTCGGCAATGGCATCGGCACTGAGACCATCATCATCGGCAGCACTCATCAGCGCCTGGATAACCGCTTGCCAGATGGCTTTGGCCTTGGGAGCGAGTTTTAGACTGTCTACCCTTTTCATTGCCTCTTCTGTGGAAGCAAACAGAGGGCGCCCCTGAAAAACCTGAGTGATGTTGTCGCTGCGCTCCAGATAGCCAGCGCGCTCGAGCCAGGCGATCGCTGTCTTGACCTTGGTATCCGCATTGGTGTCATCGGCAGCAAAGCTGGTTTCCACCTCAGGCTGGTTGATGAGCTCTGCACTGGTTGCGACCAGTGGCGGGTTGTTCTCCTGCTTGCCGCCTTTGCTGGCCCTGAGCCGTATTCCGCGCAGAATCTGCTTGATATCGCGCAGGCTGACTTCACTCATTGCCTCGAGCTGGAACTGTTTCTCGATATCCTGTTCATCAAACAGCAGTACGCAGTGGGCTTGTGCTGTATCGCGTCCCGCTCGTCCCGCTTCCTGTAGATAGTTTTCGAGGGAGCCGGGGATATCGGCATGGATCACCAAACGCACATCATCCTTGTCGATCCCCATCCCGAAGGCGTTGGTCGCGCAGATGACCCGGATCTCGCCATTGATAAATTGTTCGAGAGTCGCTTTTTTCTGGGCACTGTCCATTCGGGCGTAAAAGCGCGAGATCGGGAGGGATTGTTGCTGACCGAGGAAATCGGCCAGCTCGTCCACGCTGCGCTTGGTTGCGCAGTAGATAACGCAGGAACCGGGCTTTTCCTCACCGAAGAACTGCTCGAGCAGGTTAAGGATATGGCCCTGTTTATTGAGACCGGGACACTCAACGACGGCATATTCGAGGTTGGTACGTTCAACCCCGCCTTCCAGTCTGAGAAGAGGTCTGGGCTGTTTGTCGAGAAACTGGGCGCAAATATCCTCAATCACATCCGGTTTGGCGGTCGCGGTATAGCAGAAGACAGGAGGCATGGGGACCTGCTGTTCCTTGGCAATGGTGGCGATGGCCTTGGCACAGTAGAGATAGTCAGGGCGAAAATCATGCCCCCATTTCGACAGGCAGTGCGCTTCGTCAAATACCCAGCCACCGATCTGACGTTGTCGTATTGCTTGTTTGACTGTGCGGTTGCGCAACTGCTCGGGGGAGATATAGAGCAAGGCGATATCCCCCATACGGATCTGTTCAAGAATCGCGCCTCGCTCTGGTAGCGTCAGCAGCCCCGAGATAGCGGCAACCCCTTCAATACCGGCCTTGTGTTTAAGGTTGTCCACCTGATCCTTCATCAGTGCCTGCAGGGGGGATATCACGACCGTGAGAGCACCGCTTCGCTGGTTACGCACCAGTGCCGGGAGCTGGTAGCAGAGCGACTTGCCACCGCTGGTTGGGAGTATGCCGAGCAATGCGACGCCAGCCATGGCTTCCTCGATCAAGGTCTTCTGCAATGGTGTCCCATCAGGCAGGTTGCGAAAGTTGTCGAGCTCGAAGATTCGCTGCAGATGGCGGCGTGCATCGTGGTTCTCCTGACAATAGCTGCAGTCAGCATGACCGCAGTGACGTTCACGAATTGTGTGAATGATTTCTGCGGTCTGGGGGAAGCGGCGCCAAATCCAGGGGGGCAACACGGAGTTCCCGCCGGACACGGGCAACCAGGCGCAGGCATAAGCCAATGGTAACAACAGCATGGGTTGACGCAGGGCATCACCAATCACCCGGTTGAGCTGATTGGGGCACGCTTTCTCATGGGCAATGCTCTTGATGAGAGTGGGTAGCTCCGAGACCCGCACTGGCGGGCGGCCTGTCAGTCTGGCAAACACCAGTGACAGACCCTGAGTGTTAAATTGCGCCATGACTCCCTGGTCGAACAGATATTGATAAAGCTGCAATTGGGACAGGGGTAAGGCTTGCAGGGCTATCAACTGTTCCGAGAAGATCTGCAATGCGAGCCTTGCATCCGCGACCGGATCATTGAGGGTATCCCGAACCAGTTTGTAATCCTTGACCAAGCGGTGATAGGGGTTTTTGGGAAAGGCAAGGGGAGATAGATAGAGGGTATCTATTACCGGCTTTTCGAGAAGCAACTGGGGACGTACAGCCTGTTTGGCCAACCAGGGGAGATCAAAATCGAGAATATTATGGCCAAGGATTACCTCAGCCCCCTGTGCCAGAGCATTTAACGCCTTGATGGAAAGATCCTGCGGGCCTTTGAGATTGAGCTCACGATCAGCCAGGAGTGCACCCAGATGGCGCAGCTTTTCATCCCTGGTCAGCTCAAGGTCAAAAGAAAGAATCTTGTCATCCCCAAACAGGGCCACGACATCAGCTGGGTTCATCAATAGCCATCTCCATCTGGCGTTGACCTATCATGGCGATAATAAGTGCCAACAGATCAGTGAGTTGGACGAATATTACCCGAAATGTTGAGCGGTGGCATCATTCAGAGCCCTCTGGCCGCGCTTCTTTTGGCTGGCATCCCGTTTTTGTAAATGCCTCTGCCCCCTTAATCGTTCATGTCTGTAAAGTGTCGTCCTT
>NZ_JAAKOV010000025.1:0-57650 GCF_049171595.1 Aeromonas sp. 603607
TCGAAGGTCACCGACTTGTTGTTCACGTCGGTCACGGTCAGGGTGACTTTCTGGCCATCTTCCACGTTGCTGGTCGTGCCCTTGAGCTCGACCGCCTTGGCTTCCGCCACCGACAGGTTGCCATCGCCAATCGCCGCCAGGTCGATGCTCGGCAGGTCAGTATCCACTTCATAACCTTCGCTGTCGGTCGCGGTGGCGCTGTTGCCCGCCACGTCGGTGCTGGTCACGCTGGCATCGATGGTGCGGTCGCCATCGGCCGCCAGATCGCTGCCCGCCACCAGGATGGTGAAGCGGCCATCGGCAGCCACCTTGCCGGTGTATTCGGTGTTGTTGACGGTCAGGGTGACGGTGTCCCCTACCTTGAACTCGCCCGTCACGGTGCCGCTGACCGGGATCTGCTGACCCGCTTCAGCGGCGTTGATGACGTCGTCGGCGGTGATGTCGGCATCCAGGGTGATGGCCAGGTCAGGGGCCTTGCTATCAACACTGCCATCGTCGGTAGCGGTACCTGTGTTGCCAGACGGATCGGTGATGCTGGCCGTCACCTTATAGCTGCCTTCCGCCAGCGGAGTAGTGACATCTACGCTGTAACCACCACCCGGTTGCACGATGGCGGTCAACGTTTGTTGAGTGCCATTGGCATCGGTCACGACCAGAGTGACCGTGCTGCCAGCAGGTGCATCCGTAGTGCCCGTAATGGTCGGGGTGGTGTCATTGGTATTGTCAGGTGCATCAACAGTAATCACCGGAGCGGTTACATCCACACTGCCATCATCGGTCGCGGTGCCGGTGTTGCCGGCCGGATCGGTCACGGAAGCCGTCACCTGATAGCCCCCTTCGGCCAGCGGTGTGGCGACATCCACGGTGAAGGTGCCATTAGGTGTGACAATAGTGGTCAGGGTCTGCTGATTGCCGTTGGCATCGGTCACCACCAGGGTCACCGTGCTGCCAGCAGGCGCATCCGTGGTTCCGGTCAGGGTCGGAGTGGTGTCATTGGTATTGTCTGGCGCTACCACGGAGATGGTTGGAGGCGTAAGGTCAAATACCTCATCTTCTCCTGCAGCATCCAGCGGTGGCTCGCCATTGGTGTTGTAGGTGGTATCGAAGGTCGCTTCGGCAATGGTTGCGGAGCCGGTACGGTCGATGGTGACAAAACCGCCGTTGCCACTGGCTCCGGCGACACCACCAACCCCGCCACCACCGGCAGCAGGTGCACCGCCTGCGGCGGAGGCTTCAAAGGCCTGGGTCGGGTCAGCGCCACCCAAAATGGCTTCTTGCAGGGCACTGATATCATCGGGTGTGCCTGCGGCACTGTTTTGCGCCAGCTGGGGAGCATCTTCCTCTTCGGCAGGCTCACTCTGCTCGCTGGCAGGTTGCACATTGAAAGACTGTCCGCCGCCCATGAAACTGGCGCCATCCGGCGACATGATCACCGCCCCTTTCGGCAGCACATCCCCTTCCACCAGCAACTTGCGGCTACCATCTGCAGCCACCTGATAAACTTGACCTTTGAGCTGGGTGACGGTTACGCCCTGTTCCAGAGTAACGGAATTGGTAATCATGTTCTCTCCTGAATCCTGATTTGCATGCAAAAAGCCACAGCCTACTCTGCACAGAGAGAGAGCAAATAACCAGTTCGAAAATTCGAAAGAATAGACTGATTTGAGGCTGGACCGTTCAGCCAGACAGAAGGGTGATGAGGGGATTACCGAAAAATAAAAACTAAAATTATCAATATATTACATTATAATGGCAGGAGCATGACAAGGCATGCTCCTGTCCGGTTTAACCCTATGCACCGGCCCAGAGGATGATGGCCAGCAGTTGTGGCGAGATGATCCGCAAGAACATCACCAGCGGGTAGACAGTGGCGTATGAGAGCGCACTGGCACCACTGGTCGGGTGCATGGCGTTGGCAAAGGCCAATGCGGGAGGATCCGTCATGGAGCCAGCCAGCAAGCCACAGAGGGTGAGATAGTTCATCTTGCCATAGAGACGCGCCAGCACCCCGACCACCAGCAAGGGGATCAGGGTAATCGCTGCCCCATATAGCATCCAGGAGGGGCCATCACCGTTGATCAGGGTATCAACAAAGCCGGCCCCTGACTTGAAGCCAACCACCGCCAGAAACAGCACGATCCCGATCTCCCGCAGCGCGAGGTTGGCGCTGGGGGGCATGAACCAGTAGAGCTTGCCGATGCTGCCGATCCGCGACAGGATCAGCGCCACCACCAGCGGCCCCCCCGCCAGACCCAATTTGAGAGCGGCCGGGAATCCGGGCAGGTAGAAGGGGATGGAGCCGAGCAATACGCCGAGGCCAATCCCGATAAATACCGGCAACATCTGCACCTGTTGCAGTTTTTGTTGCACGTTGCCGACCACATTGGTCACGGCCTCGATGGCATCGAGACGACCTACCAGGTTGAGGATGTCACCAAACTGCAGACTGGTCTGGCTGGTCGGTACCAGCTCGATACCGGCCCGGTTGAGGCGCGAGATCACCACGTCATAGCGCTGTTTGATGTCAAGATCGCGGATCTTCTTGCCCAGCACCTGCTCGTTGGTCACCACGACCCGCTCCACCCTCAGGTCGGTACCGCGAGTCGATAGGGAGGTGTCGACCTCTTCACCCAGCACCAGCAACACCTTGTGCAGTGCATGGCGCTCACCAACCAGGTGCAGCAGGTCGCCCAGCTCGATACGGGAATCAGGGCGCGGCACCATCAGCTCGTCGCCACGCTTGAGGCGTGAGCAGATGACATCAGACTCGTCGAGACTCGGGATCTCGCTCAGCATCAAGCCATGCATGTTGGGGTTGCGTACCGCGATGTTGATGGTCTGCAAGCTCTCCTTGGTTTTACCTGTCTGCAACTCGAACTGGGCGGCTTCATCGTCGATCTTGATGCGAAAGAAGACCCTGACCAGCCACATGGTGAGCAAAATGCCGCAGATGCCGAATGGATAGGCCACTGCGTATCCCATCCCCATCAGCCCGGTTGAACCATGGGGAGCTCCCAGCTCCGCCAGGATCTGCTGACCCGCACCAAGAGATGGGGTATTGGTCACGGCACCGGAGAAGACCCCGAGGATCACCGGTAGCGGCACATCAAACAGTTGATGAAGTGCCGCCGCAACGATGCACCCCAGGATAACCAGCAAAGCAGCAAAGGCATTGAGCTTGAGTCCGGAGCTGCGCAATGACGAGAAAAAACCGGGGCCGACCTGAATGCCGATGGTATAGACAAACAGGATCAGGCCAAACTCTTGAATAAAATGGAGTGTTTGCTCATCGAGCGCCAGCTCTGACACCCCGGCAAAGTGACCCACTATGATGCCGCCGAACAGCACCCCACCGATCCCTAACCCAACGCCATAGACTCGCCAGTTTCCAAGCCAGAGTCCCAGCACTGCCACCAGCGACAACATGCTGATGGAAAGCGCGATTTCACTCATTTCGTGCATCCTTTGCGAATTGAACTGGCCCTAGCTTGTCAGCAAACGCTGATGCCAACTGTGTGATACCGCACGAATTTATCCTTTTACGCGCTAAAAATACCAATTAAGGGCTAGTTGCAAGACGTTAGGCGACGTAGCCGTAAATGGCCATAAAGTGACAAACGCTGCCACCCAGCACAAAGAGATGCCAGATGGCGTGGTTATAGGGGATCTGCTTGGCCACATAGAAGATGACCCCGAGGCTGTAGATAAGGCCGCCAAGCCCGAGCAGCAGCAGCCCCTCACCGGCCAGATGGATATAGAGCTGGTAGATGACCACCAGCGACAACCAGCCCAACATCAGGTAGGTAAAGAGCGACAACTTCTTGAAGCGGTTGATAAATACCAACTTGAACACCACGCCAGCCAGCGCCAGGGCCCAGATCACCACCATCAACCCCTTTGCCAGCGGCGTGTCGAGTGCAACCAGCAGGAAGGGAGTATAAGTACCGGCAATCAGCAGATAGATGGCACAGTGATCAAACACCTTGCACCAGCGTCTGGCCCGCCCTTCCGCCATGCTGTGGTAGAGGGTCGAGGCAAGATAGAGTAGCACCAGACTGCCGCCATAAAGGCTGTAGCTCACCAGCGCCTGCGTACCCTGCCCCCATCCCTTGATGAGCAACAGCACCAGCCCGACAATCCCCAGCAACAATCCCGCACCGTGACTCAGCCGGTTTGCCAGCTCCTCCCGGGGGGAGTAATCCATCACACCACTCATAACATCGACTCCACAATAACTGTGGCTCACTCTACCCAGCGCCATTTCGGAGTACAAGTGTTCGCTTAAAAAATGGAGTGGCTGTCACCCGCCCCCCTTTGGTGTATGCTCTGCCGCCGATGCCCGACAGAAGCGGCATAGACACCAACACCGGTGACCTGGTCTGGAGAACCTGATGACGTTGACTGAGCTGTTTACACAAGCGGATCCCGCCTTTGGCGAGGCGATGAACACCTTGCTGGAGAGCTTCCACCACTCCGACGACAGTCAGGCTATCTACCAGCGCGACCAGTTCACCCACCAGCTCGCTCAATCCCGAATGCCTGCGGTCGGTCTCTCCATCGATGAGTATCTGGCGCGGCTGGCCACCCTGGTACCCGGCGCATCCCATCTCACCTCGCCACGCTACATGGGTCATATGACAGCACCATTGCCGGCCTTCACTGCCGAGCTGTCGCGCCTGCTGGTGATGCTCAACCAGAATCCGATGAAGATGGAGTCCTCCCGACTGCTCAGCTTTCTGGAGCGGGAGGTGCTGGCCAAGCTGCACCGCCTCATCTATGGCAGGGACGATGCTTTCTACGGCGAGCAGATGCATGCCAAGGATGCCGCCCTCGGCGTCATGACCAGCGGCGGCACCATCGCCAACGTCACGGCGCTGTGGCTAGCCCGCAACCGTGCCTGCGGCGACAACCTGTTCGCGCTCTATGAGCAAGGCTATCGCGGTGCAGTCATTCTGGGCTCCCGGCTGATGCACTACTCCTTCGACAAGGGGATGGATCTGCTGGGACTGGGCGCCCGCAGCGTCTGGCGCCTCGAGACCGACGAGCAGAACCGGCTCAGTCTGGCTGCGCTGGAACAGGCGCTGATCCAGTGCAAAGAGCAGAAATTGAAAGTACTGGCATTGGTCGGCGTGGCAGGCAGTACCGACTTTGGCTCCATCGATCCCCTGCCTGAGCTGGCGGCCATTGCCGAACGAGAGCAGATCCACTTCCACGTGGATGCTGCCTGGGGTGGCCCGACCCTCTTCTCCCCCCGCTATCAAGGTCTGCTAGCCGGAATAGAGCAGGCCGACACCGTCACCCTGGATGGTCACAAGCAACTTCTGGTGCCGCTCGGTACCGGCATGCTGCTCTGCCGCCAGCCCGACCTGATGATGGCGGTCAAGCGGGAGGCGCCCTATGCCATTCGCGCCACCTCGTTCGATCAGGGTCGCTTTACCCTGGAGGGCACCCGCCCGGCCAACGCCCTCTATCTGGATGCCGCCTTCCAGCTCTTCGGCCAGCAAGGCTATGCCGAGCTTATCGAAGCCAACTACGACCGAGCCAGACTGATGGCCGAGCTCATCGAAAGCGACCCCGCCTTCGAGTTGATGTCTGCTCCGGTGATGAACCTGCTCTCCTATCGCTGCATCCCGCCCCATCTGCAGGGCAAGGTGCTGGATGAGACGGCCAATGCGCAGATCAACGACTTCAACGTGTCCCTGCAAAAAGCCCAGCGGGCCGAGGGGCACAGCTTTGTCTCCCGCACCCAACGAGCGGTGGTACGCTACGGTGCCCAACCGCTCACCCTGCTGCGCGCCGTGCTGCTCAACCCTCTGATTGAAGAGCGCCATCTCCGCGACCTGCTGGCCGATCAGCAGCGACTGGGGATATCCATTGCACGCCAACTGTTTGGCGACGGCACGGAACCGGCGTAAAAATGAGCGGTCTTATTCATTTGCCGTTGTCCGCCATGCAGGTAGACTGGGCGAAATTTGCAGGCCATCTTTGAGGACTAGGCGCCAGACATGAAGCAATTTATTGAATTTATTCCACTTATCGTTTTCTTCGCGGTCTACAAGTTCTACGACATCTACATGGCTACCGGCGCACTGGTGGTGGTCACCGGTCTGCAGCTCGCCTATAGCTGGATCCGCTATCGCAAAGTCGAGAAGATGCAGCTCTTTACCTTCCTGCTGGTCGGCTTCTTCGGCGGCCTCACCGTCTTCTTCCACGATGACACCTTCATCAAGTGGAAAGTGACTGTCATCAACGTGCTGTTCGCACTGGGTCTGCTCATCAGCCGCTACGGCTTTGGCAAGAATCTGATCAAACAGATGTTGGCCAAGGAACTGCAGGCACCCGATGCAGTCTGGGACAAGGTCAATCTCGGCTGGGTCGGCTTCTTTACCGTCTGTGGCCTGCTCAACCTCTATGTGGCATTCAACATGCCGCAAGAGATGTGGGTCAACTTCAAGGTGTTCGGCCTGCTGGGGATGACGCTGGTCTTTACCCTGCTGAGCGGCGTCTACCTCTACCGCCACATCCCTGCCGAGCAGTTGTCCCAGCAAAAAGACGAACTCAAAAAGTAACCCTCATCAGAAAAGGATTGTCTCATGTGGTATCTCATCTACTCCGAAGATGTCCCCGATAGCCTGCCACTGCGCAAGCAAGTTCGCCCTGCCCATCTGGCTCGCCTGCAAGCCCTGCAGGATGAAGGGCGCCTGCTGACCGCCGGCCCCAACCCGGCTATCGATGCAGAGGATCCGGCCGATGCAGGCTTTACCGGCAGCACTGTCATCGCCGAGTTTGCCTCGCAAACGGACGCCCAGGCCTGGGCCGATGCCGATCCCTATGTGGCAGCTGGCGTCTATGCCAAAGTGACCATCAAGCCGTTCAAGAAGGTCTTCTGACCCGAAGCGCATAGCGAAATAAAAAAGACCGGACTGGAAGTTCACTCCAGTCCGGTCTTTTTGCATCCCGGTATCAGCCTCACGCCCTGGCGACAAACCAAGGGTTAAGGATGTCGGGCTTGTTATAGCGCAGCGGTGAGCCATCGAGTTGGGTGACGCTGCCCCCCGCCCCCTCCAGCACCGCCTGCGCAGCGCCGGTATCCCACTCGCAGGTGGGTGCGAGGCGCGGATAGAGCTCGGCGCCCCCCTCGGCGATGATGCAGAACTTCAGCGAACTGCCCATGGAAACCAGCTCGATTTCACCAAAAGGAGCCAAGAAATCGAGGGTATCCTGCGACAGGTGGTTGCGACTGCCCACCACTCGCCATGCAGTTCCTTCACGATGAGGCCGGGTCTGGATGGACTCGCGCTTGCCACCAGCGATGCGCCAGGCCCCCGCGCCCTTGCCGCCATACCAGAGCTTGTCCAGCACCGGCGCATAAACAAGTCCCCAGCGCGGCACACCCTCTTCAATCAGGGCTATATTGACGGTGAACTCGCCGTTGCGGGAGACAAACTCCTTGGTGCCATCGAGGGGATCCACCAGCCAGTAACGGGACCAGCCGTGGCGCGCCGCCATCACCTCGGGCCCCGACTCCTCGGACAATAGAGGGATGTCGGGAGTCAGCCGTGCCAACGCCTGAACGATCACCTCATGAGCCCCCTTGTCGGCCGCAGTCAGCGGACTCTCGTCGCTCTTGTACTCCACCGCGAAGGGCTGGCTGTAGATGGCCATGATGGCCGCCCCCGCCGCGCGGGCGACAGGTTCAAGTTCGGTGATATCGGGGTGGTACATAACAGGCTCGATCAGTGAGTGAGAAACCCAGTCTATCGCGTTTGTCATCAACCGCTTATAGCTGATTGCACTGGATTATATTGCCCCCGCGTCTCTTGTCCCGTGCTGCCATCGGCCGGTACCAGCAGCACTTCGATACCGGCATTGCGCAGGCCGGAAAGGATATCGGCAGGCACGGCATCGTCGGTGATCAGGGTGTGAATTCGCAAGGTATCGATGATCTTGTGCAGGCTGCGCCGGCCAAACTTGCTGGAGTCGGTGACCACCACAATCCGCTCGGCCACCTGACACATGCAGCGGTTGAGGCGTGCCTCATCCTCATGATGGGTGCTGACGCCGCGCTCCAGATCGATGCCATCCACCCCGAGAAACAGCATGTCAAAGTGGTAGTTTTGCAGGGACTGCTCCGCTTGCGCACCGTAGAAGGAGAGCGACTTGCGGCGCAGATGTCCGCCTGTCATCAGCAGCTCCACCCCTTCTGCTTCGAGCAGTTCATTCGCCACGTTCATGCCGTTGGTCATCACCAGGATCTCCTGATGTCCCTTCAGATGGCGCGCCACCTCCAGTGTTGTCGTCCCCGAATCGAGGATAAGGCGGCAACCGGAGGGCACCAGGGTCGCCGCCAGCGCGCCGATCCGCTGTTTCACGGGAGTATTGAGCACACTCTTGTCGGCAATGGTGCGCTCCGGCACCGTCTGGCCCGGCTCGCACAACAGGGCGCCGCCGTAGGCGCGCACGGCCACCCCCTGCTTCTCCAGAAAGGCCAGATCGTTGCGGATGGTCACGGTAGAGACCTGATAGTGACTCGCCAGCTCGTTGACCTGAACGCTGCCATTGCTGCGCAGCTGCTGAATAATCCGCTCCCGCCGCTCGCTGGTTCCGAGCGCACCTTTTTCGCTTGTTTGCATAGTTCTTCTGCCGGAATGCTGTAGTGAAATATCGCTTTCACTTCGTTACGTTTGCATATTAACGCTCAGCGAAGGTGCCAAATCAAGCCTTCATTACGCTTTACCACCACTCTCATCATCTTTCCTCACTATTCAAGGCCTTTCGATACCTTTCTTTTTGTGATCCCTTTCAAGATCTGACGACTCTTTTGTTTCGTTTTCTTTTCCTCCCCACTACCGTAAAGAAAAGAAATCGAAAGAACATTTCCATCCGCAGCAACCAAGGGACATCAAAATGAAATCCATGCTGGCACTGGTCGAAAGACATAAACAGGGAGAACAGACCGGGATCTACGCCGTCTGCTCCGCTCACCCGCTGGTGCTGGAGGCCGCGCTGCGGCTGGCCGCCGAAGGAGATGAGCTGCTGCTGGTCGAGGCCACATCCAATCAGGTGGATCAGTTTGGCGGCTATACCGGCATGACCCCCGCCGACTTTCGCGATCGTCTCTACGAGCTCGCGGCACAGTGTCACTTTCCGGCGCAGCGCCTCATTCTGGGGGGAGACCATCTGGGTCCCAACCGCTGGCAGGGGGAACCGGCCGAGCAGGCCATGGCCCATGCCGGGAATCTCATCGCCAGCTATGTCGCGGCCGGGTTCAAGAAGATCCACCTCGACTGCAGCATGTCCTGTCAGGGCGATCCCGTTCCCCTGACCGACGAGCTGGTCGCTGAAAGGGCGGCATGGCTGGCGCAGATCGCCGAGCAAACCTGTCTGGCCACTTTTGGCGAGAGCGATCTGGTCTATGTGATTGGCACCGAGGTGCCGGTGCCGGGCGGCGCTCATGAAGATCTTGCCGAGCTGGCGGTCACCACGCCGGAGGCTGCGCGCCATACCCTCGAGGCCCATCAAGAGGCCTTCAACAAGGCGGGGCTGGCCCATATCTGGCCGAGGGTGATCGGTCTGGTGGTGCAACCCGGCGTCGAGTTTGACCATACCCGCGTCATCGATTACCGGCCCGAAAAAGCGGCCCCTCTTAGCCGGATGATCGAAGCCTATCCCCACATGGTATTCGAGGCCCACTCCACCGATTACCAGACTCCCGAGGCTTACCGCCAGCTGGTACGCGACCACTTTGCCATTCTCAAAGTCGGCCCTGCCCTCACCTTCGCCCTGCGCGAAGCGCTGTTTGCCCTTGCCGCCATCGAGGAGGAACTTGTGGTTGCCAAGGCCTGTTCAGGTCTGCGCAAGGTGATGGAAGAGACCATGCTGGAGCGCCCCGACTTCTGGCGTAGCCACTATCAGGGCAGTGCCAACGAGTGCCGACTGGCCCGTGGCTACAGCTATTCGGATCGCATTCGCTACTACTGGCCCGATAGCCGGGTCGATGAGTGCTACGCCAGATTGCTGGCCAATCTGGCGGCGGAGCCCATCCCGCTCCCCCTGCTGAGCCAGCATCTGCCCCTGCAGTATCGCAAGGTGCGTCAGGGCACGCTCTCGGCCAATCCCCATGACCTCATTCTCGATCAGGTGCAGGAGGTGCTGCGGCACTACGCCAGCGCCTGCACTGCGGCCTCTCGCCGCCATTCCCAGCTCGACCCCGTTGTATAAGGAGTTGCAGACATGATCCTTGGTTATTCAGAAGAGATGTTGCGCAGTGCCAATGGCCTGGCGACTGCCCGTGAAATTCGCCAGCAACCCGCCACCTGGCGCGAGACCCTTGCCATGGTCGAAGAGTGCCGTCCTGCACTGACCCGTTTTCTGCCCCCCCTGCTCGCCCGGCAAGAGCTGCGCATCATCCTGACCGGAGCTGGCACCTCCGCCTTTGCCGGTCGGGCGCTCGCCCCCTATCTCTCGGCCCACCTGCATGCCCGGGTCGAGGCGATCGCCACCACAGATATCGTCACCGATCCGGCCGAGTATCTGGCCGAAGATTGCCCGACCCTGCTTATCTCCTTTGCCCGCTCCGGCAACAGCCCCGAGAGCGTGGCGGCGGTCGAATTGGCCAGCCAGCTGCTCAGCCACTGCCACCATCTGGTACTGACCTGTAACGGTGAAGGGGCGCTCTATCGTCGCTGCCAGCAAGATGCCCACTCTCTGGCCCTGCTGATGCCGCCCCAGACCAATGATCGCAGCTTCGCCATGACCAGCAGCCTGACCAGCATGATGCTGAGCTGTCTGGCTCTCTTCCTGCCAGAGCGGTTTAACCGCCAGCGCTGCGAGCAGCTGGTCACCACCAGTGACGCCATTCTGGAGCAGGTTGTGCAGCGCGTACCGGCCTGGAACGAGCCGTTGCCCGAACGGGTCATCTATCTTGGCAGCGGCAGTCTGCAAGGGGTTGCGCAGGAGGCAGCACTCAAACTGCTGGAGCTGACCGCCGGCCGTCTGGTCGCCATGTTCGACTCCCCCACCGGCTTTCGCCACGGTCCGAAATCGGTCGTCAACGAACAGACGCTCATTGTGCTGCTCATCTCCAACGACCCTTACACCCGGCAATACGATCTGGATCTGCTGCGCGAGCTGCGAAGCGATGGCAAGGCTGCCCGGGTAGTTGCCATCGCTGACCAGCGCCATCCCGCCATCGAGGAGGGGGAGCACATCTACCTGCCCCACACCCTGCATGGCGACGATGCCCAGCTCGCCTTCTGCTACCTGCTCTATGCCCAGTACTACGCCTTCCATACCTCGCTGGGACTGGGGATCAGCCCGGACAATCCCTGCCCCACCGGTCAGGTCAACCGGGTCGTACAGGGGGTCAATATCTACCCGTTCCACCAAGAAGGAGTGCTGTGATGCCCAATATCGTATTGAGCCGGATCGATGAGCGTCTGATCCACGGTCAGGTCGGTGTCCAGTGGGTCGGCTTTGCCGGTGCCAATCTGGTGCTGGTCGCCAACGACGAGGTGGCAGAGGACCCCATCCAGCAGAACCTGATGGAGATGGTGCTGGCCGAAGGCATTGCGGTGCGGTTCTGGCCGCTCCAGAAGGTGATCGACAACATCCACAAGGCGGCGGATCGCCAGAAGATCCTGCTGGTCTGCAAAAACCCGACCGATTTCAACACCCTGGTTCAGGGAGGTGTCCCCATCTCCCGGATCAACGTCGGCAACATGCATTACGCCGACGGCAAGCGTCAAATCCACAAGACCGTATCCGTGGACGAACAGGACATCACCGCATTTCGCGCCCTGCGGGACGCCCGTGTCGAGTGCTATGTCCAGGGCGTGCCGACCGAACCGGCACAGGACATTTTCAATTTGCTCTAATTAAGGACAATTGTGATGGAAATCAGTTTTTTACAAGGTCTGCTGCTTGGCATCCTGGCGTTTTTCGCCGGACTCGACCTGTTCAACGGTCTGACCCACTTCCACCGTCCCGTGGTGCTGGGGCCGCTGGTTGGCCTCATCCTCGGCGACCTGCCCACTGGCATTCTGGTGGGCGGTACCCTGGAGCTGGTCTGGATGGGGTTGGCCCCGCTGGCGGGGGCGCAACCGCCCAACGTCATTATCGGCACCATAGTCGGCGCCACCTTCGCCATCACCACCGGGGTTAAGCCGGATGTGGCGGTCGGGGTTGCCGTTCCCTTCGCCGTGGCCGTGCAGATGGGGATCACCTTCCTCTTCTCGGTGATGTCGGGGGTGATGTCCCGCTGCGATCGCATGGCCGAAGCGGCTGACGTGCGCGGTATCGAGCGGGTCAACTACCTTGCACTGCTGGCTCTGGGCACTTTCTACTTCCTCTGTGCCTTCCTGCCCACCTACTTCGGGGCCGAACATGCCAAGGCGGCCATCGACGTGCTACCTGCCCGCCTCATCGACGGCCTCGGCGTTGCTGGCGGCATCATGCCCGCCATCGGTTTTGCCGTGCTGCTCAAGATCATGATGAAGAACGTCTATATCCCCTACTTCATCCTCGGTTTCGTCGCTGCCGCCTGGCTCCAGTTGCCGGTGCTGGCCATCGCCGCCGCCGCGCTGGCCATGGCCCTGATCGACTTCATGCGCACCACTACCCCGCAAGCTCGTCCTGTTCAGGAGGAAACCGAAGATGGCATCTAACAACACAGCTGCGCGGATCATCTCCAGCGCCGAACCGCACAATACCCGGCCACAATCCGACGACACCTATGAAGATCAGCAGCTTGGCGCCGAGCTGACCAAGCAGGATATCAACCGCTTTGCCTGGCGCTCCCTGCTGCTGCAGGCCTCCTTCAACTATGAACGGATGCAGGCCTCCGGCTGGCTCTATGGATTGCTGCCGGCACTGCAGAAGATCCACACCAATCCGCGGGATCTCTCCCGGGCCATGAAAGGGCACATGGGCTTCTTCAACACCCACCCCTTCCTGGTCACCTTCGTGATGGGGATCGTGCTGGCGATGGAGCGCTCCAAGCAGAACGTCAACAGCATCCAGAGCACCAAGATTGCCGTAGGCGCACCGCTCGGCGGGATTGGCGATGCCATGTTCTGGCTCACCCTGCTCCCCATCTGCGGCGGCATAGGGGCAGATCTGGCGCTGCAAGGTTCCATCATGGGTGCCGTGGTCTTCTTCCTGCTGTTCAACGTGGTCCACTTCGGCCTGCGTTTTGGTCTGGCGCACTACGCCTACCGCATGGGGGTAGCGGCCATTCCGGTCATTAAGGCCAACACCCGCAAGGTGGGCCATGCCGCATCCATCGTCGGTATGACGGTGATCGGCGCACTGGTCGCCACCTATGTGCGTCTTGGCACCACGCTGGAGATCACTGCCGGTGATGCAGTCGTCAAACTGCAGGCGGATGTGCTCGACAAGCTGATGCCCGCCTTCCTGCCGCTGCTCTACACCCTGGCGATGTACGCCCTGATCCGCAAAGGCTGGAGCCCGCTGCGCCTCATCGTCATCACGGTGGTACTCGGTATCGTCGGCAAGTTCGCCGGTTTCCTCTAATCCGGAGCCGGCAGCAAGCCGGCCCCCTTTGCAGTAAAGGAACAGACTATGTTGGGCATCATCATTTGTGGTCATGGCGGTTTCGCCAGCGGTCTGGAGCGCGCCATGCGGCAGATCCTCGGCGAACAGGAAGCGGTTATCGCCATCGACTTTCCCGAGAGCTCCACCACCGCCCTGCTGCAGGCACAGTGCGAAGCGGCGCTGGCAGAGGTCGACAAGGGGGATGGCGTGGTTTTCCTGACCGACCTGCTCGGCGGCACCCCGTTTCGGGTCGCCTCAACCCTCTCACTGCACCAGCCAGAACGGGAGGTTATTACCGGTACCAACCTGCAACTGCTGCTGGAGATGGCGCTGGAACGCGATGGCCTCAGCGCCCGTGAATTCCGCCAGCAGGCCCTTGATTGCGGCCACCGGGGTCTCACCTCGCTGGCGGATGAGATGGGTAAAGAGCGTCAGGCAGATGTCGCTCTCGTTGAGGAGGGCATCTAAATGGCCTCAAGGATCCGTGCCCGTCGCCTGCTGACCGAACAGGGTTGGCTGGAACATCAGGAGCTGACCCATGAAGGGGGCATCATCACCGCCATCGCTCCCATCACGGATGGAAAGCCGGCGCGAGATGTCGAGCTGTTGGTGCCTGCGCTGATCGACGGTCATGTCCACGGCGGTGCCGGTGTCGATGTCATGGATAGCGATAGCAATGCCTTGGCTACCTTGTCGATGGCCAAGGCGGCAGAAGGGGTTGGCGCTTTTCTTGCCACCACGGTCACCGCCCCACTCCCCGAGATAGAGCAAGCCCTTGCCCGCATTGCCGATGGCGTTGTCCGCGGCATGCCGGGCGCCGAGCTGCTCGGCTGCTATCTGGAAGGGCCCTACTTCACGCCGGACAACAAGGGCGCCCACGATCAGGCGCTGTTTCGGGAGCTGGATATTGCCGAACTGAACCACCTGCAACAGCTGGCGCGCGGCACCCTGAAGGTGGTCGCGCTGGCACCGGAAAAGCCCAACGCCATCGCGTCCATTCACCATCTTGCCGCAAACGGCGTGCGGGTGATGCTGGGCCACTCGGCGGCGGATCACGACACCACCATGGCGGCGCTGGCAGCGGGCGCCTCCGGGCTGGTGCACTGCTTCAACGGCATGCGCGGCCTGCACCACCGCGAACCCGGCATGGTCGGTGCGGGCCTTGTTCATCCTGCTGCCTGGCTGGAGCTGATCGCCGATGGCCATCATCTCCACCCGAGCGTGCTCAAGCTCTGTCACTGCTGCGCCGGCCAGCGCCTGCTCTTGGTCACCGATGCGATGCGCGCCGCCGGTATGCCCGACGGTCACTATCTGCTTGGCAACTATCGGGTCGAGATGAAAAACGGCGTGGTACGCACCGACACCGGCGGTCTGGCGGGCAGCACCCTCACCCTGCTTGGCGCCGTACGCAACATGGTGCAGCTGGCGAACGTACCGCTCGATGAAGCCATCGCAATGGCCTCGCTGGCACCAGCAAAGATGCTCGGCATTGCCGATCGCCTCGGTTCACTGGCAGTTGGCAAACAGGCCAACCTGCTCGCTCTCACCACTGAACTCAATCAACAACACATCTGGGTGGCTGGCCGGGAGATAAATCCGACCAACCTCTCCTCCCTTTTCTCAGGATCTCGCGTCAATCAGGACGCTCAGGAGTCACTATGTATCTGATCTCTTCCCATGAAATGCTCAAAGATGCCCAGCGCCGCGGCTACGCCGTACCGGCTTTCAACATCCACAACCTGGAAACCGTGCAGGTGGTGGCTCGCACCGCCGCTCGCATGCGCTCTCCGGTGATTTTAGCTGGCACCCCTGGTACCTATCGCCATGCCGGGGTCGAGTATCTGGTCTCCATCTGTCAGGCTGCCGCCCATGAATATCGCATCCCGCTGGTGCTGCATCTGGATCACCACGAAGACGAGCAGGATATCCACAACAAGGTCGAAGCGGGGATTCGCTCAGCCATGATCGATGCCTCGCACTTGCCGTTTGAAGAGAACATCGAGAAGGTGCGCAGCGTGGTGACCTTCTGCCACCGCATGGGCGCCAGCGTCGAAGCGGAGCTGGGCCAGCTGGGCGGTCAGGAAGATGACCTCATCGTCGATGCCGCTCATGCCAAATTTACCGACCCGCTCAAGGCGGCCGAGTTTGTCCGCCGTACCGGTATCGACTCGCTGGCGGTGGCCATCGGCACCGCCCACGGCCTCTACAAGGAGGAGCCCCGTCTGGACTTCGCCCGCCTCGCCGCCATTCGCGAGCAGGTGGATATTCCGCTGGTGCTGCACGGCGCCTCCGGCGTACCGGAAGCCGATGTGCGCCGCTGCATCGAACTCGGGATCTGCAAGGTCAACGTTGCGACCGAACTGAAGATCGCCTTCGCCGATGCGATGAAAGCCTTCCTTGGCTCTCATCCGGATGCCAGCGACCCGCGCCAGTATCTGGTGCCCGCCATGGCCGCCATGGAGGAAGTTGTCGAGGCGAAAATCCGTATGTGCATGAGCAATAACAAGATTTGATAACAATAAAATGACGGTAACAGGTCTGGGAGATAATAATGATGGCTCGCGCATCCTTGCGAAATAAGGTATGGGAATTTGCCCAGAGTTTGGGGAAAACATTCATGTTTCCCGTCTCTCTGATGGCATTCATGGGACTACTGCTGGGGGTGGGGTCATCCATTACCAGCCCCTCCACCATAGATAATTTTCCTTTTCTTGGTGGAGAATATACCCAGCTCGTCTTCAATCTGGTGGCAACCGTAGGCAGCTTCGGCTTCACCTATCTGCCCATCATGTTTGCCATCGGTATTCCGATGGGATTGACCGAAAAGAACAAGGGTGTCGCGGCCTATTCCGGTTTCGTCGGCTATATGGCGATGAATATCGGGATCAACTTCTATCTCGCCAGTACCAGCCAACTGGCTTCGCCGGAAAATATCAAACTGGCGGGGCAAGCCATGGTGATGGGGGTTCAGACCCTCTCCATGGGTGTGCTGGGTGGCATAGTGTCGGGGATCGTAACCTACTTCATCCATCGCCGTTTTTATAACCTCAAACTGCACGACGCCTTCTCGTTCTTCAGCGGCCTGCGCTCCGTGCCCATCATCACCGTGCTGGTCATGTCGCTGATAGGTCTCGCCATGCCGCTCTTCTGGCACTATGTGGCGCTCGGTATTACTGCGGTCGGCAACATGATCATCTCTGCCGGCTCTTTTGGTGCCTTCCTCTACGGAGTGGCCATCAACCTGCTCAAACCGCTCGGTCTGCACCACATCATGCTGGCCATGGTGCGCTTTACCCCGGCAGGCGGTACCGAGCTGGTCAATGGCGAAACCATTTCCGGCGCGCTCAATATCTTCTTCGCCCAGTTGAAAGCGGGTGAACCTATCAGCCCGGCAGCAACCGCCTTCCTGTCGCAAGGGTTTATGCCGACCTTTATATTCGGTCTGCCTGCTGCAGCGTTGGCCATGTATATGGCAGCCACGCCCGGCAATCGAACCAGAATCAAGAGCCTGATTATCTCCGGGGTACTGGTCTCTATCGTGACCGGTATTTCCGAGCCCATCGAATTCCTGTTCCTGTTTGTCGCGCCGGTACTCTATCTGTTCCATGTCTTTATGACCGGCGCCGCGCTCTTTGTGGTGGCCATGTGTGGCGTCACCATCGGCAATACCGATGGCAGTGCACTCGACCTGCTTATTTTCGGCATCATGCAGGGCTGGCAAACCAAGTGGTATCTGATAATTCCCATTGGCCTTATCTGGTCTGCCATCTATTTCACCGTCTTCTACTGGTACATCAAGAAATATGACATCAAGACCCCCGGCAGGAATGAGGTCGATGATATGCAGATTGCGAAGCACGACCCGGCCGTGATCCTGAGTGCCCTCGGTGGCAAGGAGAATATCGTCAGCCTGGACAACTGCGTCACACGGCTGAGACTGGTGGTACACGACATGGGCAAGCTGCAGGAAAAGATCCTGAAACAGGCTGGCGCCCTCTCCGTCGTCAAGATCGACGAGCACAGCGTGCAGGTCATTATTGGCGCTCAGGTTCAAACCGTGAAGGATAATCTCGATGCTCTCCTGTAAAGATCGGGAGGCCCTGCGCCTTCCCACCCCCTCCACCGACTTGCGACCCTCCCGTTTCGACGAGCTTGCAGATCGCATCAGCGACAAATGCCGCAAGTGGGATATGAAAGTGATCGAGAGCCGCTTTGGCCCCGTTCCCGCCGACAGCATTCCCATGTGGATTGCCGATATGGATTTCAAATCACCGCCGGCTGTGGCTCGCAAGTTCAGCGAAATCATCAGCTGGGGCACCTTCAGCTACACCCACTGCATCGATGATTTCTACGAGGCGGTCATCAACTTCCAGGCCCGCCACCACAAGGTCGCGGTGGAGCGGGAGTGGATCACCCTCTCCTATGGCACCGTCTCCACCCTGCACTACACGGTGCAGGCATTCTGCCAGCCGGGTGACAGCATCATCATGAACACCCCGGTCTATGATCCCTTTGCCAAAGCGGCCGAAAGGCAGGGGGTCAAGGTTGTCGCCAACCCGTTAGCCCTGAGCAAAGGGCGATACCGGATCGATCTGGCGAAGCTGGAGGAGCAGATCATTGGCCACAAGCCAAAAATCTACTTCCTCTGCTCCCCCCACAACCCGTCGGGCAGGATCTGGAGTCAGGCCGAACTGGAAGCCGTTGCCGACATCTGCCTGCGCCATCAGGTGTTGATGATGGTCGATGAAGTGCATGCCGAGCACATCATCCATGGCGAGTTCATCTCCTTTCTGGCGCTGGAGGAGCGTTACCGCAACAACATGATGCTGATGAGCTCGCCCAACAAGGCATTCAATCTGGGCGGATTGAAAACCTCCTACAGCATCATTCCAAATCCGCAGATCAGAAGCCGCTTCAGAGCGCGTCTTGAGCGGAACTCCATCACCTCTCCCAACGTGTTCGGGCTCTGGGGAATTATCACCGCCTATAACGAGTGCGATGAGTGGCTGGCCGACTTGAATCTCTATCTGAGAGAGAACTACGCCCTGCTGGCGTGCTACTTCAGGGAGAACCTGCCCGATTTCCAAGTCATGCCGATGGATGCCTCCTATCTGGTCTGGGTCAATACCAAAGGGAGCGGAATGAGCGCAAGCGAGGTGACCCACAGATGGGCGGTCGAAGCGGGTGTCATCATCGAAGATGGCTCCCACTACGTCAGCGATGGCGAAGAGTATGTGCGGATCAACTTAGGCACCTCCCGCCAGCTGCTCGGCGAGGCGCTGCAACGTCTGGGAAAATGGGCACAGCAGCAGGCCTGACGACTTCCGATATTCCCATCGGTAGAAACAACAAAAGGGACGCCAAAGCGTCCCTTTTGTTTCATATGGCCACTGTGCGTTGCCAGTGCCAGAAGCATCAGATCCCCTGACGGGCTTCCTGCATCAGCAGGCGCATATCGCTCACGGCCTTGGCCAGACCATCGAAGGCGGCGCGGCCGATGATGGCGTGGCCGATGTTGAGCTCATAGAGCTCGGGGATGGCGGCGATGGCCTTGACGTTGTGGTAGTGCAGGCCGTGGCCGGCATTGACCTTGAGCCCCTTGCCAGCGGCATAGGAGGCGCCGGCGGCAATGCGCTTGAACTCGGCGTTGCGCTCGGCATCGGTAGTTGCATCGGCGTAACGGCCAGTGTGGATCTCGATAAAGGGGGCGCCACTCTCGGCAGCCGCATCGATCTGGATTGGGTCGGCATCGATAAAGAGGGATACCTGGGCACCCACAGCAGAGAGGCGGGCAACTGCGTCAGTCACCTTGTCCAGCTGACCGGCCACGTCCAGACCGCCCTCGGTGGTCACTTCGGTGCGCTTCTCCGGCACCAGACAGACGAAGTGGGGCTTGATGCGGCAGGCGATGCCGATCATCTCTTCGGTCACCGCCATCTCCAGGTTCATTCTGGTCTGGATGGTCTGGCGCAGGATCTCCACATCGCGGTCAGTGATGTGGCGGCGATCTTCACGCAGATGCACGGTAATGCCATCAGCCCCGGCCTGCTCGGCCACGAAGGCGGCCTGTACCGGATCCGGATACTGGGTGCCACGGGCGTTGCGCAGGGTGGCGATATGGTCGATGTTCACACCCAGATAGATTTCACTCATTGAGAACTCCTTGAAAGGCTTCATCTGTTGACTGCGCGGCTACCGCGCGGATATCCATATATCAGCTCGTAGGTTCGATTAGCGCAGCGTAATCGGACCTAGGTAACATTCTTGCCATGTCGGGTAACGCCGAAAAGTGGTTAGCCCAGACTGCTTCGTCGCTTCAAAAACAGCTCCCGGCTCTTCAACTGGCGCCGCCCCAGATAGGGCTGCAGCGCCAGCCGGCTGAAACGCTTGGCCGCCTGCAGCAGGGGCGCACTGTCGAAGCGCCCCTCGGCAAAGGCCAGCAGGTGCGCGCCGAGAAACAGGGTACGGGGATCCGGCGCCCGCTCGCAAGCGACAAAGCCCAATTCACGCTCGAAGCCGTACAGCAGCTCGGGCTGGATCGGCGACTCGTCGTCGGCGGCATATTCGAAGTCCACCGCGTAGCCGAGCGCCTGCAGCAGCAGGAATTCGAAGCGGCGCAGCGGCAGCTCCGGCGTCTCGCCGTCGGCCAGCGCCATGATGGCGCGGGCATAGGCGTCAAACACTTCGGGGAACGGGGTGTGGGCTTCCAGCAGGTAGTAGACCAGCTCGTTGAGATAGAGGCCGTAGAAGAGGCGATCGCCGCCGAGGCGCAGGGAGTGATCCGGGCACTCGACCTGGGTGAGATTCTTGAGATCGCCCTTGCCGCGCCAGGCGATGGTGAGCAGGGTAAAGGGTTGCAATAGCCCCTTCAGAGGCGAGCGTGGCCCGCGGGAACCGCGAGCCACCAGAGTAAAACGGCCACTATCCTGGGTGAAAACCTCGACCAGCTGGCTGGTCTCCCGATAGGGCCGACTGTGGATGACGAAAGCCGGGGTCAGCAATCAGTCGTCACCGTAGCCGAGACTGCGCAGGGCGCGCTCGTCGTCAGCCCAACCGGATTTGACCTTGACCCACAGCTCCAGGTGCACCTTGTTCTGGAACAGCCGCTCCATGTCGAGGCGCGCCTCGGTGCCGATGGTCTTGATCTTCTCGCCCTTGTTGCCGATGACCATCTTCTTCTGGCCATCGCGCTCCACCAGAATGAGGCCATGGATGTGGTAGAGGCCGTTCTCTTCCACCTTGAAGCGCTCGATCTCCACCGTCACCGAGTAGGGCAGCTCCTCACCGGTGAAGCGCATCAGCTTCTCGCGGATGATTTCGGAGGCCATAAAGCGGGAGGAGCGGTCGGTCACGTAATCTTCCGGGAAGAAGTGGACGTTTTCCGGCAGCAGATCCTTGGCCCACTCGCGGATCTTCTCCACGTTGGTGCCCTTTTCGGCACTGATGGGCAGAATATGGGCGAAGTTCATCTGTTGGCCCAGCCACTCGAGGTGCGGCAGCAGATCTTCTTTCTCTTTGACGTTGTCGATCTTGTTGACCGCCAGCACCACGGGGCACTTGAGATTGCGCAGCTTGCCCAGCACCATCTCGTCATCTTTGGTCCAGTGGGTACCGTCGACCATGAACACCACCATGGCCACGTCCCCCAGCGAACTGGTGGCGGCACGGTTCATCAGGCGGTTGATGGCCCGTTTCTCTTCAATGTGCAGACCCGGGGTATCGACATAGATGGTCTGGTAGTTATCCTCGGTGTCGATCCCCAAAATCCGGTGACGGGTGGTCTGGGGCTTCTTCGAGGTGATGCTGACCTTCTGGCCAAGCAGCTTGTTGAGCAGGGTGGACTTGCCCACATTCGGGCGGCCCACGATGGCGACAAAGCCGCAGTAGGTAGTATCTGTCATGACAGTTTTTCCAATGCTTGCTGCGCCGCGGCCTGTTCGGCCTTGCGACGGCTGGTGCCGACCCCGACGAGGGGACCATCCAGACCTTCCACGTCACACTGGACGGTGAACTCCTGGTTGTGGGCCTCGCCCTTGACGTTGGTCACGGTGTAGGTCGGCAGGGATTTGCGGCTTCCCTGCAAAATTTCTTGCAGACGGGTCTTGGGATCTTTCTGCTCGATGCCCGGCTTGATCTCTTCCAGGCGGCTGGCATACCAGCTCAGCAGCAGTGTCCGCACCGTCTCAAGATTGGTATCCAGATAGACGGCACCGATCACCGCCTCGACCGTGTCGGCCAGGATGGATTCGCGGCGAAAACCGCCGCTCTTGAGTTCGCCGGGACCGAGGATCAAGTGATCCCCGAGGTCGAACTCCCGGCCCAGTTCGGCCAGGGTCTTCTCGCGCACCAGGGTGGCGCGCATCCGGCTGAGATCCCCTTCCGCCGCTTGCGGGAAGCGGTGGAACAGATCGTCGGCAATCACCAGACTCAAAATGGAGTCACCCAGAAATTCCAGTCGCTCATTGTGACGGGAACCGGCGCTGCGGTGAGTCAGCGCACGGGTCAGCAGTTCCAGATCCGCAAAGACATGCCCGAGACGGGACTGCAGTCTGTTCATCTTGATATTCATTTACTTGATTCCGCCAATGCGGTTGAAGCGCACACCTGTCGGTACCCAACTTGGCAGCAGGGAGCCTTCTTCGCGCTCGAATTCAAAACTTATCCAGATAGCGACCGCCTTGCCGACCAGATTCTGCTCGGGCACAAAGCCCCAGAAGCGGCTGTCGGTGCTGTTGTCGCGGTTGTCGCCCATCACGAAATACTGACCTTCCGGTACCACCCACTCGTCGGGGTAGGTGCCGGGCTGGCGATAGTAACGGCCAACCATGTCGGGCATCAGCGGATTGCGCAGGGTCTCGTGGGAGACATCACCCAACTGCTCGGTATAGCGGTCAAGGGGGATCCCCATCTGGGTAAATTCGCCTCTTTGTTCAAACTTGACGTCGAGCTTCTTGAAGCCCGGGCACGTTTTCCCTTCCTGCTCTTCGCACTTGGGCCGGATCATAAGTTCCTTGTTGCGATAGATGACCCGATCACCCGGCATGCCGACCACCCGCTTGATGTAGTCAACGCGCGGTTCAAGGGGATACTTGAACACCACCACGTCGCCACGCTTGGGCTCGCCAGTATCGAGGAACTTGGTGTTGGTCACCGGGTCCCGCAGACCATAGGCAAATTTTTCCACCAGGATGAAGTCGCCCACCAGCAGGGTGGGCATCATGGAACCTGACGGGATCTGGAACGGTTCAAAAATGAACGAACGCAGGATCAGCACAAAGGTGATGACCGGGAACACCCCGGCGGTCTGCTCAATCCAGACCGGCACGGGGGCGACCTTGGCCAGGGTCTTCTCATCCAGGTGGGCACCGCCATGGGCACGAGCCACGGCAATCTTGGCGGCGCGCTGCTTGGACCAAATCATCTTGTCCAGACACCAGATAACACCGGTGATCGCGCAGACCACCACCAGGATCAGGGAAAACGTGCTTGCCATCTATTAATCCTTTCCGACGTGGAGAATCGCGAGGAAGGCTTCCTGCGGCACGTCGACACGGCCGAGAGACTTCATCCGCTTCTTACCTTCTTTCTGCTTGTTCAGCAGTTTCTTCTTACGACTCACGTCACCACCGTAACACTTGGCGGTTACGTCTTTACGCAGTGCCTTGACGGTGCTGCGTGCGATGATCTGGTTGCCGATGGCCGCCTGAATGGCGATATCGAACATCTGGCGCGGGATCAGCTCGCGCATCTTCTCCACCACCTGACGACCGCGATACTGGGCGTTGTCCTTGTGGGTGATGATGGCCAGGGCATCAACCCGCTCACCGTTGATCATGATGTCCAGACGGACCATGTCGGAGGTTTCGAAACGCTTGAAGCCATAGTCCAGCGAGGCGTAACCGCGACTGGTGGATTTCAGACGGTCGAAGAAGTCGAGCACCACTTCCGCCATCGGGATTTCATAGGTCAGTGCCACCTGCTTGCCGTGGTAGACCATGTTGGTCTGTACGCCACGCTTCTCGATACAGAGGGTGATCACGTTGCCCATGTACTCCTGCGGCAGCAGGATATGACACTCGGCGATCGGCTCGCGCATCTCCTTGATGCTGGTGATGGCAGGCATCTGGGCCGGGCTGTCGATGTGGATGGTGGAGCCGTCGGTCAGCTCGATCTCGTACACTACGGTCGGCGCCGTGGTGATCAGATCCAGATCGTATTCACGCTCCAGACGCTCCTGAATGATCTCCATGTGCAGCATGCCGAGGAAGCCGCAACGGAAGCCGAAGCCCAGCGCAGTGGAGCTCTCTGGTTCGAAGAACAGGGAGGCATCGTTCAGGGAGAGCTTGTCGAGGGCGTCACGGAACGACTCGTAGTCATCGCTGGAGATGGGGAACAGACCCGCATAAACCTGCGGCTTCACCTTCTTGAAGCCGGCCAGCGCCTTGTCGGCACCGTTCTTGGCCTGAGTCAGGGTATCGCCCACCGGCGCGCCGTGGATGTCCTTGATACCGCAGACAACCCAACCTACCTCGCCGCAACCCAGACCCTGGGTATCCACCTGCTTGGGCGTGAAGATACCGATACGATCGACACCCCACACCTGACCGGTGCTCATCACCTTGATCTTGTCGTTCTTCTTCAGGGAACCGTTCTTGATCCGCACCAAAGAGACAACGCCCAGATAGGAGTCGAACCAGGAGTCGATGATCAGCGCCTGCAGCGGGGCATCCGGGTCACCTTCCGGCGCCGGGATCTTGGCGACGATCTCTTCCAGCACCAGATCAACACCCAGACCCGTCTTGGCGGAGCAGCGCACCGCATCGACCGCGTCGATACCGACGATGTCTTCGATCTCCTCGGCAACCCGCTCGGGTTCTGCGGCCGGCAGGTCAATCTTGTTCAGCACCGGCACCACTTCCAAATCCATTTCCATGGCGGTATAGCAGTTTGCCAGAGTCTGTGCCTCAACCCCCTGGCCGGCATCCACCACCAGCAGCGCCCCTTCACAGGCCGCCAAAGAGCGGGAGACCTCGTAGGAGAAATCCACGTGGCCCGGGGTGTCGATAAAGTTCAGCTGGTAGGTGTTACCGTCTTGTGCCTGGTAGTTCAGGGTCACACTCTGTGCTTTGATGGTAATGCCGCGCTCGCGCTCCAGATCCATGGAGTCAAGCACCTGAGCCTGCATCTCGCGGTCGGACAAGCCACCGCAAGTCTGGATCAGACGGTCCGACAGGGTCGATTTACCGTGGTCGATGTGCGCAATAATCGAAAAGTTACGAATGTGTTTCATCGAGCAAGAGTCACTCAAAATTAGTTAAGGTCAGTTATGGAGGCGCGATTTTACTGGATAACCCGGCTGACGGCCATTCTTTAGTCGCCAGCGCCAGTGAAATAGCGCCTGTTCAGTCAGGGGAGGATGCGGACAGGGACGACCACGCCGAGCATCTGCGGGCCGTAGCGCCCCTGATCCAGGCGGTTGGAAAAGTAACGAACCAGTAAAAAGCCCAGCACGCCTCCCAGCAGGCAGCAGAGAATGGTAATCCCCTCCCCGCCCGAGAGCAGCGGCGCCAGCCAGAGCTGCCCCAGCAAGGCGCCGGCCAACAGACAGAAAAGCGGCAGCACATAGACCAGCGCCGCCCCGCGCAGCAGACTCTCCTGCGGGATACCGAGCCTCACTTGCTGGCCAACCCGCACCTCGGCGGTCAGCCTGACTCGCAAGCGGGGAGCTTTCAGGGGAAACGCCTTGGCCACGGTGCCGGTACCGCAGTTGGATTGCTGCTGACAACCACTGCAGGCGGAGCGACGCTCACACTCCACCCAGGCATGGTCACCCTCAATGGCCACCACGGTCGCCAGCTCTTCACTCATCTCATTCACGGCAACACCTCGGGTTCACACAATCAGGGGATCTGACCACGACTCGCCACGCTCGGCAAGCGGGAAACAACCCCGCATCCCCCGTTACTGCACCGCTTCGTTGCGGGCCAGCGGCTGGACCGACTCGGCGATGCGCTTGGCGGTTTCGGCAGGCACCTCACCGACCACGGTGATCTCGACCCCCACCTCGTTGACATAGCTCACCAGCGAAGTCGCCCCCTGGCGGATCAGCTGCTGGCGCACCGCCTGCTTGGGATCGACCCGGGAGACGTAGACCGAGAGATCCACCAGCCCGTCGGAGAGCATCATATAGTCCACCGGCATACTGGTGGTCACCAGCTGGTGCCGGTCTTGCGAGAGCACCTTGAAGCCATCGGGCAACCAGGTGATCTGCCAGTTCAACTGCTGTTGCGGCGCCGGATAGGCATCCTCCAGCGCCAGCGCCGGTGGCTGCTTGCTGTTGGCCAGCTTCACCAGCCAGGGGGCCGGTTTGCTCTGCAGATCCAGCTCGACACCGAGTACCTGCTCCACCAGATTGCCTTCCCGCTCGACCATGTCGATCCGCAACAGCAAGTGGCTCTGCTCGTCAATCCAGAGCACGAAACCATATTTATCGGCCTCTTTAGGCACCAGCCTCACCACCTGTGCCACCACACCGGCGACACGGCTGCGGCCGGCCAGCACAGGATCATAGCTCTCCAGCACCTGCGCCAGCGGCATCTTAACCAACGTCGACCAGATGCCGGGGAAGCGGGCATCCTTCAGGGTGTAGGGATCGTGGCTGTTTTCAAAGAAGGTGAACTCGTTCTGACGCTGGAGATACTCGATCGCCTTGCCGTCAAGGTAACTGAGGTGGGCTACCTCCTTACCATCAATCACGGCATGGCTGATCCGGATCGGCTCAAGACGCCCCTGACGGGCCTTGACCATAGACAACTCGAAATTCTGTTGCTGCACGGCACTCTGCATCTGCTGCAACAAGGCCTCGGCCGACTTGTCGTCGGCCGAGGCCTTGGCGCTGATCAGCAGGAGAGAGGCCAGCAAAATACGGCTGTACTGGCGCACGTTTATATCCCTGACAACTCGTTATTGTTGGATCTGTCTGTCTTGCAACAGGCGCTGCTGTAACTGGTGATCTCGCAGGAAGGCGTTGATACGTTCACGCTGCTCCTGCATCTGCTGTTCGGTCATTCCCTGTTGCGGCCGAACGCGGTTACCCTCTTGCGGATAGTGGACGCTCACTGGCGCAGCACTGCCACCGATAGGTATGGTATTGAGCACAGGGTTGTTCGGTACGCCGTCCTGACCCTGGTACTGTTGCACCCCGAAAATCACGGCCGCGGCCACAGAGGCTGCGATGGCATATTGTCCCAGCTGCTGGCCGACCCGACGAAACAGGGGCACCACATTGTTGGAATCTGTCTTGATCGGTGCAACGACCGGTTGTACCACCGACGCAGTCTCAACAGGCTTGGGTGCCAGTATGGTGGGCTCATCTTCCAGTGCAGCCATGATGCTGTCACTGAGATCCAGTTGCAGATTGACCGGCAGGTCACCCCGCATGGCATCGCCGATCAGGTGGTAACGACCCCAGGTAGCTTGCAAGTCGGAGTCCATCTCCAGCTCGTTCAGTACCTCTGCGTCACTCAGGTCACCATCCATCAGGGCAGAGATTTGCTCTTTATTTGCCATAAGTTAACCCGTCTTTCCCCAGTTAATTCTCGATCAGAGGTTGCAGCTTTTTATCGATTGCTTCCCTCGCCCGGAAGATACGGGATCTGACCGTACCCACAGGGCAATCCATGATTTCGGCAATCTCTTCATAGCTCAGCCCTTCCAGTTCGCGAAGAGTGATAGCTGTCCTCAGGTCTTCCGGCAATGCCTCTATGGCTGAAAACACGGTGCGTTTGATCTCGTCAGTCAGCGCCAGGTTTTCGGGGGTTGAGACCTCTTGCAAGGCTTCACCACCGCCATAAGACTCCGCTTCGTCAGCCTCCACATCACTGCTGGGCGGCCTGCGCCCCTGGGAGGTCAGATAATTCTTCGCCGTGTTCACGGCAATTCGGTACAACCAGGTGTAAAAAGCACTCTCGCCACGGAATGTCGGCAATGCCCGGTAGGCTTTTATGAAGGCCTCTTGTGCCACATCGGGCACATCGCCGGGATTGTTGACATACCTGGCAACCAGGTTGACCACCTTTTGCTGGTATTTTTTTACCAACAGGTTGAAAGCTGCTTTATCGCCGCGCTGGACCCGTTCAACCAGTTGTTCGTCCAGTAGATTCTGGTCGCTCATCAGAGCCGTAAAACCCCCATCAGGTTATCGTTTTTCTTTTCCGGCCCTTCCTAAGCGCACAAGTTCAGACAGGGAGAATCAGAGAAAGTTCGCTTCAATTGAAAAAAATGTGATGCAGGCTGCATCCTCGCCCTCGCTTGGGCTACCATGGTGCCAGTTCTTAATCCAGGCCAATGATACTTATGAAAGCAAGTGTTGAATACCTTTGCGATGTACTGATCATTGGCAGCGGTGCCGCTGGTTTGTCCCTCGCGTTGCGATTGGCAGACCACGCCAAAGTCCTGGTTCTGAGCAAGGGGCCCATCAGTGAAGGGGCCACTTTCTATGCGCAAGGAGGCATCGCTGCCGTTTTCGACGAAACCGACAGCATCGAATCCCACGTGAGCGACACGCTCAACGCGGGCGCCGGGTTGTGTGACCCGGCAGTGGTGGAGTTCACCGCTCGCCACGCCCGCGAGTCCATCCAGTGGCTCATTCAGCAAGGGGTCCCCTTCGATCAGGAGGAGAACGCCGACGGCGAGTCTCAGTACCACCTCACCCGGGAAGGGGGCCACAGCCATCGCCGCATCTTCCACGCGGCGGATGCCACCGGCAAGGCGGTGCAGCTCACCCTGATCGATCAGGTTCGTGCCCACCCCAATATCCAGCTGATGGAGCGCTTCAACGCGGTCGACCTCATCACCACCCGCAAGCTCAACCTGCCGGGCAACAAGGTGCTTGGCGCCTACGTCTGGAACCGCAACGCCGAGCAGGTCGAAGTGATCCGCGCCCGTTTCGTGGCGCTGGCGACCGGAGGTGCCTCCAAGGTCTACCAGTACACCTCCAACCCGGATGTGAGTTCTGGCGATGGCATCGCCATGGCATGGCGGGCCGGCTGCCGGGTGGCGAACCTGGAGTTCAACCAGTTCCACCCCACCAGTCTGTTCCACCCGGACGATCCCAACTTCCTGCTGACCGAAGCGCTGCGTGGCGAAGGGGCCTATCTGCGCCGCCCGGACGGCAGCCGCTTTATGCCGGAGTTTGACGAGCGGGCCGAGCTGGCACCGCGGGATATCGTCGCCCGCGCCATCGACCACGAGATGAAGCGACTCGGCGCCGACTGCATGTATCTGGATATCAGCCACAAACCGGCCGATTTCATCATCAAGCACTTCCCGACCATTTATGAGCGCTGCCTCGCGGTCGGCATCGACATCACCAAGGAGCCGATGCCCATAGTGCCGGCCGCCCACTACACCTGTGGCGGCGTGATGATCGATAACAACGGCCAGACCGATATCCCCGGCCTCTATGCCATCGGCGAAGTGACCTACACCGGTCTGCACGGCGCCAACCGCATGGCCTCCAACTCCCTGCTGGAATGTGTGGTCTATGCCCATCAGGCGGGGGCCGACATTCTGGCCAAGCTGCCGATGAGTGTGGAGCCGCCGCGCCTGCCGGTGTGGGACGAGAGCAAGGTGGAAGACTCCGACGAACTGGTGGTGATCCAGCACAACTGGCACGAGCTGCGGTTGATGATGTGGGACTACGTGGGGATAGTGCGTACCAACAAGCGCCTGGCCCGCGCCAAACGCCGCATCGACCTGCTCAAGCAGGAGGTGCAGGAGTACTACGCCAACTTCCGTGTCTCCAACAACCTGCTGGAGCTGCGCAACCTGCTGCAGGTGGCCGAGCTTATCGTCAACTGCGCCCTGCAGCGCAAGGAGTCCCGCGGCCTGCACTACAACCTGGATTATCCGGATATGCTGCCGGACTCCAAACCGACCGTGCTGACCCCGGAGCGGGATTAATCCCCCGTCCCGTAAAGCTTTGCAGCAATCAGTGACCCCGCCATGGCGGGGTCACTTGTTTTCAGCCGCTTTTCAGCCACAAAAAGAGTGTCGCCAGCCACATGGCAACAGCTTATCGCGATAACTCAGCGCATGGTTATCAGGGAAGCAGGTGTCAGCGCCGAGACGGCAGAAAGTGGATGGCTCGCGCCAGCAGGCGGTAATGTTCGGGGGGAAGGGCATCGGAGAAGAGCCACAGTTGCCGTGGCGACACGGCTCCACTCTCTTGCGGATCGGGACAAAGCACCAGCCTGAGCACGCCGGGCAGAATGCGGCTTTTCTTGTCGAGCTGATAGCGGCAACCTTGCCACTGCAACCACTGACCATCCCAAACAAGCTCGAACGGGGGCTCGGCGAGCGCCCGCCAGCTCAACCAGAGCGCCGCCAGCCAGACGGGCAGCCACAGTGCCCACTGCCAACCGGCAATCAGGCCAGCCACCGGCCAGAGCAGCAACAAAAAGAGGGCCACCAGCAAACATTGCTGATGGCGGGAGGGGTGAACCGTCATGATCACCCGCTCCACGGTATTACCCCTGGCGGTCGTGGCGCGCCTGATTGCGCTCCAGGATCATCGGGATCATGGCGGCAAATGCGGGATCGGCAGGGACACCATGACCCATGCACCATTTGAACAGATCCGGATCGTCGCTCGCCAGCAGGCGGATAAAGGTCTGCTGATCGGCTTCGCTCAGGGAGTCGAACTCGTGTTCGAAAAAGGGCATAAAAACAACATCCAGCTCGAGCATGCCACGGCGGCAGGCCCACTTCAGGCGGGATTTTTCAACTGGGCTCAACATGGAACTCTCCTTACAAAGACCCGAGGATGGTACCAGCTGGATTTTCCGGCTGACAAACATTAGTTACGTCTTTACCATGCAGGTCACATACTTTCTCTCTGGAATACCATCGTGAGCCTGCAACCCCCTGTTTTTCCTGCCGAGCCGACCCGCTTCGCCCTGACCAAGATAGCCATCACCCGACTGAGTGGTCAGGATCGCGTCAAATATCTGCAAGGTCAGGTCACCTGCGACGTCAACGCCCTGCAACCGGGGCAGAGCACGCTGGGTGGTCACTGTGATCCCAAGGGCAAGCTGTGGAGCGATTTTCGCCTGCTCTGCCTTGAAGAAAGCCTGCTGCTGCTGACTACCCCTTCGGTGCTGGATCGCCAGCTGCCGGAGCTGAAAAAATTTGCCGTCTTCTCCAAGGTGGAGATTGCTGCCGACGAACGCCACGCCACCGGTCTGGCAGGCAAGGGCACAGATGCGTGGCTCGCCGCGCAGTTTGGTCTGGAGCAGAGCGGCCTTATCGCTGACGGCATGGCGGTGAAGATCGAACAGGATCGCTGGCTGCTGGTAAGCAGTGAGCAAGCCGACGCGCTGCCGGCGGGTGACGAATCCCTCTGGTGGGGGCTCGAGATCAAGGCCGGCCTGCCGCACATGGAGGCGGTGCATCAGGGGGAGTTCATCCCGCAGATGCTCAACCTGCAGGCGCTCGATGGCATCTGCTTCAACAAGGGCTGCTACATGGGGCAGGAGACGGTGGCTCGCGCCAAATATCGCGGCGCCAACAACCGCGCCCTGTTCCTGCTGGCGGGCACTGCCAGTGAGCCGGTCAATGCGGGCGATACCCTGGAGATCCAGCTCGGTGACAACTGGCGTCGCAGCGGCATGGTGCTCAACGCTTGGCAACATCAGGGTCAGGTGTGGCTCACCGCCGTACTGCCGAAAGACACCGAGGCTGACGCCCGTTTTCGCCTCAAGCAGGAGGAGAGCTCCCAGCTCACCCTGCAACCCCTCCCCTACGAACTGACCGAGTAAGGTCGGCTAGCGAGGCCCCCGCGCCAGCAGGGCCTCCTTCAGCCAGCGCCCCGCCTGCCCCAGCGGGCGGGCGCGATGCCACTGCAGCTCCAGCGCCAACGCATGGCTGGCGATAAAATCGGGCTCCAGCACCACCACTTCGCCCCGCTTCAGCGGTTGATGCAGCAGAAATTCCGGAATCGCGGACCAGCCAAGACCCCGCTTGACCAGCTCCAGCACCCCGAGATCCCCCTCGACCCACCACACCTGAGCCGAGATGCGAAAACGCTGGCGCTCGCTCCCTTCCCGTCGGCCGGTGACCATCAGCTGGCGTGCCCCCTGCAGATCGACCTCCCGCAGCGGCTGCTTGCGGGCCAGCGGATGATCCGGTGACACCACCAGCGGCATGGTCACCTCCCCCAGCGAATGGGCGACAATCTCTCTCTGGGGGTGCACCTTCTGATAACTGATGCCGAGCTGGGCCCGGCCGGTCACCAGCATCTCGGTCACATCCTCCATCAGCGGGAAGAGCAGCTCCAGCTCCACGGTCGGGTAACGAGTGGCGAACTCCTCCAGCAGGGTGCCGAGCCAGGGGAGGTGGGAGTCATCATCGATGGCCAGAGTGAGCCGCGTCTCCACCCCGGCCGCCAGCTCCCCGGCAATAGATTGCAATCGTTCACTCTGCGCCAGCAGGATCCCCGCCTCCTGCACCATGCGGGCCCCCGCCTCCGTCAGCTGCGGATAGCGGCCGCTGCGGTCAAACAGGGTGAGCGCCAGATCGATCTCCAGATTGGCGATAGCGCTGCTCACTACCGACTGCGCCTTGCCCAGCTTGCGGGCGGCAGCGGAAAACGAGCCGGTTTCGGCGGCCGCCAGCAAGATCCTCAGTTGTTCCAGTGATGGCGTCATCTTATGGCCCTCCGGCAAGCTCTCTCATCCATCTATTTTAGCGATGGATACCAACATGAATCTATCGCTAAAGATCTATAGATTAACCAGCAATCCGTGAATAAATCTGATTGAGAGAGTGACTTATGCGTACCCGTAACGATCGCCTGCGCCATGCCATTGGCTTTGAATTCATTGGCCTGCTGATTGCCGCCCCGCTGGCCAGCTGGGTTACCGGGGTCGGGCTCAACCATATGGGCCCGCTGGCACTGTTCTTCTCGGTGCTGGCCACGGTCTGGAACTACATCTACAACATCGGGGTCGACAAGCTGCTGCTCAAATATCAGGGCCATACCCACAAAACCCTGTGGCAACGGGTGCTGCATACCTTCGGCTTTGAGGGCGGTCTGCTGATCGTCGCGCTGCCGGTCATGTCCTGGTGGCTGAGCGTCAGCCTGCTGGAGGCGCTGGTGCTGGATCTGGGCTTCGTCGTCTTCTATCTGATCTATGCCTTCGTCTACAACTGGGGTTATGACAAGGTGTTCCCCATCCCCGGCGAAGTGCCGCACGGCATGCCACAAGAGGCGCGCTAAGGCACGAATCAGTTGGATTGAAACCGAGAAGTGAAGGTCAACGAGGGAAGGCAACAGAAGAAACGACACGGCCCCACCATGGCAGACATGATGGGGCCGCAACAGGGATCAGCGCTGGCAGGCCGGCTGATTCAGAGGTAAGGATTCAGGCCTGCCCGTCGCTCAAGCCTGGGCTTTGAGCTCTTCGCCGCTCTCGTCGGCAGCGGCAGCCTCTTCAGGCTGTGCCTGAGCGGCCTGCAGCGCTTCTAGCTCGCTCTGATAATCGCTCAGGATCTGCTGGGCAACCGCCATATCTCCCTTGTGTTTGCGCTCGAACAGATGGTGCTGCACCACGCCGTTGAGATACTCCACCGTGATGGGCTGCTCCAGGGTGGCCATCAGCTCCTCTTTCTCCAGCTCGGCATTGATTTCATCGGCGGTCGTGCGCAGCAGCCCGGCCAATTGAACCAACATGCGGCGCTCACCTTCGCGCAGCAGGCTCAACATGCGGTTTCTCTGCTGCTCATTCTGTTGGGTCATACATTTCCTTACGTCAATTGGGAACAAGCCCGCTCATTCTGCCCTGTCCCCATGACAGCGTCTATCTCATGCCCCCCACAAATTTTTGGCGCTGGCTCACAAATGGCTACAGATGCTATTTGAAGTGGCTCTGGGGTATAGTAGCCGCTGATTTTCAGGCGCTTTTTTCACCCTCATCCGCAAACAGGGATGAGACGGCAAGGGCGCCTGCCCGGTTTACCCCAACGAGGTGAAGATCCGCTTTATGACCGACGCCATTGTGGTGCTCTGCACCTGCCCAGATCAAACCAGTGCCGACCTTCTCTGCGAACAGCTGCTGAACCAGCGACTGGCCGCCTGCATCAATCAACTGCCGGGCGTCACCTCCGTCTATCGTTGGCAAGGCAAGGTGGAGCGCGCCACCGAGATCCAGCTCATCATCAAATCCCGCCAGCCACTCTTTGCCGAGTTGCAGGCATGTATTCAAGCCCATCACCCCTATGAGGTGCCCGAGCTGCTGGCCCTGCCGGTAAGTGCCGGACTACCCGCCTATCTCGACTGGCTCAATGGGGAGACCGCATGACGTTCAACCGCTTGCTCTCTCCCCTGTTGCTGCTCTGTGCCCTGTTGACGACAGCGGCGGGCAGCGCCCCTGCCCACGCCAGCGGCGCCGATCTGCTCAGCTCGCTGGGCATTGAGGCCAATGCCAAACCCAAATTTTTGCAGGTCGATGAGGCCTTTCAGATCGAGAGCGAACAGCGTGGCGATCAGCTGCTGCTGACCCTCCATATCGCCGACGATTACTACCTCTATCGCCACAGCCTGCGCTTCAAGGGGAACAACCTCACCTTCAGCGAGCCGACCCTGCCGGAAGGCACAGAGCACGAGGATGACTTCTTCGGCAAGACCCGGGTCTACTACCAGCAGGTGAGCATCGCGGTGCCGCTAAAGGAGGTGGGGGAAAATGCCACCCTGCGGGTGCGCTATCAGGGCTGTACCGACGGCCTCTGCTATCCACCGACCGACAAACTGATCGATGTGGCTCCGCTGGTCACGGCAACCACCGCATCCGCTGCTGAAACGGCACAAAGCGTCGCACCGGTTAGCCAGCAGGATCAGCTGGCCTCCGCCCTCGGCCATCAGGGATTCTGGCTCAGCATCGTCGCCTTCTTCGCGCTGGGGCTGGGGCTCGCCTTCACCCCCTGCGTCTTCCCCATGTATCCCATTCTGACCGGCATCATCGCCGGTGCCGGCCATCGCCTTTCCACCAGTCGCGCCTTCCTGCTCTCCTTTGTCTATGTGCAGGGGATGGCGGTCACCTACACCTTGCTGGGGCTGGTAGTGGCCTCGGCAGGGCTGAAATTCCAGGCGGCGCTGCAACATCCCTATGTGCTGATCGCCCTCTCGGTGATGTTCGTGCTGCTGGCCCTCTCCATGTTCGGCCTCTACACCCTGCAACTGCCGAGCAGTTTGCAAACCCGGCTCTCCGGTCTCTCCAACCGCCAGCAGGGCGGCTCTGTAGTCGGGGTCGCCATCATGGGGATGATCTCCGGGCTGGTCTGCTCCCCCTGCACCACGGCGCCGCTCTCGGGGGCGCTGATCTACGTGGCCCAGAGCGGCGATCTCTGGCTCGGCGGGGCGGCGCTCTATGCGCTGTCACTGGGGATGGGTCTGCCGCTGCTGCTGCTCGGCACCTCGGGTGGCAAGCTGCTGCCAAAAGCGGGCGCCTGGATGGATGTGATCAAGCAGCTGTTTGGCTTTGCCCTGCTGGCAGTGCCGATCCTGCTGCTGTCACGGCTCTGGAGCGATCAGATTGCTACTCTCGCTTGGCTCGGCTGGGGGCTGCTGCTGTGCGGCTATCTCTATCACCACAACCAGCACCAGCCCCACTCGGTGGCCAGAAGTGTGCGCGGCTTCGTGCTGTTGCTGGCGATGATCAGCGCCGTGGTGGTGGGCAAGGATCTGCTGCAACCGGCCGGTCCTGCTGCCGCCACGGCGGATGCCAGTCAAACGGCGCCGCAGTTTATCCGCGTCAAGACGCTGGATGATCTCAAGGTGCAGCTGGCCGCCGCCCGCGGCAAGCCGGTGCTGCTCGACCTCTACGCCGACTGGTGCGTCGCCTGCAAGGAGTTCGAGCACAAGACCTTCAGCGACCCGGCGGTGAGGGTGCGCTTCGGCCAGATGGTGCTGCTGCAGGCGGATGTCACCGCCAACGACGATGCCGATGTGGAGCTGCTCAACAGTCTCAATGTGCTGGGGCTGCCGACCCTGATCTTCTTCGACCGCGAGGGCAAGGAGCTGACAGGGCAGCGGGTCACCGGTTTTATGGGGCCTATCCCCTTTGCCAAACATCTCGAGATGGTAAGTGATGCACACTGAGTTGCGTCGGCTGCAGACAAGCGATGCACCTGCCTTGCAGCGGCTGTTCGAGCAGGCCCCCTCCTATCAGGCGGCGGTGAGCAATGACCCTCTCTCTGCACAGGCAGGAGAAGAGGAACTTGTCGCCTGCCCACCCGGCCTGCCTCTCTCCGACAAACATCTCATCGGCCGCTGGGAGCAGGGAGAGCTCACCGCTGTCATTGATCTGCTGCGCGGCTACCCCAATCCAGACACCGCCTATCTGGGTCTGTTACTGGTGGGGGAACCCTGGCAAGGGAGTGGCCGTGGTCAGTCGCTCTATCTTCACGCCTGCACGCTGGCAAGCTCATGGGGGGCTACCCGGCTTCGCCTGTCAGTGATTGCCAGCAATGAGAGTGCTCTATCCTTCTGGCTGCGCAGAGGCTTCACCGAGTGCTATCGCCGCGAGCTTGCTGATTATCGGGCCGAGGCCATCGTGCTGGAACGTTCACTGGAACCGTGAGCCGAGGTTTGCCGCCGCGCATTCGCGTGGCACAATCGCCCCTCTCGTTTTGCACTTGTCCGGAGTTTTGATGAAAAAGTGGTTCATCCCCCTGCTAGCCCTCTGGCTTTATGGCTGCAGTGCAGGGCCCGGTGAAGAGGATATCCGCCAGCAGGTCACCGCCAAGCTACTGGCCGAGACAGACGCCAACCTGTTCGATATCAGCGACTTCACCATCCTCGGCAAGGAGGAGCGGATGGAGGGGGTCTATCTGGTCAAGGTGAGTTACCAGCTCCACTTCAAGCAGGGGCTCGATCAGTTGCAGGTGTTGCACGACGAGGACCTGGTCTACGACCGGGTTGGCCCCTTCCAGCAGGAGATGGGGCTGATGGAACTCGAGCGCAAATATGGCGAGTTCGAGGCCGGCCAGGTGCTGCCGCAAGAGGCAGAGGTGTGGATGATGAAGGACGAACAGGGGTGGCGGCTGGCGGAACCGGCCCAATAAAGGGCTGCCCGCCCCTTACGCACTGCAACGACTGGACTGCCGTTGCCAACCACCTCAGACTTGGGTATCGACCCGATACCCTTTTCGCTCGTCGGGGTCGCTCGGCAACTTGCTGGCCAACCCTGACAGCACCTCCTTGAGGGTGACCCCGCTCTCTGCCGCACCACTGCTCTCCAGCAGCTTGGTCAGCTGGCTCTGCAAGGGGTTCACCGCTTCGCTTTCGGCCCCTTGCTCGCTCTCTTTTTCCTGTCCGCCCTGCTGATCCAGCATCTCCAGCAGGCGCTCCAGATCCCGCTTGAGCGGGTTTTCGCTGCTGTCGGCGATGGCGAGTTTACGCTGTTCCTGCTCTTGCCGCTGTTGTTGCTGCAATGCCAACTGTTGCTCCTGCTGCTGTTGCAGGGAGCCCATCATGGTGTTGATGAACGCTTCCAGCGAATCCCTGATTGAAACAGTGCCCCCGCCGCGGCTCTCCCCTTGCGGTGACAGCCCCAATTCGTCCAGCACAGCGCCAAGGTCGCGCACCATACGGCTGTCACTGCCCGTTGATGGTGAGGTCACAGCCCGCTCCAGTGCCTGCACGGCGGGAGAACCCTGCCGTTGCGCCAGCGGGCTGAGCCCGCCTGACGCGACCACATTTATCTCCATCTTGGCCCTCCTCTCCCCGTCCTCGGCCCTTTCTCGGCAAATATTCCGGCAATCTGACAACCCCTTGCCCCTTGGCAGATAACCGCTCTCACACCTAAAAGATAGCGCCAACCGGACGAGATTGGCGCGAATGCATCTTTTGGTCTATCGGGCGGAACGATAGTGCTAACCCGCTATAAACAAGGGCTGGCAAGGGGGCTTAGTTCAGCCATCACTGCACAGGCTGACAATCGGAGTCAGAAGATATCCTTCATCCGGTGCCACAACATTCCCAGTGCCAGCAGCGGAGAGCGCAGCGCCGGGCCACCCGGGAAAGTGATGTGAGGCACGCTGGCAAAGAGATCGAAACCCCGGCTCTCGCCGCGGATCGCCTCGGCTACCAGCTTGCCCGCCATATGGGTGGCGTTGAGGCCATGCCCCGAGTAGGCCTGGGCATAGAGCACGTTGGGGTGAGCCTTCAAGCGGCCAATCTGCGGCAGCCGGTTGGCGCCAATCCCGATCATCCCGCCCCACTGAAACTCGATGGCGGTGCCAGCCAGCTCGGGGAATACCCGCAGCAGCTTGGGCAACATAAAGGCCTTGATATCCTTCGGGTCTCGCCCCGAATAGTTGCAGGCGCCGCCAAACAGCAGACGACCATCGGCGGAGAGACGGTAGTAGTCGAGCGCCACGTTCTGATCGCACACCGCCATGTTTTGCGGCAGCAGGCGCTGGCGCAAGCGGCGATCGAGCACCTCGGTGGCGAGGATATAGGAGCCGGCCGGCAGCACCCGCCCCCCCAGCTCCGGATTGAGGTCGTTGAGATAGGCGTTGCAGCCGATCACCAGATAATCGGCAGTGACCCGGCCGTGGGCGGTGGTCACCTCCACCTGCTTGCCGTACTCGATATGGGTCACTCTGGAGTGTTCAAACAGGGAGACCCCGAGGCTGGCGGCGGCACGTGCCTCGCCGAGCGCCAGATTGAGGGGATGGAGATGGCCGGAGCCCATGTCGATGAGGCCGCCGATATAGCGATCCGACCCCACCACGCTATGGATATCTTCACGCGGCACCAGCTTCAACTCGTGCTCATACCCCAGACTCGCCAGATGGTCGAGCTCCTCTTCGAAGCCGGCCAGATGACGCTGACGGGTCGCGAGGTCGCAGTAGCCCCAGGTAAGATCGCAGTCGATATTGAAGCGTTCGACCCGCTCGCGCACCAGCTGCACCGCCTCCAGCCCCATCAGGTCGAGTTCGCGCACCCCATCCTCACCAATCCAGCGGGCAAACTGGCTGGTATCGTGGCCGATACCGCGAATAAGCTGACCGCCGTTGCGCCCCGACGCCCCCCAGCCGATGCGGTTGGCCTCCAGCAGCACCACCTTGTAGCCCGCATCAGCCAGATTGATGGCGGTGTTGAGGCCAGTAAAACCGCCGCCGATAATGCAGACGTCAGCCTTGTGCTCCCCCTCCAGCTCGGGCCACTGTTGCGGGTCGTTACGGGTGGCCGCGTAGTAGGAGGCGACGTGCTCCTGATATCCGTTGTGCTTTCCTGCCTGCATACTCAGCATCCTGCCTTGGTTGCAAATTGTTTAATAAAATAAGCAAAGTTGTTTCGATAATACCCAGTTCCTCCTCCACTCACCAACCTGTGCGGATCACAGAAATGCAAAAGGCGCCCCGAAGGGCGCCTTTTCATGCAATCAAGGTGCTGTAACGAATTACAGTACGTCGATGGCGTTCAGGTCGGAGAATGCTTTCTCCAGACGAGCGATCATGGAAGTCTGACCTTCACGCAGCCATACGCGCGGATCGTAGTACTTCTTGTTCGGCTTGTCGGCGCCTTCCGGGTTGCCCAGCTGGCCTTGCAGGTAAGCTTCGTTCTTCTTGTAGAAGTTCAGCAGACCTTCCCAAGTTGCCCACTGGGTGTCGGTGTCGATGTTCATCTTCACTACGCCGTAGGAGATGGACTCGCGGATCTCTTCCAGAGTGGAACCTGAACCACCGTGGAATACGAAGTCCAGAGACTTGGCTGGAACGCCGAACTTCTCGGAAACGTACTTCTGGGAAGCGTCCAGAATGGACGGGGTCAGTTTGACGTTACCCGGCTTGTATACACCGTGTACGTTGCCGAAGGAGGCTGCGATGGTGAAACGCGGGCTGATCTTGGACAGACGCTCGTAAGCGTAGGCAACATCTTCCGGCTGGGTGTACAGAGCGGACTGATCCATGTGGCTGTTGTCGACGCCGTCTTCTTCGCCACCGGTGCAACCCAGTTCCAGCTCCAGAGTCATGTTCATCTTGGCCATGCGGGTCAGGTACTCGCAGCAGATGTCGATGTTCTCTTCCAGAGACTCTTCGGACAGATCCAGCATGTGGGAGGAGAACAGCGGCTTGCCGGTTTCAGCAAAGTGCTTCTCGCCCGCTTCCAGCAGACCGTCGATCCACGGCAGCAGCTTCTTGGCAGCGTGGTCGGTGTGCAGGATTACCGGCACGCCGTAAGCTTCGGCAACAGCGTGAACGTGCTTGGCACCAGAGATGGCACCCAGGATGGCAGCTTTCTGACCTTCCAGCTTCAGACCCTTACCGGCGGTGAACACGGCACCACCGTTGGAGAACTGAACGATAACCGGCGCTTTAACCTTGGCGGCAGCTTCCAGTACGGCGTTAACGGAGTCGGTACCAACGCAGTTTACGGCCGGCAGAGCAAAGCCGTTCTCTTTAGCGATGGCGAACACTTTCTGAACGTCATCACCAGTGATCACGCCGGGTTTTACGAAGTCGAAAATTTTCTTAGACATGTTTAATCGTCCTGTCTCGTATGCCGTTAATAAAAAATGGGGGGTTCATCATGAACCGGCACAGCGGGCACATGATAAACGAAACGGGAGGCTTTTGCCCCCCGTTCCGGGTCAATTAGGCTTTAGCGCGCTGTTCCAGAATCGCAACAGCCGGCAGTACCTTGCCTTCTACGAACTCCAGGAAGGCGCCGCCGCCAGTGGAGATGTAGGAGACTTTGTCAGCGATGCCGAACTTGTCGATGGCAGCCAGGGTGTCACCACCGCCAGCGATGGAGAAGGCCGGAGAAGCAGCGATGGCTTCAGCGATAACCTTGGTGCCTTCAGCGAACTGGTCGAACTCGAACACACCAACCGGGCCGTTCCACAGGATGGTCTTGGCGTTCATGATGATGTCAGCCAGAGCCTTGGCAGAATCCGGGCCGATGTCGAAGATCATGTCGCCGTCGGTCACATCGTTAACAGACTTGATGGTGGCCGGAGTGGACTCGGAGAACTCGGCACCTACAACCACGTCGGTGGTCACAGGAATGTTGGTCTCGGCAGCCAGTTTCTTGGCGGTGTCGATCAGATCGTGCTCGCACAGGGACTTGCCGACGTTGTGACCGGCAGCAGCGATGAAGGTGTTGGCGATGCCACCACCGACAACCAGCTGGTCAGCGATTTTGGAGAGGGATTCCAGAACGGTCAGCTTGGTGGAGACCTTGGAGCCGCCAACGATGGCAACCATCGGGCGCTCGGGCTTCAGCATGGCTTTGCCCAGCGCTTCCAGTTCACCCGCCAGCAGCGGACCGGCACAGGCGACCGGAGCGAACTGAGCCACACCGTAAGTGGAGCCTTCGGCGCGGTGAGCAGTACCGAACGCGTCCATTACAAAGACGTCACACAGGGCGGCGTATTTTTTGGCCAGCTCTTCGGTGTTCTTCTTCTCGCCTTTGTTGAAACGGCAGTTTTCCAGTACAACCAGCTCACCGGCAGCGACTTCTACGCCATCCAGGTAATCCTTGGCCAGGCGAACCGGGCAGGACAGAGCGTCTTTCAGATAGTTGACAACCGGAGCCAGGGAGAATTCTTCGTTGTATTCACCCTCGGTCGGACGACCCAGGTGGGAGGTGATCATCAGCTTGGCACCCTTTTCCAGAGCCAGCTTGATGGTCGGCAGAGTCGCAACGATACGTGCATCGGAGGTGACCTTGCCGTCTTTTACCGGTACGTTCAGGTCAGCACGGATCAGAACGCGTTTACCCGCCAGATCCAGGTCAGTCATCTTGATAACAGACATATTCAGTCCTCTATATTTTCCAGGTAATGTTAAAAACAGTAACCTTTCGCCCGGGGCAGGCTCAGCCTGCGGCCATCATGGCCCGGGTGGTATCCAGCATCCGGTTCGCGAAGCCCCATTCGTTATCGCACCACATCAACATCTTGACGAGGTTGGCATCGCTCACCCGGGTCTGGGTACCATCAATGATGCAGGAGTGTGCATCATGATTGAAGTCTACGGAGACCAGCGGTTCTTCCGTGTAATCCAGAATACCGTGTAATGTACCTCTGGATGCCCGTTGCAGGGCTTGATTTACGTCAGTAACTGTCACTTTTTTACGAACAGTAATACTGAGATCCATCGCTGTTACATTGATGGTCGGCACCCGCACCGCGATCGCCTCGAACTTGCCGGCGAAGTGGGGCAGGATACGCTCCAGCCCCTTTGCCAGCTTGGTGTCCACCGGAATGATGGACTGACTGGCAGCGCGGGTTCGGCGCAAGTCACTGTGGTAGGCATCGATGACTTGCTGATCATGCATGGCCGAATGAATTGTCGTAATAGTACCACAATTTATCTCAAATTCTCGATGCAATGTTTCAATCACCGGCACCACGCAGTTGGTGGTACAGGAGGCGTTGGAGACGATCCGCTCCGCTCCGGTGAGGGTATGATGGTTGACCCCGTAGACCACGGTGGCATCCACATCCGCATCCGCCGGGTGGGAGAAAAGCACCTTGCCCGCCCCCGCCGCCAGATGCAGCTCGGCATCGGCCCGCGAGCCGAATACCCCGGTGCAATCGAGCACCACATCCACCCCCAGCGCCCGCCACGGCAGCTTTGACGGATCCCGCTCGGCAAACAGAGAGATGAGATCCTCCCCCACCAGCATGCTGTTACCCGCCAGTTGCACCGGATGGTGGAAGCGACCGTGACTGGTATCGTAACGGGTCAGGTGCACCATGGCCTCGGGGGCCGCCAGCTCGTTGATGGCGACGATCTTGATGGTCTTGTCGCGCCCGCTTTCATAGAGGGCTCGCAACACGTTGCGACCGATCCGCCCGTAACCATTGATGGCAATCTTGATCATCGAGAATCCGTTTCCTTGAACCAGCAACAGGGCGGCGCACCGGCCGCCCGGGAGCCCCGGCTACGACAGCAGGGCCTCCTTGAATTCACCGCGGGCCAGCAGTGCGGCCCCGAATACCCCGGCACTGTCACCAAGGGCAGGAGCAATAATGGGGGTTGCGAAGCGGGGATTAAAGAGGAAGGGCAAAATTGTCTGTCGTCCGGCGCTGTAAAGGCTCTGCACATTGCCCACTCCACCACCGATGACGATCACATCCGGGTCGAGAATGTTGACCACATTGGCCAGCGCCTGACCAAACAGCAGGTGCAGCCGGTCGATGGTGAGCTTGGCGATGTGATCGTGGGCGGTGGCAGCCGCGATTTGGGCAAGCGAGAGGTGGCGCTTGGCCTTGGCTTCGTACCAAGCCTCCAGCGCTGGACCGCTGATCAGGGTCTCGACGCAGCCACGCTTGCCGCAGTAGCACTCGGGGCCATCAGGGGAAAGCACGTTATGGCCCCACTCACCGGCGATGCCGTGATGGCCGTTGAGGATCTGGCCGTTGATGACGATGCCGGAGCCGACCCCGGTGCCCATGATGATGCCGAACACCACTTTCGCATTGGGATGGTGCTGGCGCACCGCCCCCAGATGGGTTTCTGCCAGCGCGAAGCAGTTGGCGTCGTTGGCAATCAGTACCGGCACGCCGAGCCGGCGCTCCAGATCTTCCTTGAACGGCTTGCCATTGAGCTCGGTGGTGTTGCAGTTCTTCATCAGACCGGTCTGCGGATCCCGCGCCCCCGGCGTGCCCATGCCGATGACGATCGGGCGCTGGCCAATCTTCTCGGCGCACTCAGCTACCAGCTTGGCGATCTGGCCGATCATATGCTCATAACCGCCCGCCCGTTCGGTGGGGATGCGGTGGCGCAGCAGCACCTCGTCGCCATCCAGCACCACGCATTCACACTTGGTACCGCCAAGATCGATACCCCAATCCAGTGACTTGCTGCTCATCTTGCCTCCTGCACTGACGCCACGCGCTCGTCGTCGCAGCGCCATTTTTTAATGTAAAACGGGGCCTTGCGGCCCCGGATATCAAACAAACTCTTCTTCTCTCGCCCCGGCCTTAGCGGCCGTGGTACTGGGCAGAGAGCTCGTGTACCGCGTTGACGAACACGCCAGCGTGTTCCGGGTTCACATCCTGATGGATGCCGTGGCCGAGGTTGAATACGTGACCATTGCCGTGGCCGAAACCGGCCAGAATGGAGGCCACCTCTTCACAGATGCGAGCCGGCGTGGCGTAGAGCATGGAGGGATCCATGTTGCCCTGCAGCGCCACCTTGTCGCCGACCCGACGCTTGGCGTCGGCGATGTCGGTGGTCCAGTCCAGACCCAGCGCATCGCAACCGGTGGCGGCGATCTGCTCCAACCACTGACCGCCGTTCTTGGTGAACAGGGTGACCGGCACGCGGCGACCGTCGTGCTCGCGGATCAGGCCATCGACAATCTTGTGCATGTACTGCAGGGAGAAGTCGCGGTAATCGCGCGGGGTGAGCACGCCGCCCCAGGTGTCGAACACCATGACCGCCTGCGCACCCGCCTTGATCTGGGCGTTGAGGTAAGCAATCACGCTGTCGGCCAGCTTGTCGAGCAGCAGGTGCAGGGTTTGCGGCTCTGCGTACATCATCTGCTTGATCTTGGTAAATGCCTTGGAGCTGCCCCCCTCCACCATGTAGGTGGCCAGGGTCCAGGGGCTGCCGGAGAAGCCGATGAGCGGCACTTCGCCCTTGAGCTCACGGCGGATGGTGCGCACCGCGTTCATCACGTAGCCCAGCTCATCTTCCGGATCCGGAATGGGCAGCGCCTGCACGTCGACCATGGTGGTGATCGGACGCTCGAAGCGCGGGCCTTCCCCCTGCTCGAAGTAGAGCCCCAGCCCCATGGCATCGGGCACGGTGAGGATGTCGGAGAAGAGGATGGCGGCATCGAGCGGGTAGCGGCGCAGCGGCTGCAGGGTGACTTCACAGGCCAGCTCGGCGTTGCGGCACAGGGACATGAAATCCCCCGCCTTGGCGCGAGTCGCCTTGTATTCCGGCAGATAACGGCCAGCCTGGCGCATCATCCATACCGGCGTCATGTCTACATCCTGACGCAGCAAAGCGCGCAGGTATCGATCGTTCTTCAGCTCTTTCATCCCAGTTCCCGAGTTCGTATCACGCATAAAATGGCGGCCATAATACCACTTTGCCCACCGGATCGGACTGCCCAAAACGTGGCAAATGGGTGATCGGTTGCAAAGATGTGAAGGGGCGCAAACCAGAGCGCCCCGTTTTTAAAAAGAAGTGCAAAAAGGTTGGCGAAAAGATAAGCGCCGTTACCCCTCGCCAGCCAGTGACAACTCGATCAGCCGCCTGGCAATGGTGCCGTGGGGCGGCAAGCGCGGCAGCCAGTCGGCGGCAAAGAAAGCGGCGGCCACCAGTTCGTCATCTTGCACCTTGATCTCGCCGCTCTCGTAGTCGGCGGTAAAGCCCATCATCAGGCTGTGGGGGAAGGGCCAGGGCTGGCTCGCCACATAGCGCACATTGCGCACCCGGATGCCGCTCTCCTCGAACACCTCCCGTGCCACGCACTGCTCAAGGTTCTCTCCCGCCTCCACAAAGCCGGCCAGCACGGTATACATGGGATCGTCCGCCTGATAGTGACGGCGATGGGCCGCCAGCAGGATCTCCGGCCCCTTGCGCACCGCCACGATAATGCAGGGGGAGATGCGCGGATAGGCCGTATGGCCGTGGTGGCACACCTGCGCCCACTCCCCCGCCTTCGGGGTCATGGGGGCGCCGCACTCGCCGCAGAAACGGTGGGTGCGGCGGAAGGTGGCGAGCTGCCAGGCGCGACCGGCGAGACGAAAGCCCTCTTCGTCACCCGCCACCATCAGCTGGCGCAGCGGGCTCATGGCGCTCGTGTCGGCCTCAGCCCCCAGATCCAGCAGATAGCAGGGCAGCCCCTGCCACTCGTCGAAACGCTCGAAATGGGCGTCAGCCAGCGCTGCGGGCAGGCACGCTTTACTGCCCTGTGGCACCTCTCCCTGCTGATCGAGCAGTACCAGATGATCGCCCCCCAGCACGAACCAGCGGGCTTGTTCGGTTAATGACATCAGATAAACACTCTCGTTAAAACAGAACCCTGACCACGGCTGGCCGAGCAAGGGGCAAACGCCGCGCGAATGGCTCCCATCTTACGACCAGCACGGGTCGCTGACGACCCCGCCGTGGCCGATTGTCCCATTCGTAAAAAACGGATGGTGCAAATAAAGAGGCCGCCCGAAGGCGGCCCGCTGTTATCCGGCATCCAGTATCCGGCCTCTATCGACGCGGATCAGGCATCACCCATCGCCAGCAGGGAGGCGTTGCCGCCCACCGCAGTGGTGTTGATGGTGCGGGTCTTCTCGGTGACAAACCGCCCGAGATAGTGGGGGCCACCCGCCTTGGGGCCGGTGCCGGAGAGCCCCTGGCCGCCGAACGGCTGCACCCCGACCATGGCGCCGATCTGGTTGCGGTTGATGTAGACGTTGCCGACGTTGATGCGGCTCGCCAGCTCCTCGGCGTGGGATTCGTTGCGGCTGTGGATCCCCAGCGTCAGGCCGTAGCCGGTGCCGTTGATGTCGCTGATCACCTTGTCCAGATCCCGGGTGGCGTAGCGCACCACGTGCAGGATGGGACCGAACTGCTCCTTCACCAGCTCGCGGATGGAGCCGATCTCCAGTGCGGTCGGCTGAACGAAGTGTCCCTCCATGGTCGCGGCCGGCATCGGCGCCTGCGCGATCAGGCGAGCACGAGGGATCATGTAGGCGAGGTGGGCATCGAGACCGGATTTGGCATCGGCATCGATCACCGGGCCTACGTCGGTGTTGTGCTCGGCCGGGTTGCCCACTTTCAGCTCCTGCATGGCGCCGGTGAGGATCTCCAGCACCCGCTCTGCAATCTCCTCCTGCAGGTAGAGCACCCGCAGGGCGGAGCAGCGCTGGCCGGCGCTCTGGAAGGCGGCGCTCACCACGTCGCGCACAACCTGCTCCGGCAGGGCGGTGGAGTCGACGATCATGGCGTTCTGGCCGCCGGTCTCGGCGATGAGCGGCAGGATGGCGCCATCGCGCTGGGCCAGGGTCATGTTGATGAGCTTGGCGGTCTCGGTGGAGCCGGTGAAGCAGACGCCGCCGATGCGGGCATCCGCCGTCAGCTTGGCACCGACGGTGGCACCGTCACCCGGCAACAGTTGCAGCACGTCGCCCGGAATGCCGGCCTGATGGGCCAGGGTCACCGCCAGGTGGGCGATGAGACCGGTCTGCTCGGCCGGCTTGGCGATGACGGTGTTGCCGGTAGCCAGCGCCGCGGCGACTTGTCCCAGGAAAATCGCCAGCGGGAAGTTCCACGGGCTGATGCAGACGAACACGCCGCGCCCCTGCAGGAACAGCTCGTTCATCTCGCCGGTGTAACCGGGCAGCAGGGTCGCCTGCCCCATCAGGCTACGAGCCTGCACCGCGTAGTAGCGGCAGAAGTCCACCGCCTCGCGCACCTCGTCGATGCCGTCCTGCAACAGCTTGCCCGCCTCGCGGGTACAGAGGGAGATGAACTGCTCGCGGTTCGCTTCCAGCAGATCCGCCAGTTTCTCAAGGGCGGCGGCACGCTCGCTCACCGGGGTCTCGCGCCAGCGCGGGAAGGCGGCATGGGCCGAGGCCAGCGCCTGCTCCACCGCCTGCTCGTCAGCCCAGTGGATCTTGCCCACTAGCTGGCTCACATCCTGCGGGCTCAGCACCACGCGGGCTTCGTTGCGCTTGAGGGTCTCGCCATCGACGATGGGGCCTGCCAGCCACTGCTTGCTCTCCAGCTCCTTCAGCTTGGCGAAGAAGGGGCGCTGGATGGAGACGATGTTCATGTTGACGCCGCTGGAGTTCTTGCGGTCGCTGAACAGGTTCACCGGCTGCGGAATGCGATCGTTTGCCAGGCTGGAATAGCGCTTGAGGGTGCGCAGCGGGTGCTCGGCCAAAGAGTCGACCGGGGTATTGGGATCCACCAGCTTGTGGACGAAGGAGGTGTTGGCCCCGTTCTCCAGCAGGCGGCGCACCAGATAGGGCAGCAGATCCTTGTGGGCTCCCACCGGCGCATAGATGCGACAGTGCAGGCCGGGATGTTCGTTCAGTACGGCGTTGTGCAGCTCCTCCCCCATGCCGTGCAGACGCTGGAATTCAAACTGGCGATCGCCAGCCATCTCCAGAATGCTGACCACGGTATTGGCGTTGTGGGTGGCAAACTGGGGCGAGATGAAGCCGCGGGTCGGCTCGCTCAGCAGGTAGCGGGCGCAGGCAAGGTAGGAGATGTCGGTGCCCGCCTTGCGGGTAAACAGCGGGTAGCCGGGCAGGCCTGCCTGCTGGGCATATTTGAGCTCGCTGTCCCAGTAGGCGCCTTTTACCAAGCGAACCGGAATGAGATCGCCCTGCTCGCGGGCCAGCCCGGTCAGCCAGCAGAGCACCGGCAGGGCGCGCTTGGAGTAGGCCTGCACCACCATACCGAGCTTGCCCCAGCCGCGGTTCGCCTCGGAGCGATAGAGCTGCTCGAACAAGTCCAGCGACAACTCGAGGCGGTCCATCTCTTCGGCGTCGATGCTGATGGCCACGTCCTTGTCGCGGGCGAGGCGCACCAGCCCCACCAGCCGCTCGCACATCTCGCCGAGCACCCGCTCGCGGTTGGCTACGTCATAGCGCGGATGCAGCGCCGACAGCTTGATGGAGATGGAAGGGGCCGGGCCGCCGTCGCTGATGCGCTCGTTGCCCACCGCCTCGATGGCGCGCTGGTAGTCACCGAAATACTTGTCGGCATCGGCCAGGGTCAGGGCGGACTCCCCCAGCATGTCGTAGGTGTGGGTGTAACCCTTCTCGCGGGACTTGCGGCTCGCCTTGAGGGCTTCCTTCATGTCGCGCCCCAGCACGAACTGCTTGCCCATGATCTTCATGGCGGCGTACATGGCGGAGCGCACCACCGGCTCCCCCAGCTTGTTGACCATGCGGCCCAGCAGGTTGGCCGGGTTGCCGTCCAGCTTCTTGTCCAGCTTGATGATCTTGCCGGTCAGCATCAGCCCCCAGGTGGAGGCGTTCACCAGGGTGGAATCGCTCTTGCGAAAATGGGACGACCAGTTGGCGCCGGAGAGCTTGTCCTTGATCAGGGCATCGGCAGTCTCGGCATCGGGAATGCGCAGCAGCGCCTCCGCCAGGCACATCAGGATGATCCCCTCCTGGGTATCCAGGCTGTACTCCTGCAAGAAGGCGTCGATGCCGTCGCCGGAGCCGCTCTCCTTGCGCACCTTGGTCACCAGGGTGCGGGCACGCTGGGTCACCCGTTCCAGCGAGGCGCCGTCCCCCGGCAGCATGGCCGACAGCTCGGCCAGATAGGCATTTTCATCCACCACGTAGTTCTGTGTGATGGCTTCGCGCAGGGCGGCCAGATCGGAGGGAACATAGTCAGCGGCAAGCACTTGGGTAGCTTTGAACATATGGGGTCTTCCTGTACGCCCTAGGGCTGATATCGACGAAGGCGGACGCGCCGCCGAAACGCCGATAATGTATACAATGTTGCACCCTATATGAAATGAATTTGTTGCCAATCTTTAACAAAGATCGCTCATTCCCCCTATGAATTCCCTTTTGAAGCCAATACGCCAGCAAGCGTGAGGGTCATCTGACTTCATTTTGTATACGATCTGCCGCCGCTCTATCGCAAAGCAGCCACGCATTCCGCCCAATACCGGATGTCGCCAATGCGCCCCAAAAAAGAAGGGCCGCCACGGCGACCCTTCTCAACAATTCATTCAGCCAGATGCTGTCAGTTCATCCAGCGATCGCCACGGCTGCGACGACGGGGCAGCATGGGCAACAGGATGCCAAGCAGGATACCGGCCCCCACCATGGCACCACCACGGATAAACCAGTCCATCTGCATGTCGTGCTCCTGGTTGTCGTAGCTCTGGGTCAGGGCATCATTCTGCTCTTTGAGATTGCTCATCTCCTCACCCTGACTGACCAGCTGGGCCTTGAGGGCGGCGATCTCCTTGCTCTGGGCAGCGATCTGGCCATCCTTCTCGGTGAAGCGTTTCTCGTTGTCACCGTTGAGGTTCTGCAGGCGATCTTTAAGCTCATCGCGTTCTTTTTCCACCTGGGGCAGACGCTCGCGCAGGCTGATCTGGCTCTGCAGTTCGCTGTTCTTGATCCACCCCTCGCGGCCACGACCGTCCACCACCTGGGTGAAACCGGCCTCGCCGTTCACCGCCTTTACCTCCAGCGGTTCACCAGCCTTGACGCTGCCAAGGATCCGGTACTGGGTACCCGGGCCATTGTGGATATAGGTAAAGATGTTGTCTGAAACATAACGGGTATCGGCCAGTGCCTGTTGGGCACACAAGCAGATCAAAATCCCGAGAAGGGCGCGCATGGTCGATCGGTTCTCTTTTTCTGGTGTGGACAAGAGGTTGAATGTTAAGCCGCCAGCAGGCTAAAGGACAAGCAAAGAAAAAGCAGCTCCCCCCGGATATAAAGCGCGGAGTTGCGAGTCACCTCGCAACTTGCCCGCCCTTGGCCTCACTTGTTTTTCAGCTCCCGCACCTCGCTGCGCAGGGCGCGGATCTCTCGCAGCAACTCCTCTTGCTGGTTGTTGTAGTGATGACGCCACTTGTCGGTCTCGCTCTCCTTGGCAGGCTGCAAAAAGATGCTGGCCATAAAACCGCTTATGGCACCAAACAGACCGACCCCGAACAGGATCAGCAGGCTGGCGACAAAACGCCCCTCCTCGGTCTTGGGTACCAGATCGCCATAGCCCACGGTCGACAGGGTCACCAGCGTCCACCAGAAGGCGTCATAGGGGGTCTCAATCTGGCTGCCGGGCTGGCCCGACTCAATCCAGTACATGACGCCGGAGCCCAATCCCAGCAGCAGGACGAAGAGGAAGAGGATGCCGGAGAGGGTGGTCTCGTTGCGCTCGCGACGGAACATGGCCCAGAGATCCGGGTGCTCCTTGAACAGTTGATAGACCCGCCACAACTGGAGCAGTCGGGCCCAACGCAGCTGCTCCACCATCGGCAGACTACCCGGCAGATAGAACCAGTTTGCCTTGAAGTAGGCTTTGCGGTCTGGAGCACGGATCCAGCCATAAGCAAAATGCGCGAGGAAGAAGTAGCAGATCAGACTGTCCAGGTCATAGAAGAGCTGCAGGGTCTGGGGAGTCAGGGTTTCGTGGCCCCACCAGCGGGCCGTCACCAGCAGAACCGAGACAATCGACAGAAATGCCATCAGCAGATCCATCGCCCGTAGATGAGTTAAGTGATGTCGCATACATTTTCCAACTTTAAGCACAGTGCGAATTAATAAAAGAGAAGATAATGCCGATAGCCTTGAGGGCAAAGGAAAAGCGATATTCAAAGGAGATTTTACGATGCAGTTGAACCTGCTGGAGAAGCGGATGAGCAACATTCGGCTGGTGCCGAAAGTGGTGTTGCTGATGGTGGTGAGTACCATTTTGCTACTGACCAAACTCTGGTTTGATACCAACAATCTGGAGACCACCCTGCTCAGCGAGGGGCTTGATCCGGACAAAGCCAACGCCATTGCCGACCGCCTGCTCTGGAGCGGCCTGATGGAGACCACCATCATGGGGCTGCTGTTCGTGATCCTGCTGATGACCGGTTCCCGCCTGATGGTCAAGCAGGTGCACTATCTGGTGGATCTGCTGGAGCGCTTCGCCAAGCGGGATCTCAGTCACAAGGTGTTGCTCAAATCTCGGGATGAATTCGGTGACATCGCCAAGGCGGTCTCCCACTCGCAGGAGAACCTCAAAGCAGTGTTTAACAACCAGCGCGCCGCCTGCAAGGAGCTCAACGACATCGCCTCTCAGGTCACCCTCTGCATGGAGGAGGCCAACGAAGCGATCAACGAAGAGTTCACCCAGATCGAACAGCTGGCGAGCGCCATGAGCCAGATGGTCGGCGCCATTCGCGAAGTGGCTGCCCATGCGGATCAGGCCTCTCACGCCACCGCCGAAACCAGCCAGCTGGCGGAAGAGGGAAGCCGCTGCGTCGCCGATACCGTCAGCACCATCGACACCCTCTCCGGCAACATCCAGCGCTCCGCCACCGTGGTCAACGAGGTGGAGCAGGGGGTCGAGCGCATTGGCTCTGTGGTCGACACCATTCGCGGCATCTCGGAGCAGACCAACCTGCTGGCACTGAACGCCGCCATCGAAGCGGCTCGCGCCGGTGAAGCGGGTCGTGGCTTTGCCGTGGTGGCCTCCGAAGTGCGCGAGCTGGCCAACCGGGCTCAGGCCGCCACCGTCGAGATCCAGAAGATGATCGAACAGCTGCAGGGCAATGCCGGTCAGGCCGCCGAACTGATGGCCCAGAGCGTGCGCCAGGCCGACAAGGGGGTGGAACAGGTGACCCAGGCCGGTACCCAGCTCGCCACCATAGTGCAGCGGGTACAGGGTGTCGCCGACATGAACCGCCACATCGCCGCCGCCTCCGAGCAGCAGAGCTCGGTCGCCGAAGAGATGCGCGGCAATCTGGAACAGGTCAAGCAGATTGCCGAAGGCTCCGTCGTGGTGCTGCGCGAGCTGCAAGAGGCCTCCGAGCTGGTCGAACAGCACAGCAAGGAGCTCGACAGCCAGATCCACTCCTTCAAGCTCGCCTGACTGCTCGCCCTGGTCGGGCATGACCGCGTTGTGCCCTGCCGCCGCTCCCGGCCATAAAAAAATCCGAAACCAGTGGTTTCGGATTTTTGCTATTCAGCATGTGGCAAAGCGGGGTTATCCCCTCGCCTGCCACATCGGCAGAGCTTACTCGGCAGCCATGCGGGCTTCGATGTAAGCCAGTGCGCGGTCGATACGCGCCAGAACACGCTCCTTACCCACCAGCGCCATTACGGCGTCGATGGCAGGGGATTGGCCCAGACCGGTGACGGCCACACGCAGCGGCATACCAACCTTGCCCATGCCCTGACCCAGCTCGGCGGCAGTGGCTTCAATCAGCTCGTGCAGCGCTTCGGTAGTCCAGCTATCCAGTGCAGCCAGCTTGGTTTTGGCCAGAGCCAGCGGCTCGGCAGCGACGCCACGCAGGTGCTTCTTGGCAGCTGCTTCGTCGATGGCCTCGTACTCTTCGAACAGGTAGCGGCTCTGGGCGGCCATCTCGACCAGGGTGTTGCAGCGCTCGGCCAGCAGGGTGACTACCTCGGCCAGTGCCGGGCCATTGCTGGTGTCGATCTTCTGGTTTTCCATGTGCCATGCCAGATGCTTGGCCACATAGGCCGGATCCAGGCTGCGCATGTAGTGGTTGTTCAGCCACAGCAGCTTGTCGGTGTTGAAGGCAGAGGCGGACTTGGAGATGGCATCCAGACTGAACAGCTTGATCATCTCGTCCAGGCTGAAGATCTCCTGATCGCCGTGGGACCAGCCCAGACGCACCAGATAGTTCAACAGCGCTTCCGGCAGGTAGCCGTCGTCGCGGTACTGCATCACGGAGACTGCACCGTGGCGCTTGGAGAGCTTGGCGCCATCGTCACCCAGGATCATGGATACGTGGGCAAACTCAGGTACCGGCGCGTTCAGCGCCTTGTAGATGTTGATCTGGCGCGGGGTATTGTTGATGTGGTCTTCACCACGCACCACGTGGGTGATCTCCATATCCCAGTCATCGACCACTACGCAGAAGTTGTAGGTCGGCGCGCCGTCGGTACGGCGGATAATCAGATCGTCCAGCTCGGTGTTGGCGAACTCGATGCGGCCACGGACGTGGTCATCGAACACCACGGAACCTTCGGTCGGGTTGCGGAAGCGAATCACGTGCGGCGCATCGGCCGGGTGATCGTGGGCGTGGTCGCGGCACTTGCCGTCGTAACGTGGCTTCTCGCCGTTGGCCATCTGGCCTTCGCGCAGTGCTTCCAGACGCTCTTTGGAGCAGTAGCACTTGTAGGCGCGGCCATCGGCCAGCATCTCGTCGATCAGACCGTTGTAGCGATCGAAGCGCTTGGTCTGGTAGTAGGGGCCCTCATCCCAGTTCAGCTCCAGCCATTCCATGCCCTCAATGATGGCGTCGATTGCCTCCTGAGTGGAACGTTCCAGATCGGTATCCTCAATACGCAGCACGAACTCACCGCCCTGGTTCTTTGCAAACAACCAGGAATAGAGTGCGGTACGGGCACCGCCGACATGCAAAAAGCCGGTCGGGCTGGGAGCAAAACGGGTTTTGACTTTCATCTTTAAGCCTTGTGTAGAGGGCCTTGGGCCAATTCGTTAGAAAAAACCGTCGCATTTTAGCACCGACAATCACGGATGGGAAAACCATGACGCCATTGCGGGCTAAAGTAGGGGGTTAAATCTGTCGCCATTTGCATCTGTAGCCCGATATTTGAAGAGGATCGCAAAACAGAAGCCCCGTTTCCGATTTGCTATGCACAATACTGGAGAGCTGCCTCCTCCGGTCGATACCCAGATAACGCTCACCACACTTCTCACGAACAAGGAAGAGACGATGCAGTTCCGTTCTATCCAGAATCGCATTCTAGTGATGGCCGGGATCGCCATGACCGCAGCCCTGGTCATCCTGATCCTGCTCAACCAATACTCCGGCCAACAGACCCAACAACTGACCATCAGCTCCAGCCGTGAAGCGCTGCAGCAGGAGGCATGGCAGAAGGTCAGCGCCAATGCCCGCGCCGAGGCGGCCACCATCACCCAGCTGCTGCAAAAAGGGCTCTCCTACACCCAGCAGATGGCCAGCGCCCTCGCCCTGCAACAACAGGGCAAACTGCCGCTGGATCGCCAGCAGGCCACCGACCTGCTCAAGGCACAACTGGCGCTGGAGCCCCAGCTCTATGGCGCCTTCGCCGGCTTCGAGCCCAACGGTTTCGACGGTCAGGATGCCAGCTTTGCTGGCCAGAGTGCGCTGGGCAGTGACGACAAAGGGCGCTTCGTGCCCTACTTCTATCGCGACAAGGATCAAATCGGTACCGATCTGCTGCTCTCCATCGAAAAAACAGACCCGGACGAATTCGGCAATCCCGCCAACGACTACTACGCCTGCCCGAAACGGGAAGGGCGCTCTTGTCTGATCGATCCCTTCAAGGTGGATATCAACGGCCAACAGGTGCTGGTGAGCACCATCACCACCCCCATTCTGGTGGATGGTCAGTTCAAGGGGATCGCCGCACTGGATCTGGCGGTGGACTCCATCAGCCGTCAGGCCAAGAGCCTCAACAGCAACATCTATGACGGCAAGGGCGAAACCCTGATCGTCAGCGCCGCCGGCGTTATCACCGGTACCAGCGGCGATGCCAGCCTGCTTGGCAGCAGCGCCGAGAAGGTGCTGGGCAGCCAGTGGCAGCAGTATCTGAAACCGGAAGTTCAGCGTCAGGAGCTGGACGAGTCATTCCGTATTTCCGTCCCCATCATGGTGCCGGGAATGAGCCGCAACTGGGCCATCATCGTCACCCTGCCCTACAAGGTGGTACTGGCGGGGGCCGATCAGCTGGAGAGCCAGCTCAATGAGATGAACCGGGCCGCGGTGACCCAGCAATTGGTGGGTGCCTTTATCGTATTGGTGCTGGCGCTGGTCACCATGCTGATGATTGCCCGCAGCATCACTGGCCCCATCCGTCAGATGGTCAGCCTGGTGGATGATATCGCTGATGGCGAAGGGGATCTCACCAAGCGCCTCAACACTCGCTCGGTGGACGAGCTGGGGGATCTCGCCAAGGGGATCAACCGCTTTATCGACAAGCTGCAAGGGTTGCTCGGGGATGTGCTCAAGACTGCCAGCGAGGTGAACCGCTACGCCGGTGACACCGATCGCATTGCCGGTCAGACCGACAACAATCTGCAGCATCATCAGGCCGAGATGGAGCAGATGCTGACCGCGGTACAGGAGATGTCCTACGTCAGTCAGGAGGTCGCCACCCACGCCAACAATACCGCCGACTCGGCTAAACAGGCGCAAAGCGCTGCCGATCAGGGCAAGGAGCGCTTCCAGCAGGTGATCCAGTCGATGCACAAGGTCGCGGCAGAAGCCGGTAAAGGGGCCGAAGTGGTGGAAGGGCTGGCCCACGACAGCGCCCAGATCACCAGCATCCTCACCGTCATTCAGGGGATTGCCGATCAGACCAACCTGCTTGCCCTCAACGCCGCCATCGAGGCAGCGCGGGCCGGTGAGCAGGGACGCGGTTTCGCGGTGGTTGCCGACGAGGTGCGCAAACTGGCGGGCAACACCCAGCAGGCGGTACAGAACACCCAGGAGCTGATCGAGAAAATCCGCTTGAGCTCCACCAATGCAGTCAACGCCATCACCCAGAGCCAGCAGCTGACCCATCAGGCGGTGAGCGAAGCGGATCTGGCGGAAGAAGCGCTCGGCAGCATCTACCAGGCCATCTCCACCATCAACGACATGACCTATCAGATCGCCTCCGCCGCCGAAGAGCAGAGCTCTGTCTCAGAAACCGTCTCCGGCAACCTGTCAAAAACCAACGCACTGGCCAACGACATTGCTCAGGATGCGACCGAAACGGCCAAAGCCAGTCAGGCTTTGCGTCAGGCTGCCGACAAATTGCAGCAATTATTGGGTCAATTTCGTCTCAGTTGATAATTTTCCGCCTCAGGACTCTCCCCCTCGGGGGCGAGTCCGTTTACCATAGGCGACGAATTTGCCTGATGGCAGGCAATGTAGTGAGAGGTAAATGCCGTGCCCACCCCGGACCGTCGCCCACGAGGCCATAACAGACGAGCCCAGCAGCGTCGCCAAGACGAATCACAAGGATCCCTGCTCCATCGCATCAATGCCGCGACCCTGTCCCTGCGCCAACGTTTTGGCCAAGGGATGAGCAACCTCGGCCAACGTCGCCAGGATGCCAAAGCAGGCAAATTCAAGCTGTCCAGCCCGCTGCCCCACAAAAACACCATAGGTCTGCTGATCCTGATCCCGCTCTGGTTGCTGGTACTGGCCTGGGAGCCGGCACCATCCGCTCCCAAAGCAGCCCCTTCCGGCTCGCTGGAAGTGCCGCTGGCCGTACCTGCTCAAGCTCTAACTGTCGGTAATGGCGCGGCAGGCGGTGCGCCCGTGGCAGCCAAGCCGGTCGAAGAGAAGGTCAACGGCACCTGGCTGCAACACGATGTGCAGGCGGGTGAGACCCTCTACTCCATCTGGCGTAAATTCGAGTTGCCGGGTGCCGAGCTGAGCCGCCTGATCGCCATCGAGGGGCCGGATCGCCCCCTGACCCGCCTGCAATCGGGCCGCTCTATCTTCATCCTGGTGGACGACACCCGCCGCATCCAGCGGGTGGAGATCCGCTCCTACGGTCAGGCGGTTTACCGCTACGACAGGCAGGGAGAAGGGTTCGCCCTCAAGGAATAACAAAAACGGGAGGCGCTGGCCTCCCGTTTTTTTCAGTCAAATATCTTCAAATAAGCTACTGACTTCACAATATTTTTAGCTTGTTCAAAAAACGAAAGGGGTCAAATTGACAAGGATCGGCGCTAACGTACAATCGTTTGTGCTTTAGACAGGGATTGTTCTACGTGCTACTGGGACAAAGAGACGTGGTCAGTCATGAGCCAACCCCTGCTTGCAAGGCAAATGCAGCCCAGCACGGGCTTAGTTTCATTTTGTTATTGATAGGATTTAGCACATGTCTGACATTCGCACCGGCCAGGTAAAATGGTTCAACGAAACCAAGGGTTTTGGCTTTATTGAACAATCCCAGGGTCCGGACGTATTCGTTCACTTCTCCTCCATCCAGAGCACCGGTTTCAAAACCCTGGCTGAAGGTCAAAAAGTCCAGTTCACTGTGACCCAGGGCAAAAAAGGCCCTCAGGCTGAGAACGTTACTCTGGTCTAAGCCCGCGCCAGTGAATCATGCAGGAGGAGCCAAGGCCCCTCCTCTTTTTTGCCCGCAATTCTCGCCCCCCACCACCTGTCACAACCGCTTGCCTCGTACAATCCGCACCATGAGCCCACATCCCCTTCCTGTTGGCAGGAAGTGGTAGAGACGCGCCTTGTAAACGCCAGATACGACAAAGCATCGCAGCGCGATGTGATGGGCAATTCAAAGGGATTATGAGGACTTCGAAGAGAGATTGGAGCGGGAAACGAGACTCGAACTCGCGACCCCGACCTTGGCAAGGTCGTGCTCTACCAACTGAGCTATTCC
>NZ_JAAKOV010000026.1:0-47390 GCF_049171595.1 Aeromonas sp. 603607
GGGTGGAGCAGCTCGGTAGCTCGTCGGGCTCATAACCCGAAGGTCGTCGGTTCAAATCCGGCCCCCGCAACCAACTTCCTGATAGTTTTCTTCTTTTCCCCCTCATTACATTGAATATATCTCCATCGGGTATGCAACCGATGGCGATTAATGCTGTTTCCTGCGCTTTTTCAAGACCATAACTGGTCGTCTCGACCATTTGTTAGGTATCATCAGATATCTCTTCATGGATGAGGCACGCGCCTGTGATCACTCCTTTTACCTATCTTCCTCCTGCTATTGAAAGCCGGGATGCCACGCTGACCGAGACCCTTTCACAGGGCTTGCCATTGCAACTGCTGCTGATCGCCGAAGAGCAAAAGGAGGTATTGCTGTCGCTACCGGCCCTGTCGGGGATCAACACCCAGTTGGCGCTTGGGCAAAAAGCACCTTTCACCCTGATGCATGGTTCCACCCTGTTGCTGGTCATATTGGTGACCGGCAATGTGACGCGGGATCACCGTCTTTATAAGCAGGTCAGAGGTTGGATAGCCCCGCTCTCCGGGCTCAAGGTAGAGCGGCTCGGGCTGCATCTGGAGGGGTTCTCCCCCTCAGAGCGGGTGATGCTGGCTGAATTGATGTTGTCGGCTCTGTTGGCCGCCAATCTACCGTTGCCGACCAGCAAAAGCCGTAGCGAAAGTGGCTGGAACTATCAGCATGTGTCGGTCTCTCCTGCTGTAGTGCTGGATCTCGCTCGTATCTACAGCGAAGCAGGGGGCAATGGGCTGGCTCGTCATTTGGCGGTGTTACCCGCCTCGGAGCTGACTGCGGCCAGCTATCGCGAGTTCGTCAGCCAGCTGGCTCAGGATGAAGGTTGGCAGTGCCATCACTACGATCAGGCGCAGCTGGCCGAGCTGGGAGCGGGGGCTTTTTTGGCGGTAGCCCGCGGTTCGGAAGATAATCAGGGGGCCATGGTCAAGCTCAGCTACTACCCGTCCAAGCCGGTACGCCGCATTGCGTTGGTGGGCAAGGGGATCTGCCATGACTCAGGTGGCTATAACCTCAAGGTTTCCGGCAGCATGTATGGCATGCATCTCGATATGGGGGGCAGTGCGGTGGCGTTGGGTACCCTTTATGCCATCAGTCGGGCTCAGCTGCCCTATGAGGTTCACTGCTGGTTGGCGATTGCCGAGAATCATATCGGTCCCCAGGCTTATCGTCCGGGTGAAGTGGTGACAGCGATGAATGGTCTCACCATCGAAGTGGTGGATACCGATGCGGAGGGACGAATGGTGCTGGCCGATACTCTGACGATGGCGGCGCAGGATACCCCGGATCTGCTGATCGATTATGCGACTCTGACCGGCGCTTGCAAGCGGGCACTGGGCAGTCGCTATAGCGGCGTCTTTACCAATCGCCACGAATGGCTGGCATCGCTGGTCAAGCTGGGTCAGCACAGCGGTGAACGAGTCTGGCCCTTTCCGCTCGATGAGGATTACGATGAAAATATCGAGAGCGAGTGGGCCGATCTGTTGCAGTGTGCACCAGGCAGTTCGCCGGATCACATTGATGCGGCTCGTTTCCTCGCCCACTTCGTGCCCGAGCAGACCCCCTGGCTGCACTTCGACCTGAGCGGTTTTCGCAACAAGGGGGGCAATGGGGTGGTCTCCAGCGAAGTGACCGGCTTTGGTGTGCGGCTCACGCTGGATCTGCTGGCTGGCCCACTCGGTCGAGTGGGGCACTCAGCTTCCGAATAATCTGACTGATAAAAGGATTTCTGTGAAACAACCAAGCTATGACTGGGTGCTGTTCGATCTGGATGAAACCCTGCTCGATTTCCCGGTCGCCGAGGCACTGGTGCAAACTCTGCAGATCTATGGTGTGGAGGCCGATGACGCCAGCATGGCGCAGTACCATGCTATCAACCATGAGCTCTGGCAGCAGTACAACGATGGCGAGATCGATGCGACAGTGCTGCAGCAGACCCGCTTCTCCCTCTTTGCCCAGCAAGTTGCCGCCGACCCCATGGCGATGAACAATACCTTTCTGGAGCAAATCATTGCCCTTAGCATGCCCCTCGAAGGGGTGGTCGAGACCCTGCAGCAATTGCGCAGCAAGGTGCGGATGGGGATCATCACCAATGGTTTCAGCGTCCCCCAACGTGGCAGACTTGGAAAACTGGGCTGGAGCGAGTGGTTCGAGCCCCTGGTGATCTCTGACGAGATCCGGGTGACCAAGCCGGCGCCGGCTATTTTCCAGCACACCCTCTCCCTGATGGGGAAGCCGGATCCGGCCAGAGTGCTAATGGTGGGGGACAATCCGAAAACTGATATTGCCGGGGCTGCGTCACAGGGATTGGCCACCTGCTGGTATAACCCGAGGCGGCACTCGGGGGAATGCGATGCGACCCACGAGATCCACCACTTCGCCCACCTTGCCGACATTGTGCTGGGACGCTGACAGGCAGGAGTAATCCATCACGTTATCGGTGACCAAAACGTCCTGGCAAGTTGCAACCAGGGCTGTTTGAGACAGGATTGGGTTTGCTTGAGACTGCAAGGGGAGCAGATACTCCCCTTACTTATGAGTGTTTTCCTGTGAATGCAGGGATTTGAACTGGTAGCGATCGAGGATCTGCTGATAGTCGGGACTCTGTTTCAATTTATCGATAGCCTGATTGATCCGCTGCAGTTGCGCTTCTGTGGTGCTCTCTTTGCTCAGCATCAGGTGAACCGGTGTCTGTTCGATATGCAGCAGAATATACAGCTTGTCCTGCACGCCATCCTTACCCTGCCACTCCTGCAGTCCGTGGGGGTCCAGAATAAACCCCTGGATCCGACCCCCTTGCAACATCTTCAGCAACTGATCCAGCCGCAGGCGCATCTGCAAACGGGGCTGCAGCTCGGGCCTTGCCATCAAATGGCGGAAGGTATTGCCGTAATCAAAGCCCTTGAGCACCCCGATATGGAAGTCAGGGGTGTTGATCAACTGCTCCAGGGTGTTGATCCCGCGCCAGCGATCGGCATCTTGCCGACGGATGACGATGGCCGTCTCCTCTTCCCGATAGGGGTGGCTGAAGCGGGCATATTGCTGCCGCTCGGCGGTGATATTGGCTGACATGGCCAGTTGAACCGTGCCGAATTTCAGCTCGTGCAGCACGCGAGCCCAGGGCATTTCACTGAATTTGGCCTGATAACCGGCCCGCAGGAAGATGGCGTTGAGCAGCTCCACATCCAGTCCGCGGAGCTGTTGCTGTTCATTGCGATAACTGAAGGGCTGCCAGTCGACCCAGCCTACGACCAATGACTCCTGTGCCGTAGCCTGGCAACACAAACACCATAACAACAAGAGTCTGTACACAACGCATACCCTCGAACAGGCTGATACGGTGAGTATTGGACAGGAACGACGGAGTAACCAGTGCTGAGGGTTGAGCGGATGCACAGATGTGCATCCCTCACAGTTCGTGGGCGTGGAATCCCTTGCGATAGCGGGCTTCGCAGCGCGGGCAGCGTTGCAGGGTCGGATCCTGTTCCAGCTGTTCGATGGAAAGCGGCTCTTCACAATCGGAGCAGAGGCCATAGAGGCCGAGATCCATCTGGCAGAGTGCCGCATCGATCCGCTTGAGGCGGGCCACGCTCTGCTCAACCTTCGGCAGATCCAGCCGGCTGGTCAGTTCCACCAGTTGATCCTGCTCGCAGTGACCGACCTGTTCGGCCCACTCGTCACGGCGGCAGGCTTTGAGCTGACCGATCAGCGTTTCTCGTACTTGGGCCCAGTCTGACAGCAGGCGATTACGCCAGACAGTCAACTGTGCTTGCGTCATTTCACACACATTATCCCCCACAGGACAGACGACAGATTTGGGGCAGTATAGGGATCCGATAACTCTATCAAGATGATATGCGTCAAGTTAAACGTGGTTAGCCGTGGCTTTTGGCTGCTTGCAGCAGGGCATCGCGGATCGGATCCGTCTCTTTGAGCACCCGGATCTCCTGAAACAGCTGGTCCGCTTCGGGATATTCCCGCTTGAGATAGCTGAACCACTGTTTGATGCGGCTGGGGTAGTAGTCGGCTTTTTCGCTGGCCAGATCCTGCTCGGTATAGCTCACCATCAACTGCAGCACCTCGGCCCAGCTCATGTGCGGGCAGCCGGTTTTCATCACGTTGGCCAGATTGGGCAGGGAGATGGCGCCGCGCCCGACCATCAGGGCATCACAACCCGAGGCCTTGGCGCAGGCGAGGGCATCTTTGTGATCCCAAATTTCGCCGTTGGCGGTGACGGGGATGGGCAGGGCGCGGCGAATGGCGTCCACATACTCCCAGTGGGCGGGGGCCTTGTACCCTTCGCGCTTGGTGCGCGCATGAACGGCCAGCTCGTTGGCGCCCCCCTGGAAGACCGCCTGAGCGTTCTCCAGATAGAGATCCTTGTCATCGTAACCGAGGCGAATTTTGGCGCTCACCGGCAGATGGGCGGGCACCGCCTCGCGCACCGCCTTGACGATGCGGTAGATGGTCTCGGGCTCTTTGAGCAGCACAGCGCCACCCTTGCTCTTGTTGACCGTTGGGGCTGGACAGCCGAAGTTGAGATCGACGCCGGGGGAGCCCAGCTCGATGGCGCGCACGGCGTTCTCGGCCAGCCACTCGGGGTGTTGCCCCAGCAGTTGTACCCGCACCGGGGTACCTGCGCGGGTTTTGCCATCTTGCAGCAGTTCAGGGCAGAGGCGGTAGAACACCTTGGCGGGCAGCCGCTGATCGACGACCCGGATAAACTCGCTCACGCAGAGATCGTAATCATTGACGGAGGTGAGTACCTCCCGCATCAGGTGATCCAGTACCCCCTGCATGGGGGCCAAAATAACGCGCATAACAGCTTTCCGACGAGAGTGGCAAGAAAAAAGAGCGCAGATTGTAGTGGGGTTGCGGCCCGCTGTCAGCACCCGCTCAAACTCTGTTAGGCTAGAGGGAGATAAATCACGCAAGGAGACGGAATGAAGCGTTGGTGTCTGATGGCGCTCGGGTGGCTGGCATTTGCCACCGGTATTGTGGGCATTGTGCTGCCGCTCTTGCCGACTACCCCCTTCATGTTGCTGGCTGCCGCTTTGTTTGCCCGCTCGTCGCCCCGTTTTCATCGCTGGCTGTTGACCCATCCCTGGTTTGGCCCGCCCATCGTGGATTGGCAACAGTATCGCGGCATTCGTCGTCAGGCCAGACGGCGCGCCATTATCTTCATTTTGCTCACCTTTTCGGTGTCGCTGGCGGTGGTGCCACTGCTGTGGGTCAAGGGGTTGCTGGTTATCATAATGGTGATCCTGCTCACCTGGTTAATGCGCCTGCCGGTGCTGGAGCCAGTTGCAATGGTGAAGTGAAGTCCCTAAGCTATTGCAGCAATAATGCTATGGAGTCGGCCTGTCATTTTTGCGTGACAGGCTTTTTTATTTCCCGCAGAAGGGAATTGAGAAAAAATGGCCACCCCTGGGTCAAAAAAATAAGCGGTCAACACATGAATCCGGAAACCCTGAAATTTATCGAAGCAAGCATCAAGACCATTCCCGACTATCCGAAGCCGGGCATTCTGTTTCGTGACATCACCAGCCTGATCGAGAACGCCGAGGCCTTCAAGGCCACCATCGATCTGCTGGCCAATCACTATCGTGATCAAGGGATCACCAAGATTGTTGGCACCGAAGCCCGCGGCTTCATCTTTGGCGCCCCGGTTGCCTATGCCATGGGGCTGGGCTTCGTACCGGTCCGCAAGCCGGGCAAGCTGCCGCGCGAAGTGATCGAGGAGTCCTATGCCCTCGAGTACGGCACTGACACCCTGCAACTGCACACCGATGCCATCGTGCCCGGTGACAAGGTGCTGGTCGTGGACGATCTGCTGGCGACCGGCGGTACCGTCGATGCGACCGTCAAGCTGATCCGCCGTGCCGGTGGTGAAGTTGCCGATGCGGCCTTCATCATCTCCCTGCCGTCTCTGGGTGGCGATGCCCGCCTGACTGCTGCTGGCATCAAGGTAGTCTCACTGGTCGAGCTGGCCGGCGAGTAATGCCTCTTCGGCCCGATCCTCTGCATCGGGCCTGCATTGAACCGGTGCCCGTGCGGGCATCGGTTTGAAAATCAAGCGATCCCTCCCGCTCTCACCGATAGCCGATACAGCCAGCCCGCCATTTGTGTTAGCATCCGGCCTCAATGCCCTGTCTTCCCTGCATGATGGATTTATGAGCTATCAGGTTCTGGCGCGTAAATGGCGCCCCCATACGTTTGAACAAGTGGTAGGCCAGCAACATGTGCTGACCGCCTTGACCAACGCCCTGGATCAGGGACGGCTGCATCACGCCTATCTGCTGAGCGGTACCCGTGGGGTCGGCAAGACCACCATCGCCCGTATTCTGGCCAAGAGCCTCAACTGCGAGCAGGGGATCAGCAGCCACCCGTGCGGCGTCTGCGATACCTGCCGCGAGATCGATCAGGGCAACTTTGTCGACCTGCTGGAGATTGACGCGGCCTCCCGCACCAAGGTGGAAGATACCCGTGAGCTGCTCGACAACGTGCAGTACCGCCCGGCCCGCGGCCGCTTCAAGGTCTACCTCATCGATGAAGTGCACATGTTGTCGCGCCACAGCTTCAACGCGTTGCTGAAAACCCTGGAAGAGCCGCCCCCCTATGTGAAGTTTCTGCTGGCCACCACGGATCCGCAGAAGCTGCCCATTACCATTCTCTCGCGCTGCCTGCAGTTTCATCTGAAGAGTCTGGATCAGACCCAGATCGCCAAGCAGCTCGAATGGGTGCTGGATCAGGAGGGGCAGCCCTTCGAGCCACGCGCCCTGCTGGCCCTGGCCAAAGCCGCCGACGGCAGTATGCGCGATGCACTAAGCCTGACCGATCAGGCGCTGGCCCACGGCAATGGTAGCGTGCGCCTCGACAGCGTGCTGGCGATGCTGGGCACGCTCGATCACCGCCATCTGCACCAGCTGCTGGAAGCCATTTTGCGGCAAGATGCGCCAGCGACCATGGCCAAGATCACCGAGATCGCCACCCTGGGCCCCGATTTTGATCAGCTCCACGCCGAGCTGGAAGGCTTGCTCCATCGCATCGCCATGGCGCAGCTGCTGCCTGCCAGTGTGCAGGAGCAGGGGGCGGATGCCGATTCCCTGCTGCAACTGGCCAAGGCGATGAGCCCAGAAGAGGTGCAGCTCTGCTACCAGATCGTGCTGGGTGGCCGTAAAGATCTGCCCTGGGCCCCCGATGGCCGCACCGCGCTGGAGATGACCTGCCTGCGGATGCTCGCCTTCTCGCCAAGGCGCGATGCCCTGCATCCGGCCAGCCTCACTGCATTGCCCCCGTCAATGACGAGCAGTGCGGCGAGCAGCGCCACTCCGGTAGCCTCCTTGCCGGGAAAGCGCCCGGCCGCTGAATCGGCCGCACTGGCACCGATCAGCGGCGCCGTGCCCGCACCGCTAGCCAGCCCTGTTGCCAGCACGCCTGTTGCTATCAGTGCAGTGCCCGCAGTTGATGTCTCCCTGCCTGCGATGACGGATGACATCGGCAACCCCGCCGACAGCGAGGAGGAGACCCAAGCCGCCGAGCTGTTCAGCCAGCAGGATGAGCTGCTGCGCGAAGCCGCAGGCATGGGGTATCAACCCGAGCCCGCGTTGACCCATGTGCAGCCCGATGTGTCTGCGCACTCGGTTGCACAGCCCGCAGATGCTGATGAACAAGCTTCTGCCGCAGCCTACGCGGACCATTCCCGTGGCGAGTCGCTGACTGCCAGCATCGAGCCCGCGCTCGAGCCGACAACCGCGCCGGTTAGCGCACCTGAAGCTGTTTCAGCGGTATCGAGCATGCAGAGCCTGCTTGGCAAGCGAAATATGCTGCGCAGTCGCCAGCGTGGTCAGGATGCCCCGGCGGTACCCGCGCCGCGCGCTGTGCCGGTTGCGCCAGCGCGCCCTGTCGCGCCCGCCGCTGCACCGGTCGTCACCCAACAGCCAGCTCCGGTCAGCCAACCGGCCGGGCAGGGGATGGCGACGATGGGGCACTATGATGATCTGCCACCGGTGGATCTCTATGGCGACGGTTACGAGCCGCAGGGTGACAACGGGGAATACGAAGAGTACCTCAATCAGGGCTTTGCCGGGCAGACTCCGGTGATGAGCCACGCCCCCGTCACGGCACCGGCCCAGCCAACCGATCTGCCACCTTGGGATCTCGACGGGCAGCCGAGCTATCTACCCGGTGAGCGCAGTGCTGGGGTACTTGCGTTGACGCCCGCCCCAGCGACCCAGCCACCCGTTGCCAGCACGGCGGTGGCTGCTACCCCTGTGACGCAGGATGAGCCCGTTCAGCCGGTGATGGAGACCATCGACTGGGATGAGCTCGAAAGCGACAGTGAGCCGCAAGAGGGAGAGGCGACTCGCCTTATCCCCTCCTCGCTACTCAATGGTTGCGGTGACGCTTGGGCCGAGTTGATTGCCCATACTCAGGTAGGAGGGCGGCTGCGCCAGCTGGCCATTAACTCGGTGATGACGCGAGAAGGGGACAAGGTACTGCTAACCCTCAAGCCCGAGCAGCGCCATCTGGTGAGCGACAAGGCTCGCGCCGATCTGGCCGAGATCATCGGGCCGGCGCTGGGTCAACCGGTGCAGGTCGAGGTGACGCTCGGTGTGGTGCCTGACCAGGAGACCCCCCTCGAGATCGAACACCGCCTCTATCTCGGGGTGCGCGAGCAGGTGACCCGGGATCTGGAGCAGGATCCCAACGTGCAGTTTTTAGTTCAGCGGTTTGGTGCCGTGCTCCATCACGAGAGCATCGAGCCCCTCAACCGCTAAATTCCGTGGCCGGGAGCTTGCTTCCGGTTGAAAAGCAGTTTGGCTGTCCCCATCTAGGACAGACAAGCCCACAGCCCGGCGCTGGATGCCGGATTTCAAGACGAGAGACGACATATGTTTGGTAAAGGTGGAATGGGGAACCTGATGAAACAGGCCCAACAGATGCAAGAGCGTATGCAGAAGGCGCAGGAGCAGCTGGCTCAGATGGAAGTGACCGGTGAAGCCGGTGCTGGTATGGTCAAGGTCACCATGACCGGTAGCCATAGCGTCCGTCGCATCGAGATCGACCCCTCCCTGATGGAAGATGACAAGGAGCTGCTGGAAGATCTGGTCGCCGCCGCTTGCAACGATGCCGTGCGCCGTGTGGAAGAGCAGAACAAGGCCAAGATGGGCGAACTGACCGGTGGCATGCAACTGCCGCCAGGCTTCAAGATGCCGTTCTAAGGCGACTCTCCCCGCGCATTCTTGCTCCCTTGTCGCTGGCCATTCGGGTCACGGCAAGGGGGACGGCCGAGAGACCCAAAGACGCAGCGTTATTGCTCAGGCGATACGCTGCGTTTTTTTATGGGCGCCATGCTGGCGCGGGCGTGCTCTAACTATCCCTTCTGGGGAGAGGTTGCCACAGCGAAGGCCGATTACGCCATGAAACGCAGCGCCTTGTATAGGCGGCACTATTTGTCGATACCCGCTATCGGATATCCCGGTTTGGCGTGGCCGGGCTGGATCGGCATAATGGCGGCTTGCCGTATCGAGGAGATTGTATGAAATATATCGGAGCCCACGTCAGTGCGGCCGGCGGGGTGGAGAATACCATCGCCCGCGCCCAGGCCATCGGGGCCAACGCGTTTGCCCTCTTTACCAAGAATCAACGTCAGTGGCAGGCGGCCCCCTTGTCGGATGCCACCATCCGTGCCTTCAAGGCGGCTTGTGACAAGGCCGGTTTTCTGCCGGAGCAGATCCTGCCCCACGACAGTTACCTCATCAATCTGGGCCACCCGGATCCCGATGGTCTGGCCAAATCCCGCGATGCGTTTCTCGACGAGATGAAGCGCTGCGAGCAGCTGGGGCTCTGTTATCTGAACTTCCATCCCGGCAGTCATCTCAAGCAAATTCCCGAGGCGGCCAGCCTCAAGCTGGTGAGCGAGTCCATCAACTGGGCGTTGGAGCGCAGTGAAGGGGTGACGGCGGTAATCGAAAATACCGCCGGGCAGGGGACCAACCTCGGCTGGTCGTTCGAGCACCTTGCCACCATCATCGAAGGGGTGGAGGACAAGAGCCGGGTCGGGATCTGTTTCGATACTTGCCACGCCTTTGCCGCTGGCTACGATCTGCGCACTGCCGAGAGCTGCGCTGCCGTCTTTGCCGAGTTCGACCGCACGGTGGGTTTTCATTATCTCAAGGGGATGCATATCAACGGCGCCAAGTGCACCTTCGGTAGCCGTGTCGATCGCCACCACAGCTTGCGCGAGGGCAATCTGGGGGAGGCAGTATTCCACCACATCATGAATGATGATCGCTTCGATCGCATTCCGCTGATCCTCGAGACCATAGACGAGTCTATTTGGGGCGAGGAGATCTGCTGGTTGCGCAGTCTGGCGCAGTGATACCGAACAAGCGAATCAAAGAGAGGGAGCCGTGGCTCCCTCTCTGCTTTTCCGTTATTGGCGGGCGGGTCTACCAGCGGCGTTTCGAGCGGGCGTTACTCTGCACGGCTCACTTCGGCATTGTTCACCTGAGCCCGGCAGAAGTGGATAAAGTGGCGCAGGGAGGTGGAGTGATACTTCTGCTTGTGCCAGATAAGGGAGAGCTGGCGAGGGAAGCGGCGGGAGAGGGGCAGGGCGATCAGCCGCCCATCTGCCAGGCGATCCGAGGCTGCCAGCCGGGAGATAAAAGAGATACCAAGCCCTTTCTCGACCGCCAGCATCACCGCCTCCAGGGTGTTGAGTTCAAGCCCTGGTTGCCAGCGGGGCAGCTCGGGCTGGACCTGCTGGATAAACTGCTCGCGGCTGCCCGATTGCGCTTCACGCAATACCCAGGTCTCGCCCCCCAGTCGGGAGAGGGATAGCTCCTTCTTGTTGGCAAGCGGGTGACCGGGGGGAGCCACCACCAGCATCTCGTCCTGCAGCCAGGGTTCGGCGAGCAGGTCGGGGTGGTGGTTCTCCCCCTCGATCAGCGCCATATCCAGCTCGAAGTTGGCCAGCGCATGGCAGAGCAGGTGAGTGTTGTTGATGGTCACCTTGGGGGGGAGTCCCAGCTCCTGTTTGCTGCTGGCGAGCAGGGTGGGGAGCAGGTAGTTGCCGATGGTCTGGCTGGCACCAAGGCGCAACTGGCCGCTCGGCTCGGCATCGGGGCTGAACAGGTTCTCGATATCCTGCATCCGGGTCAGCAGCTCTTCGGCGGCCGGTTGCAGCAGGCGCCCCTCGTTGTTGAGCTGCAATCTGGGGTGAATGCGGTCAAACAGCGGGGTGGAGAGCTGGCGCTCCAGCTCCTGCAGCGACTGGGAGACGGCCCCCTTGCTCAGGCAGAGCTCGTTGGCGGCAAGGCCAAGGTTTCCATAGCGGGCAATGGTGGCGAACACTTTCAGCTGCTGCAGGGTCAGTTTCATCGTGTTTGGTTTTCCTGAATGATTGATTTAATTCATTTAGATATCGTAAACGATAAGGGACCATTATCCTATCGCCATCGTCATCAATAGAAAGGTGTCATCATGATCGCAAGAACCCGTAAATCACTGGCTGCCGCCCCAACCCCCATGGCGGGTCTGGCGCTGGGCATCGCCAGCCTTGGTTGGTGTTGGGAAAATGCCGGTCACTTCGATGGCCGGATGCAACTGCTGGGCGCTGCCATTGCGGCCGTGCTGCTGGTGATCCTGACCTTCAAGTTTCTGCTTCACCCCCGTCTGCTGTTGCAGGATCTCGCTCACCCTGTGGTGGGTAGTGTGGTACCGACCTATGCCATGGGCACCATGGTGGTCTCCAAAGCGCTCGGTATGCTTGCGCCGCAAGCGGGCGAGGCCCTCTGGCTGTTTGCCGTGGCGGTTCACCTGCTGTTCCTGGCCACCTTTATCTGGCATCGTGCCAAAGAGTTTGAAATTCACCACATGGTGCCGAGCTGGTTCGTGCCGCCGGTGGGGATCATCGTGGCTGACGTCGCCTTCCCGGGGGGGCAGTTTGCCCCGCTGGCCAACGGTCTGCTCTGGTTCGGGATCATCTGCTATGGCCTGATGCTGCCGCTGATGCTCTATCGCCTGATCTTCAGCCATGAAGTGCCGGATGCCGCCAAACCGACCATCGCCATTCTGGCGGCTCCTGCCAGCCTTTCTCTGGCCGGTTACCTGACCGTCAGCCAGGAGCCGTCACTGCTGCTGGTGGCCGTGCTGTTGGGGATTGCCATCCTGATGACCGGTATCATCTATTTGGCCTTCATCAAACTGCTGCGTCTGCCCTTCTCGCCGGGTTATGCCGCCTTCACCTTCCCGCTGGTGATCGGTGCCACCGCCCTGTTCAAAGTGGCTCATCTGGTTGAAGGGTTTGCGCAAGGCAGTCACTACGTCGAGCAGATCAGACTGCTGGCCCACTTCGAGCTGGGGGTGGCTACCGTCATCGTCGGGTATGTGGCACTGCGTTACCTGATGTTTTTTCTGCCGCAGCGTGATACAGAAATGAACAACGGCATGGCCTGCCAGGGCGCTCACCGTTAAATCTTGAAGAAGATGTGACATCGGGAAATGGATAAGCAGTGCGCTCCGAGAGCGACGGGATAAACGACCAGTCATACGATGGATGGACAAAGAGCCTCCACCCTGGTTGTGTAACGAGCAAAATGCCCCGCAGTGCGGGGCATTTTTTTATGGTTTTTTGATGTGGCACCCGTGGCGGGCTATTTGCTATGGATTTAACTGGTATTACCTGTCAGGACGACTACAATGCAGCACCACTTTTTCGCTCGACCCCGATACATGTCGTCCCAAGATCCCGTATTTGACTCCTCTTTTGAAGCCCGTTTTTTGCATCCCCGCTACTGGTTCAGCTGGCTGGCGCTCGGCGTGCTGATGTTGCTGGCCTTTGTGCCGGTGAGATTGCGCGACCGTTTGGCCGAAGCCTTGGCACCGCTGGTGTTTCGTATCTCGAAAAAACAGATCTATATCGCCAGAACCAATCTGGAGATCTGCTTCCCGGACAAGAGCCCGGAAGAGCGGGATGCCATTGCACTGACCTCGATCCGGGTCGGCCTCAAGAGTCTGTTGGGATTTGGCGAGTTCACCATGCGCAGCCAGCGTTATCTGATGAGCCGGATGCAGGTGATCGGTTGGGAGCATATCGAGGCGGAGCGGGCGGCCGGTCGTCCGGTGATCCTGGTGGTGCCCCATACCTGGCCGGTGGATGCCGCCGGTTACTGCTTCACCCAGCGCGGGGTGCCGATGTGCACCATGATGAAACGGGCGCGCAATCCGGTGTTTGACTGGCACCTCAACCGGGCACGAGCCAAGAACGGTTGCCGCGTCTATGAGCGCAGCGCCGGGATCAAGGCGGTGATCAGGACCATCAAGAGCGGTCGAAGCTTCTTCTATCTGCCGGATCAGGATCATGGCCGCGAGAAGAGCATCTTTGCCCCCTTCTTTGGCTATCCCAAAGCGACCCTGCCTGCCTTGCCCCGTCTGGTGCAGGTCAGTGGCGCCAAGGCGGTGCCGCTGCTCGCCTGCTATGACGAAGCGAACCACTGCTACCGGCTGGAGATTGAGGCACCGTTCGACAACTATCCCACCGAGGATGTGATGGCCGATACCTGTCGCATGAACGACATGGTGCAACAGCAGCTGATGCGCCATCCGGGCCAGTACATGTGGTTCCTCAAGATCTTCGATACCCGTCAGGATCAGGAGGGGCTGGATGGCCTTTACGAGGCGGGGATCCAGCGGATCCGCAAGGGATTGTCGCCCCACGGCTGACCCAGAATTTGCGTTGATTGAAATGGCCCCAGGTGGGCCATTTTTTATGATAACTAGTCTGATCAGTGCCTTGCAGGTCGATGGCCAGCCTCCCCAGGGTAGAAAAAAATGTCAGGATAACTACAATAACCGTTTGTTTTTGATGACTTGATGGCCGCCATGTCTGCGTTAGATCCGGTATTTGATACCTCATTTCATAGCCGCCTGCTGCATCCCAAATGGTGGGGCAGCTGGTGTGCGCTGGGCCTGCTTTCCCTGCTGGCATTTACCCCCGCGAGACTGAGGGATCGCTTTGCCGATATGGTCTCTCCAACCCTGCTGCGTTTTTCGAAAAAGCAGGCCTACATCGCCGATACCAACCTCAAGATCTGCTTTCCCGAGCTGGATGCCGCAGCACGTCAGGCGCTGCTGCTCAAATCGATCCGGGTCGGGCTCAAGACCTTTATGGGCTTTGGCGAGCTCAGCTGGCGCAGCAAGGCGCGGCTGACCCGCCGCATCAAGGTCACCGGCTGGGAGCATGTGCAAGCGGAGCAGGCTGCGGACCGCCCAGTGATCCTGGTGGTGCCTCATACCTGGGCGGTCGACATGATTGGCCGCTACTTCTCCATGATGGGCATTGAGATGTGCACCATGATGAAGAGCCCGAAAGATCAGGTGTTCGACTGGTACATCAACCGCGAGCGGGCCAAAGGGGGCAAGGTGTACGAGCGCAGCGCCGGGATCAAGCCGGCGATCAAGTCGATCCGCGCTGGTGCCAGTTTCTTCTACCTGCCAGATCAGGATCACGGCCGCGAGGCGAGTGTGTTTGTTCCCTTTTTTGGTCGCCCCAAGGCAACCCTGCCAGCCTTGCCCAAGCTGGTGAAGCTGACCGGTGCCAGAGCGGTGCCCATCTTCGCCAGCTATGACGAGGATGAGGGGCGCTATCTGCTGGAGATCGAGCCGCCGTTTGACCCTTATCCCACCGCCGATCTGCTGGCAGACGTCAACGCCATGAACCGGGTGGTGGAGATGCAGGTGGCGCGCCATCCCGAGCAGTACATGTGGTTTCTCAAGATCTTCGAAACCCTGGAGCACCAGGAGGGGGATGACGGCCTCTATGAAGCGGGGATCCAGCGTATTCGTCAGGGCTTGCCGCCCGAACCTTGAAAATTGGCCCGCTTGCGGGCCATTTTTGTTGGCACTGGCGCCTTTCGTATTTGGTCTGCTGCTGGTGGTTTTTAAGGCGAACGGGTGGACAAAAACAGCGCAAACAGGGGATAACAGGGTGTCTTATGAAAGGGAGAGGCAGGTGAGCGTGCGCGGAGCTATCTTCGAGAGCGGAAATAGGGTAAAAGGGCGGCCATGAAAATTCCAAATCGAATCCAACCTTTGGTTGATGACGGCCTGGTCGATGAGGTCGTCAGCCGGTTGATGAGCGGCAAAGAGGCCGACGTCTATGTGGTGCGCTGCGGCGACGAGATCCGTTGCGCCAAAGTCTATAAAGAGGCGTCCAAGCGCAGCTTCAAGCAGGCTGTGGTCTATCAGGAGGGGCGCAAGGTGCGTAACAGCCGCAGCGCTCGCGCCATGGAGAAGGGCTCCAAGTACGGCCGTAAACAGCATGAAGAGGTGTGGCAGAACACCGAGGTCGACGCCCTGTTCAAGCTGGCGGCGGCCGGTGTGCGGGTGCCGCAGCCCTATGTTTGCCTCGATGGCGTCCTCTTGATGGAACTTATCACCGATGAGGATGGCAATGTCGCGCCGCGCCTTAACGATGTGGCACTCACCCCCGAGCAGGCGGTCATCGACCATGCCAAGGTGATCCGCTATGTGGTGCGGATGCTCTGCGCTGGTCTTATCCACGGGGATCTCTCCGAGTTCAATGTGCTGGTGGATGAACAGGGCCCGGTCATCATCGACCTGCCCCAGGTGGTGGATGCCGCCGCCAACAACCAGGCCAAGGCGATGCTGGAGCGGGACGTCAACAACATGCGCAACTACTACGGCATGTATGCCCCCGAACTGCTCAAGACCCGCTACGCCCGGGAGATGTGGGCCCTGTATGAAGATGGCAAACTGACCCCCGACAGCGAGTTGACCGGCTTGTTCGAGGAGAGCCGCGAGCAGGTGGATCTCGATTCTGTATTGCACGAGATCGAGAGCGCCCAGGAGGAGGCACTGGCTCGTCAGGCCAGGATGAAGGCCGAAGAGGAAGACAGCTACTGATCTTGTTGGTGGCCGTGGTCAATGGAAAAAGAGCGCCTAGTGGTGATCTTTTTTATTGTCTGCCGCACAGCCCTGGCCTCTTGGCCGGGGCCAGCCGGTAAAACCGGACCCAGCAGAGATCGCCGGTATGATAGCGGCGATCCAGCCATTGTCCATCTGCAGCTTCAATGACCTTGAGCGAGGCGGGATTTGTCTTGTCACAGCTGATGAGCACAGGTTCGCTGAGCACATGGCGCTGCACTCAACCGAGCAGGATGCGGGCGGCACCTTCACCCCGGCGGGTGGGATGGTCTCGTAATCGATATAGCCAAGCCACTGGTGGGTGGCTTGGCTTGTCGCCGTGGCGCAGGCGCAAGGTGGCGAGGAGCGCTTCCCCTTCGAGGGCAAAATAGGTGGTGGTCGGTAGGTAGCCCGGCGGCAGATGCAGGCCATTGGCATGGGCGAGCAACTCCTGCAGCCACTGAGTCGAGCCGAATTGCGCCACCTGATAGAGCGGCAACCCGGCGGCGCCACATTCGGCCTCGTAGCGGCGGTAGGCGGGGGCGTCGGTCAGCCGAGCGGCCCGGCACTCGATGAGGGGTTGCATCAGGTCTGGGTGGCCAGAGGCCACAGCGGCCAGGGTTCGCTGTGGTGTGGCTCCTGGATGCAGGCGCGCTGGCGGCCAGCCTGTTTGGCGGCATAGAGTGCCCGATCCGCGCGCGAATAGGCCTGCTCAAAGCTCTCGCCCTGCTGCAGCGAAGTGAGCCCTATGCTGAGGCTGATGGGGCCACCGGCCAGCGACCGAGTGGCGTCTGCGACCCGCTGCTGCAGGGTCTGGCAGCAGGCCGGCAGCGTTTGCGAAGTCTCCATCACCAGCAGCGCCAGCTCGTCGCCGCCAAGGCGCCCGGCTAGCCCCGCCGTCGGCAGGCTCTCCCGGATCACCCGTCCCACCGCCCGCAGCATGGCGTCGCCAGCGGGATGACCGTGGCGGTCATTGATCTGCTTGAAGTTGTCCAGATCGATCAGCAGCAGCTGGCCGGGGCTAGCCATCTCGCGGGCACGCAGGGCCACCTGGTGTTCGAAATAGTGTCTGCTGTCCAGTCCGGTCAGGGCATCCAGGTTGGCGCGCCGCTCCAGCTCGCGCTGGGTGGCCAGCAGGGCTTGTTGTTGGCGGGTGTGGACCAGGCTCAGCAAAATGAAGCTGCGGGCAATGGTAAAGAGCAGGCTGAGCAGGATCACCGGGCCGAGCAGGGGATCGGTCAGGCTGGAGGCAGCCGACTCCGGCCACCACTGATGCTTGGCCATCCTGATCAGTTGCAGGGCCAGTTGCAGCGCAAGCAGCAAGATGGCAAAGCGCAGCACCCGGTAGGCGGGTGCCAACCGCTGATAGCGCCAGAGCTGCCACAGCAGCAGGCACATTTGCAGCGAGATGGCCCCGGATAGCACCACGATCCGGCTGTGTATGTCATCCTGCGGTAGCTGTGTGGCGGTGACAGCGAATAGCAGGAAGCCGGCGAGGGCAAGGAGCGGGCAGAGCCAGCCGAAACGGTCGGCCTCGCGCCGGAAGAAGTGGCGCAGCCCCCGCTCATAGAGTAGCGGGGTGGCGATGATCAGCAGATTGGTAAGCAGGATATTGGCAAGGGAGATCTCTCCCGTAAGGGGTCGCAGCAGCAGGCAGCCAAAGGCGGCGGCGATGGCCAGTTCGCTGGCCGACCAGTAGAGCAGGGAGCGCAGCTGTCGCTGGGTATGCCACAGGTAGGCGAAAATGGCCGCGACCCCGATGTGCGACAGGCTGACGAACAGCACCAGACTCAGCAACTGGGCCGAGGAAAACAGACTCTGCATCAAGGGTTTGGGCTCTTCCTGCCGAGAACGGCGCAGCGACCTCAGGGCCGGGTGACTGGGCCGGATCACAGCATGAATTGCGCCGTTGAGCAATGGTTCAAGTGATCCGGGCACGATCGCGGCAACAACCGCCACAAGAGGGCTGCTGACTCGATTAATCAGGGGCGGGGCATGACGCCGGAGCGTTTATGCTTCCCACACTCTTGGGTCAGTCAATAATGACCGGCAGCCGCATGACGTTGGCCTCCCGACCGAGGTGGGCCAGCAGGCGGCGCACATCGTCGAGGCGGATGATCAGGGTAGCGGTGTTGACCAGCGGATGGCACTGCATCTGCTCGGCTTGCCAGATGGCCTCGTCCACCACCAGCTCTACCGCATTTTCCCTGTCGCGCACCATGGCGAGCAGGGTCACCGAGCCCGGGGTGAGGCCGAGTACCGCATCGAGCCGCTCGGGGGAGCCAAAGCTCAGCCGCTTGACGCCGAGCATGGCTGCCAGCGCCTTGAGATCGACCCGGCGCTCCTCCGGACTCACCACCAGAAACAGCCGCTCGCTTTTCGGGTCGCGTAAAAAGAGGTTCTTGGTCTTGGCGGCGGGCAGGTCGGGCAGCAGCTTGCTCGCCTCCTCACAGGTAAATACGGGGGGATGATCGACACGCTAGTAGGGGATAGCCAGCTGATCCAGCAGGGAATAGATTGCCACAAAGACTCCTTTTGTCGGCGAAGAGTGGTCAGAACGGGATGAGCGGGAATAACGACCGGATCGAGCTTACCAGTTTGACTCCCGCCTCGCAGCCAGCATGACGATTGCGAGTAGGCACTGTATGAACGTACAATAGTCCCATTCTCGGACAGCCCCTTTACGCTTCATGACTGCAACCCAGCCCACTGTACCCGCCACTCCGCCCCTCGACGGTTTTATCCTGACCCGCCACGGTCGGGACGTGCGCGGCCGCAACGGGCAGGCAGCCACCACCGAAATCGTGATGTGGCTCTGGAGCGCGCAGGGGCCGGTACGGGTGGTGGTGCCGGGACAGGAGCCGGTGTTCTTCCTGCCGCAGAGCCATATGGCAGAAGCCGCCGAGCTGTTCAAGGGGGCCGGGGTGAGCGGGCGGTTTCGCCGCCTGCCAATGCACACCTTCGACGGTCGCCCTGTGGTGGGCTGCTATTTCGCCACCCTGAGCGCCTTTCACCGCGCCATCGAGCTGCTGCTTATTCGCGGGCTGGAGCACTTTGAGGCGGATATCCGGCTGCCGGAGCGGTTTCTGATGGAGCGTTTCATCACAGCTGGTGTGCGTTTCGATGGCCGGGCGGTGAAGAAGGGAGGCAAGCAGGGCTACTGGGAGGTCAACGAGGCGCGCTGCGCGCCGCAGGCGGTGACGCCAACCCTCTCCTGGGTGTCCCTCGACGTGGAGTGCGCCATGGACGGTGCCCTCTTCTCGGTCGGCCTTTACAGCGAACAGGATGCGCGGGTCATCATGATCGGCACCTCGGAGGCGGATGCTGAGAGCTGGGGCACCCAGGTCCAGTGGGTAGAGGACGAGAGCGCCCTGCTGAGTGCGCTGGAGAGCTGGTTCAGCCAGCATGACCCCGATCTGGTGATTGGCTGGAACGTGGTCAATTTTGACTTTCGCCTGCTGCTGCGCCGCGCCGAGCTTAACAAGCGGCGGCTGCGGCTCGGGCGGGGTCGTGAGCTCTGCTTCTGGCGCTCGTCACGGGGCGATCCCCAGACCGGCAACGTCATCATTCCCGGGCGCATGGTGCTCGACGGCATCGATACCCTGAAAAGCGCCACCTGGCAGTTTGCCAGCTACAGCCTGGATGCGGTGGCGAGCGAACTGCTTGGCCGTGGCAAGGATATCGAGGATGTGGCCAATCGGGGGGAGAAGATCACCGAGCTGTTCCACTCCGACAAGGAGGCGCTGGCTCGCTACAACCTGGAAGATTGCAAGCTGGTGTGGGAGATCTTCGACTACTGCCACCTCATCCCTTTTGCCATCGAGCGCGCCTCCCTCACTGGTCTTGAGCTGGACAGAGTAGGGGGCTCGGTGGCGGCCTTTACCAACCTCTATCTGCCGCGGCTCCATCGTGGCGGCTACGTGGCCCCCAATTTGCCGGCCGACGGTGGGCTGGCGAGCCCCGGCGGCTATGTGATGGACTCCAAACCCGGTCTCTATCGCCATGTGCTGGTGCTCGATTTCAAGAGCCTCTATCCCAGCATCATCCGCACCTTCTGCATCGATCCCATGGGACTCATCGAGGGGTTGCAACACCCCGACCACGCCATTCTAGGTTTTCGCGGCGCCATGTTCTCCCGCGAGCGGCACTTTTTGCCGGATCTCATCGCCACCCTGTGGGCGGCGAGGGACAGAGCCAAGGCTGCCAGCAACAAGGCACTCTCCCAGGCCATCAAGATCATCATGAACTCCTTCTACGGGGTGCTGGGGTCGGGGGGCTGCCGTTTCTATGATCCGCGACTTGCCTCGTCAATTACCTTGCGTGGTCACAGCATCATGCAGCAGACCCGCGAGTGGATTGAGGCGAAGGGGTTCGAGGTGATCTATGGTGACACCGACTCCACTTTTGTCCATCTGGGGCGCGAGACCAGCCCGGATGAGGCGGACGAGATTGGCCAGCGACTGGCGCAAATGATCAACGATAACTGGGCTGCACTGATCAGGCGAGAGTTCGACCTGCCGAGTTATCTCGAGATCCAGTACGAGACCCACTATCGCCGCTTTCTGATGCCCACCATCCGCGGGCTGGAGAAGGGCAGCAAGAAGCGCTATGCGGGGCTGGTTGGCAAGGCCAGTGAGGGGAGTGAACAGCTGGTGTTCAAGGGGCTCGAATCGGTGCGCACCGACTGGACCATGCTGGCCAAGCAGTTTCAGACCCGCCTCTACGAGCTGGTGTTTCACGATGAAGATCCCAGCGGCTATGTGCGCACCATGGTGGATGAGACCCGCGCCGGTCGTCACGACGATCTGCTTATCTACCGCAAACGGCTGCGCCAGAAGCTCGAAGAGTATCAGAAGAATGTGCCGCCCCATGTGCGTGCGGCGCGGCTGGCCGATGAGGAGAACCTGCGCCGCGGGCTGCCCCAGCGCTATCAGCATCGGGGCGCCATCGCCTATCTGATGACCCTCAATGGCCCCGAGCCGCTGGAGTACCGGCGCAGCGCCATCGATTACGAGCACTATATCGACAAGCAGTTGCGGCCCATTGCCGATGCCATCCTGCCCTTTATCGGCGAGTCGTTCGACCGGATCTGTGGTCAGCAGCTGGATCTTTTCTGATTGGTGCAAGTTGGCACTTTACTTCCCATGAATACTGGATAAAAATACAGTTATAAATCATGGAGAAGTTTCCTATGCGTCTTGAAATCATCATCGACAGAAAACATCAGATCCCGACCTCGACCATGGAGGCGCTGCGTCAGGAGCTGCTCAAGCAGCTTGGCGAAAAATTTCCCGACATCCATGTGCGGGTCGCGCCGGGCAGTACCATGGCCCTGACCGTCAGCCGTGCCAGCAAGGAAGACAAAGAGCTGGCCGAAGCTATGGTGCAGGAGGTGTGGGAGAACGCCGACAGCTGGATGCCGGAAGAGAACGTCGCATCCTGATCCCCATGGTCAGTGGATAATTCTGGGCGGTGGATAAATGGGCTGCGGATAAACGGGCATGCCTGCTAATGCACTGCTGATACCCATACAACAAAAAACGCAGCCAGGTGGCTGCGTTTTTTGTTGGTGGTGAGTCGCAGTGGCTTGTCTGGCTCTGGGTTGAGCCATGCCGTTACAGTCCCGCCCAGCTTTTCAGGCTCTGCTGCTGCACCCGGCGGTTGGCTTCGCGGATCTCCCCTTTGGCGCGCAGGTCGGCCAGCGCAATGGGCAGTGCGGCGCGGATCTCGGCACTGCTCATTCCGGCTTTGAGGGCCGGGTGATAGGCCATCTTGAGCAGCACATAGTCCAGCCCGGTCAAAAAGCTGTCGATGCTGTTGTCATTGAAGATGGAGGGAAACACCTTGTCCGAGTCGTTGGGCAGACCCATCACCTGGGTGAACTCCTCCACCACGCAGTCGAGAAAACGCCCCTTGGCTCTGCTGTAGTCTACCGGAATGATGATGGTGGCACGGCTGATCTCGTGTTTCGCATTGGTTGCGAAGTTGGCAAGGCAGAGCCCTTCCTTGAGTGCCATCTTGACTGATGGATCCCCCCCCATGGTGCGGTTGGCCCAGCTCTTCATCTTGCTGTAGTCGGTCATGATCAGGGTGAGGTTGGGCTTTGCGGTCACCATGCTGATGGAGTGGCCGGTGATGCGGGCCAGATGGGCTGCCTGTACCTTCACCACGTCGGCCTGCAGCGGCTTGTCACCCGATTCGTTGATAAGTTGCAGCCGGATCGGCTGCTGCCAGCGGGCAAAACGGGTCTGCCTGGCTTCGCCATATTCCCGCTCCATGGCGATGGCCATAAAGCTCTCGGTGAGATAGCTGTCGCTCTGCCAGCGCTCATCGGCCCGGGCGCTGTGGCCCGCGAGCAGAAGCAGCAGGGCCAGCAGCCCACGTGACGCGCTGCGGGGATAGTCAGCGCGGCCCAAGCTGGTCATTACCAAAGTGGCAATAAGGCGGGTGGCACCAAAGGGGGTGGCGGCAAATGACATGTTTCCTCCCTGAAACGGTTGTCTACCTAGCGGTTGGCCTTGTCGATATCGCGCCAGGTGAGCCAGAGCCTGAGATCAAACTCCAGTTGATGATAGTCGGGCTCCATGTGCTGGCAGAGCTGGTAGAAGCTCTTGTTGTGATCCTTCACTTTGATATGGGCCAGCTCGTGCACCACGATCATTTTCAGGAATGGGGGCGGTGCCTCCTTGAACAGGGCGGCGATGCGGATCTCGTTCTTGGCCTTGAGCTTGCTGCCCTGCACTCGGCTGACGTAGGTGTGCAGACCGAGGGCATCCTTGATCACGTTGATCTTGCCATCGAACACCACCTTTGACAGGGGCGCCGAGCTCTTGAGGTAGCGGTTCTTCAGCTCCATGGTGTAGGCGAGCAGCGCCTTGTCGCTCTGGATCTGGTGGCTCTCCGGATAGCGTTTGGCCAGCATCTCCCCAAGCTTGCCCGCCGCAATCAGCTGTTGTACCTGTGCCTTGAGGGGGTCGGGATAGCCGCCCAGATAAGTCAGTTCCGCCATGGTGTCACTCGTTACATCAAAAAGAGCGTCATTGTAGTTATCTCGGGCGGGCTTGCCTACTGCGGGCCGCTGCTGCAAGGGGGCTCTGGCGCAAGAAAAAGGGCGGCCATTGCAACAATGGCAGCCCTGCGGGGCGTATTGACGATCAGCGTCGGCGATAGAGACCCGGATCCACCTCTTCATAGTGGCTGGTCAGGTATTGATAGAAGGCGAGATGGGAAGGGGAGCTCGGCTTTTTCAGCTCCTCGCTCACCCGATCCGGCTTGGCGATGATGAACTTCGGGCTCTGGCGCTGGATATCGGCCAGCACCCGCTCGCGCACGTCATAGGGCGGATTGACGTTGGCAAAGAAGAGGTAGGCGGAAGCCGGCTGGCGATCGGTCCAGAGATAATATTGCGGCTGGATGCCATCGACCCAGATCTTGTCGCTCGGGACTGTCTCGGCCTTGATGCGATCAACCCGTACCTGAGCTGCCGGATTGAAAGGGCGACCTTTGAGGGTGCCTTCCCAGGCGTTGTTGATCATCAGCAGCAGCATGGCCAGCGTTGCCAGCCAGGGGGTGGCACTGCGCACATCCCAGGCGCGCCAGAGAGGGATGAGGATCAGCACCGGCAGCGCCCACAGCAGGCTGGTGCCGAGCACCTCGTTGACCCGTTCGAGGGACCACTCCTTGGTGCTCCAGCCAAAGGCGAGCTGCTGGGCCAGCAGCCAGCTGGCAGTGAGTACCACCAGCGAGATGCAGAGCAGGCCGATCGCATCAGCCTGTTGTTCGCTGCGATCCAGCAATACCGCCAGCGGCAGCACTGCCAGTTGCAGATAGAGCACGTCGTAGTGATCGAACACATGGCCGGAGACCGAGTTGGCGATCAGGGTAAACAGTACCCCAAACAGGGTCGCCAGCAGGGCGGGCAGATACCACTCCTGACGGCGGCTCAGCATCAGAATGATGAAGGCGGGTAGCAGCATGATAAGGCCGGTGCGCAGCAGGCCGACGGCGCCCACCATGGGGGAGAAGCCATTGCCGTAGCTCCCTTCGAAGAAGATGTCGAAGGCGTAGTATTTGAAGGCCGCCAGCAGATCATGCTGCTGGAAGTAGGCGTAAAGCGGGCCGCCAATCAGCGCCAGCCCCAGCAGGCTGGAGATGAGCAGCAGAATGGCGTCACGCCACTTCTCTTGCAGACACCAGTGGCAGAACAGCACCAGATACCAGGCCCCCCAGAAGGCGCCGTTGTTGGTGCGCATCCAGGCGACGATGGCGAAGGTGAGTGCCGCCACCAGTGCCGGCCACCAGCGAAATCCCTTGTCCAGCAGCAGGGTAATGAAGGCCCACTGGGCGATGAGGGCGAGGTGGAAGGTCCAGTCCTCAGTCATGTTGCCGTAGTAGTAACGGGTGCCGTAGAGAGCCAGCACCGCCAGCATGGCGCCGAGGCGTGCCTTGAACGAGAGTCCGAGCTGTGCAAAGGCCTGCCAGCTGGCCAGCAATCCGAGCCAGCAGAGCACCCACTCCAGTGTCCAGATCCCGACAAATCCCCCCATTCGATAGCCCAGCGCATCGAGGGCGAAGATCATCGGCCCCTTGATGTCGATCATGTCGCGATAGAGCACGCCACCTTCGCTCCACATCTTGCCCATCACCGCGAACAGCGAGGCATCAAAGCCTGGCGCCATGGTATGGAAGAGCGGGTTGCGCAGACAGAAGAGCAGCGCCAGCAGGGCGGTAAGCAGCACGATGGCTGGCTTGATACCCGGGTTGACGCGAGGGGGAGTGAAACGGATGGAGTGATTCATGAAGTCGCCTGTTCCTGCAGCTGGTCTTGAAAGCGGGCCTATCTTGCCGAGCTAGTGAGTGCGATGCAATGGGGCGGGCCCGTGTGGGGCAAATATTCTCGAAAAAGCCCGGTTCTTGCAGGGAACCGGGCGCTGGCTGCGGCAAAATTGGCCGTCAGGGGATGTAGCAAGCCATCCCCCCTCTGCATCAACTGAGGTACTCAAGCAGGGGCGGCTGCGCTTCCAGTGTCGGCAGGTGACGGGCCCAGCGGATAAAGGCGTCGGCCAGGGTGATGCCGAGCTCCTGATTGTGCTGGGTCAGGGTACGCGCCAGTGCGGTGTAGCCCTCCTTGCCGGAGGCGGTATAGGCGCTCGACACTCCGCGATAGACCTGTTCGGCATTGACCGCTTGCCACTGGCCGGGGGCGGCTTCCCACTCCAGTCGGGTGATGCGCTGGCCCTTGGGCCGATCGGCCTGATAGGTGAATCGCACCCCCGCGGTGTAGGGGAAGCTGCCGTTGCCATTGCCGACCACGCCGTTGTTGGTGGCGTTGTCGATGGCATTCTCCAGTGCCTCCGCCAACTCGTGACCGTGCACCCGATAGAGGGTGAGGGGAATGGCAAACGGCAGCAGGCGACCGGCGATATCCGCTTCGCTCAGGGGGCCCGGCTCCAGCGAGCAGCGCACGCCGCCAGCATTGTGCAGGGCAAAGTCCACCTCGCCTACCTGTTCACGGGCGGCGGTCAGCATGGCGCGGGCCACCAGCGGGGCGAGCTGGCTGCCGTGGGGCTGGGTGGCATCCGGCAGCCGCTGATGGGGAAGTGGCGCCGCCAGTCGGGTGACGATGCGCTGGCTCATGGTTTCAATCTCCGGCCGGTAGCGTTTGGCCAGATGTTGTTCAAGCTGTGGGTCCGGCTCACAGAAGGTGAGCCCGACAGGTGGCGTGGAGGCGTACGGCCAGGGCTGCCAGGGGAGCCACTCCAGCTGACCCTGACTCTGCACGACGCGGCCCGCCTCATCGAAGGTGAGCTCGCAGACACCGAGGCAGAGGGCGCTGTGGCCAGCATGCAAAATAGCCACCCCGTTGTTCATCAGCGGATAACTGCCTTCGCTTGGCAGACCCAGCGGCGCGAGATCGCCGAGCAGGCTGTGGGTGTGGCCGCCGATGATGAGACTGAGCTCGGGGAAGCGTTCGGCCAGCAGCTTGTCCTGATCCAGCCCGAGGTGGCTCAGCAGCACGATATGCTGGATCCCTTCGCGCTTGATCTCCTGCAACACCCTGGTGAGGGTGTCGGCGACCGCGTGGAAACGGGTGTGGGGATCCGGGTTGGCGATGGCAGCCATCTGGGCGAGGGTGATGCCGAGCAGTGCAAAGGGAACCCCGTCGATCACCCGACGATGCCAGGGCTGATGGGCGTCGTAGAGGTGGGGAATATCCCACAGCCCCAGCGGCGTGTCGGCTGGCTCCTGACTGTTGTCCAGATTGGCGGCCAGCACCGGAAAATCGAGCTGGCGCAAGAACTCCACCAGCGGGCCGTTGCCCAGATCGAACTCGTGGTTGCCAAGTACCATGGCATCGGGGGCCAGCATGGCGAGCAGGTCGGCGTTGGCGCGCCCTTTGAAGCGGTTGAAATAGAGCGAACCCTGAAAGGAGTCGCCACCGTGCAGAAATAGAAAACGCTGGCCGGCTGCTGCGGCTTTGGCACGCAGTTGGGTCAGTCGGGTCAGGATCCGGGCATAACCGCCGCACTGGGTGCGCCACTGGCCTTCACCGACAGGGGAGAAGCTCATGGGCGCGCCATCGAAGTGGGAGTGGCAATCACTGAAATGGGCAAGTTGAACCGTAATACTCATCTCGGTCCTCCTTAGGGGGAAAATGAGCACCGAGTCTACTGCAAAGGAGGGGTAGGATACCAGCCCGGCAGGGTGCCGGGCTGGTCAGCGATCAGGCGGGTACCATGATCTGGGTGGCGACGATCACCACCAGCAGGCCGACGGCGACCGGCATACTGGTGCGCTTGACCACCTCGAACGGCGAGAGCTTGCCCATCCCCGCACAGGCGACCACCACCCCGGAGACCGGAGAAATGGTGCGACCCAGGTTGGAGGCTTGCAGCATCGGGATCACCAGATAGGCCGGGTTGATGCCAAGGCTGCTGGCCAGGTTGGGGATCAACTCCACGAAGGCGTAGAAGGGAGCATTGCCCGAGCCGGTGGTGAAGGCGGCCAGGGTGGTGATCACTACCAGTGACAGCATCATGATCAGACCACCCGAACCGAGATCCTGCGCGTGAGCCAGCAGGGTGTCGATAAAGCCGACGGTCATCAGACCCTGGGCGAAGACACCGGCACCGACCAGCAGCATGACCACACCGGCAAAGGCATCAGCCATGTTGCGCCAGCAGACCTGCAGACCGTCCAGCAGCTCCTTGCCATTGCGGATCCGCACCAGCTCCAGCAGGCTGGCCAGCACCATGCACATGACGATGATGGTGACGATATCCAGCTGCGGACCCCATTTGCCGTCAAACACCAGCACTCCGATGATGGGGGTAAAAGGCAGGATGGCGTAAAAGGCAGGCGCAGTCGTCACCAGATCACCCGGGGCGACCGGCTCGTTGTGCTCACCGGATTTTTGATCAAGGTAGCGCTGCCAGAAGAAGTGGGTCACCGCCATGCAGGCGATCGCCACCAGCGAGATGGGCAGGGTCAGCTTGAAGGCAAAATCCAGCAGCGGCATGTTGGCGGCCTGAGCAGCCATCACCACGTCCCCTGAGGTCGGTGCCAGAATGATAGCGGCTGGCGAGGCGCACACGGCCGCAGCCGCGCCACGGGAGATCCCCATGTTGACCATCAGCGGGAACAGGGTGGCCATCAGCAGCACGCCGAGGCCGGTAGCGGAGCTCACCGCCAGCGACATGGCGCAGGCCACCAGATAGGCAGCCACCAGCAGGATATAGGGGGATTTGATGATGCCGAGCGGTTTGCTGGCCAGCTTGACCAGAATGGTGTTGGCGCCGATATGGCTCATGTAGCCGGCGAAGCCACAGAGCACCATGATCAGCATCCCCAGTCCACCGCCACGATCATTGAGCAGGAAGCGGACGTATTCGAAGATATCGGTTGCGATATAGCCGGTGCTGACCACCTTGCTCGGCAATACCGGCTTGCCCATCATGGCGGTGATGACCAGCAGCAGCAAGCCGCCGCTCAGCAGCACCCCGGTTGCGGAGTATCCTTTGAAAATGGCACGGCCCACCACCAGGGTGACCAGGGTGCCAACAATGAGTTCCAGCATATGTTGCCTTCTGATTGGATGAGAGTGGAAGGAGTCTATTCCGATAGGGGTAGAGTGGCGACTGGAAACAGGATGTTGTGTGAGCTAAATCAACGTTTAACCCCATGAACAGAATTAAAGAAAGGTAAAGGTACTTTACCCAGCGGGTTTGGCTACCTACCCTTGCCAGCCTTGGTTGTCTTTTGAGGCTTTTATATGGTGATTGGTGATTTTTCAGGCATTAAACGCTCTCTTTTCCTGCTCGCGATGCTATTTTCACCTACTTGCGTGTTTGCGGTAACCAATGACGGTTTTCATCAAACCGGTCCTCATCAGGCGGTCGCCATGCGGCGTCTCATGGCTCCTCACTCTTACGGCGTACTGGTGGTTGCCGAGGGGAACAGACCCCGTTTTGCCGCGCTGGCATCCAAAACCACCGAAGCAAACTGCCTGGCCCGTCATGCCATCCGGGTAGATGGGGTCGCGTTGCTGGTCACCCCGAGATTTTATGCCAAAGAGGGAAAACGGGGACTTTGCGAGCTGTGGCTCAATGAGGGGGCAGATCAGGACTTTTTTGCCAACCGTCTTAAAAATGATCATTTCATTCAGATAGATGGTCATGACATCAATGTGAAAAACTATCACCTCGACTGGCAGCGCATCAGTCGTCCTGCTCAATAAAAATACAGTTTCATCCTTGTGCCATACTTTGCTCACGCAACCTGTGAGCTTGCTCTGATTTCTGGGCTCATCATTGTATTGCGCCGCCTCTTGGTCACACATAGGCTATACCCGTCATCTGTGTGGCGGTGGGTTTCACCAAGGTTGGTACTCCGCCCGTGCAATCAAGGAAGGTAGTCTGGCATGGTCAGCAAGGTTTATGGAGTAGTGGGGAGCGTGCTATTGCTGTTGCCCCTGATGAGTCAGGCTCAGCCGAGCCGGCCGCAAGTGGTGCCAGAGTCCCGCATCAATGTCCGTTTTTATGAGGTCAATGCAACCGGTCCGGAGCAGCTTGCCCGGGCGATTGCCCAGAGTGCTCCCAAGGTGAATGGCAAGCCTGTGCTCGGCAAGGCGAGTTATCAGGTGGACTGGCAGCTGGAAACCGACCAGTTGCCGGGGCGTTGCCAGCTCAAACGGGTAACGGTAACGACTCATGCCACTGTATTGTTGCCCCGCTGGCGTCAGAGTTCGGAGGGGAGTGACCCTGCTCGCCAGCGCTGGGGTCGGCTGCTCTCCAGCATGTTTGACTATGAATCCCGTTTCAAAGAGATGGTGCTGCAAGGCGGAAATCAGGTGGGCGGGGCGATTGCGGCACTACCAGGCCATGCAGATTGCCAGGCGTTGCGCTATGCCGCCTGGGCTGCGGGCAGTGGCGAATTGAACAAGGTGAAGGCACGGGTAGACGATTTCCAGCGTCAGACGGGTTATGGCGAACAGCTCGGGGTGCATTGGCCCAAGTGAGCGCTATAGAGGGTCCGATATCCTGCCAACACGCCTCTTTATCGAATGATTTGATAAATAGAATGGCCGCCCGATGGGCGGCCATTCTATTTGTTTGCAGAGTCCGGTTCAGACTAGTGCTTTGCCCTTGAGCAGCTTGCGTACCCAGTAACGGGCAGGGTGGAGCACTTCCAGCAGATCGGCGGCCAGCGGCAGGGGATCGCCGCAGATCTCGCTGGCGAGCAGCTCACCACAGAGCGGCGCCGAGCAGAGGCCCCGCGAGCCGAGCGCCCCCAGCACATAGAGGCCGGGGTGAAGGGGGAGTGGCTGGGCATTGTGCTGATCATGCTGCAGCTGCGCATAGTGATCCGCCAGACCTTGCAATCTGGCCACTGGCCCCACCACCGGAAGGTGATCCCGACTGGCACAACGCACCCCTACGCGCGCCTCGTTGCCGCTCACATCCACTTCGGCGGGCCAGGTTTGCTCCGGCAGGCAGGCTTGCAACCGCACCTGATTCTGGATTTGCTCCTCGGCACGAAACTCAAGGCTGCTCTGGTTGCGGCCATAGCTGGCACCAATACAGTGTTGATCGTTGTGCATAGGTGTGAGGTAGCCATCGTAGCAGAGCACGGTCTCGAGCTGACGCAAGCTGGCCGAGGTCGGCACATGGCTTACCTGACCGCGCACCGGATAGAGCGGCAGCTCGGCAAAGGGGAGCAGTGCTGGCAACTGGTGACCGGCGGCGACCACCAGATTGGGGGCCTGCCAGTGGCGACCGTCCTGGCTCTCTATGTGCCAAGCATCTGTCTGCTCGGCAATGGCAACCACCTCGGTGTTGAACACCACCTCAAGCAGGCCGCTGGCTTGTGCTTCTTTAATAGCGGCTCGGGTGAGATCGGCCGGACAGAGCCAGCCTCCCAGCGGGTAACTGACGCCGCTGTGGCCACAGGGCAGGCCAACCACCTGCTCTACCTCTGCTGTAGAGAGGGGATGCATCAGTTCGGACGGGAAGGGGCCCTGGCTCATTTTCACCAACTTGGCTGCCGATTTGTCGTCATAACCGAGCTGTGTCACTCCGCATAATTCGAAAGCGATAGGATGGCGTTCGGCCAACGTCAGCAGCCGTTGGCGGGCATAGCCAAAGGCGAGGGAATAGAAGCGTGACAGGGCATCGTGCTCGCCGTTGAGCAGGGGGTAGAGCGCGCCCTGGCGGTTGCCGGAAGCGCCGGTGGCCGGTTCGCCATCTGCACACAGCAACGTCACCTTGCGACCCCGCTCCACCAGAGAGAGCGCCGTCATGGCCGAGGCGATGCCGCCGCCGATGATCACCACCTCGCCAGTGCGTCCGGCAGGACGGGCATACCAGGGGGCGATGGTATGCTGCGGCTGCTTGTCGGTGCGATCACCCACCAGCATCTCCCGCTTGCTACCATGCCCTTTCACCTTCTTCATGGCAAAGCCTGCAGCAATCAGGCCGCGACGGACAAAACCGGCACAGGTAAAGGTGGCGATGGAGCAATCGGGACGGGCGAGGCGAGCGAGACCATCAAACAGCTCCTGTGTCCACATTTCCGGGTTCTTGGCCGGGGAAAAACCATCCAGATACCAGGCATCCACCAGCCCCTCAGCGTGGTGGGGCAGTTGCGGCATCATGTCCTTGATATCGCCCAACCAGAGATCGAGGCGAATGCGGCCGCCCGCAAAATGCAGGCGGTGGCAACCGGAAAGCGGCAGCGGCCACTGGGCGACAAGATCCTGGCTCAAGTGGCCAAGTTCAGGCCAGGCGGCCAGCGCCTTGCGCAGATCGTCTTGGGTCAGGGGGTATTTCTCGAAACTGATGAAGTGCAGACGGGAGCCGTTACCGGATTGGGGCGCCTGTTCCAGGAAGGCTTGCATTGTCGCCAGAAAGTTAAGGCCTGTGCCGAAACCTGTTTCACCTATCACGAAACTGTCACTATCGTGGTGCGAAAATCGCGCAGGTAGCCGGTTTTGCTGCAAAAAGACGTAGCGGGTTTCACTTAGACCGTTATCATTGGAAAAGTACACATCCCCGAAGTCACTGGAGACAGGAGTTCCCGCTTCATTCCAGTCCAATCGGGCATGATGTAAGGATGTTTGACTCACGTTTTCCTCGGCTCGCGTCACAAAATCGCGGGCATTCTACGTGAAAGCAGACCAGTTTGGCAGCCGAAAGCGGGTAGACTTGGCGCCAGTTTTTCCAGACGAGATGAATTAATGAGAAGAGCAGTGATCACCGGTATCGGCGTCATCTCCAGTATCGGCAACAACAAGGAAGAAGTGCTGGCCTCCCTGAAAGCAGGTAAATCCGGCATCACCTATTCCGAGCAGTTCGAGCAGCACAACCTGCGCAGCCGTGTCTGGGGTAACATCAAACTCGATCCGTCTGAACTGATCGACCGTAAAGTCATGCGTTTCATGGGCGACGCTGCGGCCTACGCCTATCTCTCCATGCAGCAGGCCATTGAAGATGCCGGTCTGGCGGAAGATCAGGTCTCCAACGAGCGTACCGGCCTGGTTGTCGGTTCAGGTGGTGCCTCCGGCAAGAACACCTCGGAATCTGTGGACATCGCCCGCGAGAAAGGGGTCAAGCGTGTGGGCCCTTACATGGTGCCGCGCACCATGTCCTCCACCACCTCTGCTTGCCTGGCGACCCCGTTCCAGATCAAGGGTGTCAATTACTCCATCAGTTCAGCTTGCGCCACCTCTGCTCACTGCATCGGTCACGCGCTTGAGCTGATCCAGCTTGGCAAACAGGATGTGGTCTTCGCCGGTGGCGGTGAAGAGCTGGACTGGTCCTCTACCATCCAGTTTGACGCCATGGGGGCCCTCTCCACCAAGTACAACGACATGCCGGAAAAAGCCTCCCGTACCTATGATGCGAATCGCGATGGTTTCGTTATCTCCGGTGGCGGCGGCATCCTAGTGATCGAAGAGCTGGAACATGCGCTGGCCCGTGGTGCTCACATCTATGCCGAGCTGACCGGTTACGGTGCTACCTCCGATGGCTATGACATGGTCGCGCCGAGCGGCGAAGGCGCGGTGCGTTGCATGAAGATGGCAATGCAGGGGGTTGGCAAGGTTGATTACATCAACACCCACGGTACCTCCACCCCGGTTGGCGATACCAAGGAGCTGGAAGCCATCCAGACTCTGTTTGGTGCCAACGGTCCCAAGATCTCTGCCACCAAGGCGATGACCGGCCATGCGCTCGGCGCTGCCGGCGTGCACGAGGCTGTCTACTCACTGCTGATGATGGAGCACGGCTTTATCGCTCCCAGCATCAACATCGAGACTCTGGACGAGAAGGCCGAAGGTCTGCCCATCGTGCGCGAGTACGAAGAGGCCGAGCTCAACACCGTCATGTCCAACAGCTTCGGCTTTGGCGGTACCAACGCCTCCCTGGTGTTCAGCAAGTTCAAAGCATGATTATCCGGTTGATATGAAAAAAGCGCCTCAGGGCGCTTTTTTTGTTTCCGTGATCTGCCATCACTCATTGCAGAGCAGAGCAGAGCAGAGCAGAGCAGAGCAGAGCAGAGCAGAGCAGAGCAGAGCAGAGCAGAGCAGAGCAGAGCGTCAACCATTGTAGGATAGGGGGCAGAGTTCAGCGCTGATGGTTGGTGTCAGGTGAGATTACACCAATAAGCCTGCTCCGCATCTTGGGAGAAAGGCAGATAGCAAGAAGGGAGCCTGATGCTCCCTTCTTTGTTAGCGGTAATTTGATGGTTACTGGTTAGAACCAGAAGCCGATAATAAAGGAGCCTGCCAGCGTCAGCATCACGTTGGCCACCGCATAGGTACCTGCATAGCCAAGCGCCGGAATGGAGCTGTTGGCGGCCTCGTTGACCACATCCATCGCCGGGGCACAAGTACGGGCACCTGTGATGGCACCGAGCAGCAGCGCCGGGTTCATCTTGAGCACCCAGACCCCGAACAGATAGCCAACCAGCACCGGCAAGGTGGTCACCAGCATGCCGGAGAAGAGCACTACCGTACCCACCTCGCTGAGGTGGTCGAGGATGCCGCCACCGGCTTTCAGGCCCGTGCTCACCATAAAGACCGCCAGACCGAGATCCTTGGCCAATCTGAGCGCGCCGGGCGGCACATAGCCGACCGTCGGGTGGTTGGCCCGCAGGTAACCCATCAGAATGCCTGCCAGCAGCAGGCCGACTGCGTTGCCGAGACCGAATTCGATCTGACCGAACACCAGCGAAACGGAGCCGATCAGCAGGCCGAGTACGAAGAAGGTGGTGAAGGCCACCAGATCCGTGGTCTGGCTGTGGATGCTGATAAAGCCGATCTTGTTGGCCAGCAGTTTGACCCGCTGCTTCTCGCCGCTGATCTGCAACACGTCGCCCTTTTGCAGCATGATGTTGCGATCGAACGGCATCTCGATCTGGGAGCGTACCACCCGGTTGAGGAAGCACCCTTTCTCGGTGAGGTTGAGCTCCACCAGATGGCGGCCTACCACGGAGTCATTCTTTACCACGATCTCTTCGGTGACGATCTGCAGGTCGAGCAGGTTGCGATCAAACACCTCTTTACCGTTGCGGTAGTTGACGTCCAGCTTCTCGTGGCTCTCGGGATAGCCGACCAGCGCGATCTCGTCCCCTTCCTGAATGACGGCATCGCCATCGGGACTGGCGAGAATGCCGTTGCGGCGGATCCGCTCCACATAACAGCCGGTGTGGGGATAGATGCCGGTTTCACGCAGGGTGCGGCCACCAATCCAGGCAGCCAGTTCGGGGCCAACCCGATAGGCGCGGATGATGGGCAGGTAGGTCTTGCGACTGTCGCTGTCGGAGAGACCCCGCTCACGGGCAATTTTTTGCGCCTCGGTGTTGAGATCGAGCCGTGCCAGCGAAGGGAGGTATCGCACGACCAGCATCAGACCCACCAGGCCCACCAGATAGGTCAGGGCGTAGCCGATGCCCATGTTGTCGAGCACCGCCTGCATATCGGTCTGATGGGGCAGGTTGAGCAGACCACTGCGCAAGGCATCCTGGGCACCCACCAGCGCCGGGGTCGAGGTGAGGGAACCCGCCAGGATCCCCGCCGCCATGCCCGGCCCCAGATTGAAGAACTTGGCCAGCCCCACCGTCAGCAACAGGGCGGTCAGCAAGATCACCAGGGTCAGGGTGATGTAGTGGATGCCGTCGCGCAGGAAGACGCTGAAGAAGTGAGGGCCCGCCTCGATCCCTACACAGAAGATGAACAGCATAAAGCCGACGTTTTCAGTGGTGGCTGCAAATTCGAAGCCCATCTGGCCGAACAGCAGGGCGGTGAACAACACGCCGATGGTGTTGCCAATCTGAAAGTTGCCAATTCGCACCTTGCCCAGCAGCAGGCCGAAGGCCAATACCACGAACAGCAGCAGGGAGTCGCTTTGATGTAGCAGTGTCACGAAATCTATGGTCATGCCCGGAAAAACCGAGGAAAAAAGTGGGGTCGATATTGTGCCGGATCTATCCCCAATAAAGAAGCGCAAGGGTGCGATTAATCGGACGTTATCGGACGCTATTTGTGGAACCTGCGGCGTGATAGGGAGACAAGCGGATGAAATCTGGCAATTTTTGCTGTAACCGTCGTTGTCAATTAGTGAAATCTGCTGCCCGCGACCGAAGTGCTCTGGCGCAGGCCGATATTTTAGATTCTGCTGTTCAGCCGCTTGGCGGGGATCAGTTTCAGCAGATTCAACCGATGGCCGCCATGGTTGGCTGAGGGGCAAGTCAGCTTGATATTTGCCCGTTCGCCCACGGGAAAAGGGTTGGCAAAAAGATGCCTCTGAAAAGTGCCAATAGAGCCTGTCACCCCGCTGTTCCTGAGGGGGCTAAAAAACAGCATAAAATCAGGTTGGCCAGCAAAATGACTCTTTGCCGGGGGCCATCAAGGGCAATCCCGCGTCCTGACAGGGCTTGCTGCACTTACCCACAGAATCTGTGGATAACCCTGTTTATGAAACTTGTTCATCGCCCTGAAAGCCGCGCCAGTACTGGGATGCAAGGGCTGTTCAAAAAATACCGGAAGAAAAATGTTTGTATAAAAATCAAATAGTTAGATGCGACAGGAGAAAACTCTGTCGAGCCGGGACGGGTAACAAAAGGGAGCGTCAGCAGCAAGAAGGATCTTGTGCATTAAAATTGGCAGGAGAGGGCACTAAAGTGGATAACTTGCACCGAGATGGTGAGGAATTGGCTCCCCCGACTGGACTTGAACCAGTGACATACGGATTAACAGTCCGCCGTTCTACCGACTGAACTACGGGGGAACATCAGGCAAGGAGGAGCATCATACAGAAGGTGTCCTGGGTGGTCAAGCCATTCGCGGGATGATGGCACGGGTGTACCGCTGCCAAACCCTCGGTTACACTGCTCCTTTGCTGTTTTGTGTCGGGAGTGTTCATGAGCAAATTGTTCAAGTTAGCCAGCCAGTTTCAACCCGCCGGGGATCAGCCCACGGCGATTGCCCAACTGCTGGATGGCATCGAGTCGGGGCTGGCCCACCAGACCCTGCTCGGGGTGACCGGTTCAGGCAAGACCTTCACCATGGCCAACGTCATCGCCACTCTGAACCGCCCGACCATGATCCTGGCTCCCAACAAGACCCTGGCCGCCCAGCTCTATGGCGAGATGAAGGAGTTCTTCCCCGACAACGCTGTAGAGTATTTCGTCTCCTACTACGACTACTACCAGCCCGAAGCCTATGTGCCGACCACCGACACCTTTATAGAGAAGGATGCCTCGATCAACGATCACATTGAGCAGATGCGATTGTCGGCCACCAAGGCGCTGCTGGAGCGGCGCGACGTGGTGATCGTTGCTTCGGTGTCGGCCATCTATGGTCTGGGGGATCCCCAAGCTTATCTGAGCATGATGCTGCATCTCAAAGTGGGGGATGTGATCAACCAGCGGGATATCCTGCGCCGTCTCGCCGAGCTGCAGTACACCCGCAACGACATGGCGTTTCAACGCGGTACTTTCCGGGTGCGCGGTGAAGTCATCGATATTTACCCCGCCGAATCTGACAAGCTGGCGCTGCGGGTAGAGCTGTTTGATGAAGAGGTGGAGCGCCTCTCCCAGTTCGATCCCCTGACCGGCGCTATCGAGCAGACGGTAGTGCGCTACACCATCTACCCCAAGACCCACTACGCCACCCCGCGCGAGACCATTCTGGGGGCTATCGAGCATATCAAGGAGGAGCTGCGCAGTCGCCGTGAGCAGCTGTTGTCCCTCAACAAGCTGGTGGAAGAGCAGCGCATCAGCCAGCGTACCCAGTTCGACATTGAGATGATGCAGGAGCTGGGTTACTGCTCCGGTATCGAGAACTACAGCCGCTACCTCTCCGGCCGTGCGCCGGGGGAGCCGCCGCCCACCCTGTTTGACTACCTGCCGGGGGACGGTCTGCTCATCATCGACGAGTCCCACGTCACGGTGCCGCAGATCGGCGCCATGTTCAAAGGGGACCGCTCCCGCAAGGAGACCCTGGTGGAGTACGGCTTCCGGCTCCCCTCGGCGCTGGACAACCGGCCGCTCAAGTTCGACGAATTTGAAGCGCTGATGCCGCAGACGGTGTTTGTTTCGGCGACTCCCGGCCCCTACGAGCTGGAGAAGTCCGGCGGCGATTTGGTGCAGCAGGTGGTACGCCCAACCGGCCTGCTCGATCCGGAGATCGAGGTGCGTCCGGTGACCACTCAGGTGGACGATCTCCTTTCCGAGATCCGCAAACGGGTCGCGGTGGAGGAGCGGGTGCTGGTTACTACCCTGACCAAGCGGATGGCGGAAGACTTGACCGAGTATCTGGCGGAGCACGACGTCAAGGTGCGCTATCTCCACTCCGATATCGACACGGTCGAGCGGGTGGAGATCATTCGCGATCTGCGCCTTGGCAAGTTCGATGTGCTGGTGGGCATCAACCTGCTGCGGGAAGGTCTCGACATGCCGGAAGTGTCGCTGGTAGCAATTCTCGATGCAGATAAAGAGGGCTTCCTGCGCTCCACTCGTTCGCTGATCCAGACCATCGGCCGTGCGGCGCGTAACCTCAACGGCAAGGTCATTCTCTACGGCGATACCATCACCAACTCGATGAAGGTAGCCATTGAGGAGACCGAGCGGCGCCGCGCCTTGCAGCATGCCCATAACCTCAAGCATGGGATCACCCCCAAAGGGCTCAACAAATCCATTGGCGATGTGATGGACATGGGGGGCAGCCGCACGGCAGGCAAACCAGGCAAGGGGATGCGCAAGGCAGCCGAGCCGCAAGGGGAATACCATGTCCGCTCAGCCAGCGAGATTGCCAAAGAGATCAAGCGGATGGAGGAGCAGATGTTCCAGCATGCCCGGGATCTGGAGTTCGAACAGGCGGCGGCACTGCGGGATCAGATCCAGCGGCTGCGCAGCGCGTTGATCGAATCATGAGCCGCAAACGCTGGCTTGTCTGGCAACGACTTCGTCGTCTCTATCAGGGCTTTCGCCATCCCGGTACCCCCTGGTGGGCGAGAGCCCTGGTGATCCTTATCCTGCTCTATGGCATCAGTCCGGTGGATTTTATCCCCGACGTGGTGCCCTTGCTGGGTTGGTTTGATGATGTGACCCTGCTGCTGGTGTTGCTATGGGGTTGGGAGCGTTGTCTTCCCCCTGCAGTGCGCAGCGATCTGGAACAGGCCTCCTAGTTCACCTTTTCAACACCACGCTCGACATCACTCTGTGCGCTCCCACCCTCGAAGGAAGCGGAAAAACGGTTTCATTTGAAGGTGGGCTCTGCAGGATGAAAAAGAGGCTGGCCGGTGATTGTCGCCCGAATGGCATTGGCGTAGACTCCACGCCGTTCACTTTATGGGTATGGAAAAAATGGATCTGATCCTCTTTGCAATCGACTTTATCCTGCACGTTGACGTGCATCTGAAAGAGCTGTTCGAGAACTATGGCGTCTGGGTTTACGCCATCCTGTTTCTGATCATCTTCTGTGAAACCGGGTTGGTAGTGACGCCGTTCCTGCCGGGTGACTCCCTGCTGTTTGCCGCCGGTGCGCTTACTGTGGGCAGCGTGCTGGACGTCCATACCCTGGCGGCCGTGCTGATCATCGCTGCCGTGCTGGGCAACGTGGTCAACTACACCATTGGTCACTTCTTCGGCGAGCAGCTGTTCCGCAACCCGGACTCCAAAATCTTCCGCCGCGACTATCTGGAGAAGACCCATGCTTTCTACGCCAAGCATGGCGGCAAGACCATCATCATCACCCGCTTCCTGCCCATCGTGCGTACCTTTGCGCCGTTCGTGGCAGGGATGGGGGCCATGACCTATCCGCGCTTCCTGGCGTTCAACCTGGTTGGCGGCCTGCTGTGGGTACTCTCCTTCGTTTATGCCGGTCACTTCTTTGGCAATCTGCCGGTGGTGCGTCACAACTTTACCCTGCTGATCTTCGGCATCATCGGTATCTCCCTGTTGCCCATGGTAATTGGCGCGGTCAAGGCCAAGATGAGTACAGCCAAGGCATAATCAGAAATACGGTCAACCAGAACGAGAAGGGGGAGCCATAATGGCTCCCCCTTTTTATCTTCACGCGGGCATGACACTCAGTTGCAGCAGCGCCCTTTCACCAGATTGCCGATGGCCACTACGGTGAAGACCAACAGGTAAGCGGCGAAGATTACGACCAGCCACTGGGGCATGGAGTAACCGAAGAACTGCCAGGTGATCTGGGCACAATCCCCTTCTGGCATAAAGAGCCAGGGGAGCCACTGATCGAGCGGAGCCCAGCTCGGGAAGTCGGCAAACGGGCTGCAGACGTTGAACGGGGAGGGGTTAACCTGATAGTCCACATGCTTGAGGGCCAGCTGGAAGCCACGGAAGGCACTGTAGCCCCACAGCAACATGGCACTCCAGCGAACATACCACTTATCCGGCGCCACCATGCCGAGCAGACCGGCGGCCAGCACCCCCAGGGTCGCCAACCGTTCGTAAACACACATCACGCACGGGGAGAGGCCCAGCACATGCTGGAAGAAGAGGGCACACAACTCGAGGAACAGGGCTGATGCTGTCAACAAGCCCCAGGCCAGCCGATGGGCGGCGATACGGCGGAGAAACTCGATCATCTAATTGATCTCTCAGAAAAAACAGTGGCTGAATTAGAGCAGAGCGGGGCAGAAAAGAAAAGGGCCCTGAAAGGGCCCTCGGAAACCATATCAATGGATTAATGCAGCGCTGGCTGTACCGCTGGCAGCGTACTCTCCATCACCAGCCATCCGTGCTGATAGAACCACTCGGTGGCAGGGCCAAGCAGCAATTCGACAGAGAAAAAGCCGATCAGCCCCAGCACCAATGTGTAGGGCAGCGCCATCCAGACCATGCGGCCATAGGAGAGACGCAGCAGCGGCGCCAATGCAGAAGTGAGCATAAACAGGAAGGCGGCTTGACCATTGGGGGTGGCGACCGACGGCAGGTTGGTACCTGTGTTGATGGCTACCGCCAGCAGATCGAACTGGGCGCGGTCGATGGCACCATTGAGCATGGCCGTCTTCACCTCATTGATGTAGACAGTGCCGACAAAGACGTTGTCACTGACCATGGAGAGCACCCCGTTGGCCAAATAGAAGAGGGCCAGCTGGTTCTCCGGTTTGGCTGCCAGTACCAGCTGGATCACCGGCTTGAACAGCTGCTGATCGATGATGACGGCGACCACGCTGAAGAAGACCGCCAGCAGGGCGGTGAAGGGGAGTGCCTCCTGGAAGGCTTTACCCAGCGAGTGCTCCTCGGTGATCCCGGTCAGGGAGGTGGCCAGCACGATAACCGAGAGGCCAATCAGGCCAACGGCTGCCAGGTGCATGGCCAGGCCGACAATCAGCCAGACCGCAATCAACGCCTGAACGATCAGCTTGGCCTTGTCTTGCGGGCTGCGTTTTGCCTCTTCGTAGCGATTGTACTCCTCCATGATGGCACGCACCGTGTCCGGCAGGCGTGCACCATAGCCAAACCAGCGGAACTGCTCTACCAGCACGCAGGTCAGCAGACCGCAGATAAAGACGGGGACGGTGACGGGTGACATGCGAATGGCAAATTCGGCGAAGTTCCAGCTGGCTTGCTCGCCGATGATGAGGTTTTGCGGCTCGCCCACCAGGGTGCAGACACCACCCAGCGCGGTACCGATGGCGGCATGCATCATCAGGCTGCGCAGGAAGGCGCGAAAATCGTCGAGATCCTGGCGATTGAGCTCGGCGACTTCCTTATCATTGGTATGGTCATGGCTGTGACCAAACTCCTTGCCGGACGAGACCTTGTGATAGATGGCATAGAAACCGGTGGCGACGCTGATCACCACGGCAATCACGGTCAGGGCATCGAGAAAAGCTGACAGGAAGGCGGAGACCAGACAGAAGGAGAGGGAGAGCAGGATCTTGGAGCGTACGCCGATCAGCAGCTTGGTGAAGACATAGAGCAGCAGCTGCTTCATGAAATAGATGCCTGCCACCATGAACACCAGCAACAACAGCACTTCGATATTGGCGACCAGCTCGTGTTTGACCTGATCGGCGGAGGTCATGCCGATCAACACGGCTTCGATCGCGAGCAGACCACCTGGTTGCAGGGGGTAGCATTTGAGGGCCATGGCCAGGGTGAAGATAAACTCAACGACCAGTAACCAGCCCGCAATGAAAGGATCAAGGTGGAAGGCAATCGGATTGATCACCAGAAATAGCAAGATGGCGCTTTTATACCACTGTGGTGCATTGCCCAAGAAGTTCTTGGCGAATGCCTGCCCTAGGCTTATTGGCATGATAATGGGTCTCAACTTTGTTGTTAGGATCTGCTTCTATGCAGTCAAGGATGATTCGACCTGTGCCTCCGGATGTTGGCCTTTATCTGTCTGATTACTCGTGATTTTAATCAAAAAGCGTGACGATTATAAATGATAGCCGATGGAACTCTGCCCATCTGTCTGTTTTATAACCACCTTGTCGGGGTTGGCTGGCTCCCTCGTGGCGATTAGATGCATATTCCCAACACTATATTTGCCATATGTGAGCAGAGGACTGACCTTATGCTTGCCAGCCATCATCGCTTTGATATCATTCGTCAGCCTTTTTACGCATTACAACAGAGTCAATTCATGGTTATAAAAGCGCAGAGCCCAGCTGGGTTTGCCGAGGAATACATCATCGAGTCCATCTGGAACAATCGCTTTCCTCCCGGATCTATTCTGCCCGCCGAGCGTGAATTATCCGAGTTGATCGGGGTGACGCGGACGACCTTGCGCGAAGTGCTGCAGCGACTGGCCCGTGATGGCTGGTTGACCATACAGCATGGCAAGCCGACCAAGGTGAACAATTTCTGGGAAACCTCCGGCCTCAATATTCTGGAGACGTTGGCCCGTCTGGATCAGGACAAGGTACCTGATCTGATAGCTCAGCTGCTCTCCGCCCGTACCCACATCTGCACCATCTTTATCCGCGGGGCGATCCGTCACAATCCGGAGCAGGCCGCCGAGATCCTGCGTGGCGCCGATGGGGTCGAGAACAACGCCCAGGCTTATGCCGAGTTCGATTATCGCCTGCACCACCAGCTGGCGTTTGCTTCCGGCAATCCGATCTACGCCCTGATCCTGAACGGTTTCAAAGGGTTGTACAGCCGGGTCGGCAGCTACTACTTCTCCGACAAGCAGGCCCGCGAGACCGCAGATGCCTACTACAAGACCCTGCTCAATCTGGCGGAGACCAAGAACCACGAAGCCGTGTTCATGACGGTGCGTCAGTACGGTATCGAGTCCGGCAAGCTGTGGACCCGCCTGCGTCAGGACATGCCAAGCGATCTGTGCGACAACTGATCCCTTGCCTGTGCTGTCCAAGAAACGCGCCATCCGGCGCGTTTTTTTATTCTGCCGTGTTTGTGTCTATCCTTGATTGGCGGTGGTAATTGCTTGAACTGCATGGATATTTGGCCAAAAAGCTTGATCCAGCGCAAATGAACCCTGCATTTATCACTTTGGTGGCATAGGACCCAACCGCTGATTGAGGTCAAATGGAGGCATCAAGAGCGGAGCCAATATCCGCCAGAAGGAACACACCTTTCACCGGATGAAGGACACAACAATGAGTCTTCTTGAACACACCATCTGGACAGTACTGGGATACGGGGCCATGCCCTTTATCTTTCTGAGCGGATTCGTGGCGGTGGCAGTGACCTGTTGCATGCTGCTGAACGCATTCGGGGTACAGTCCGCCGAGAAGTGAGTCGCTTCTCCATGCCGCCAAATGCCAGTCTTCGGACTGGCATTTGTTTTTTGTGTCTTTTAAAACACTTATCCCGGCAGGGAAGGGGAAATCTTTGGTCAGGATGGTCGAACCTGCCGCCGATTTTGATTACACTGGCGCCCGTATTTCCCACTCCCCCTTCTCTTATCAGGTGTTCAAGGTTTTCTATGGCTCTCAAGGCAACCGTATTCAAGGCCCAGATCAGTTTGTCTGATATGGATCGCAATCTGTATCAGGACTTCTCCCTCACGCTTGCGCGCCACCCCTCCGAAACCGATGAGCGGATGATGATCCGGCTGGCGGCCTTTGCCTGGCACGCCGCTGAGCGACTGGAATTCACCAAGGGATTGAGCGCCGATGATGAACCCGAGCTCTGGTGCAAGAACTACTCGGACGAAATAGAGCTCTGGATCGAGCTGGGCCAACCCGATGAGAAACGGCTCAAAAAAGCCTGCAACCGCGCCCGTCAGGTGGTGCTCTATCTCTACGGCGGTCGTGGCACCAGCGTCTGGTGGAAGCAGAACCAGGGCAAGCTGAGCCAGCATGACAACCTCAGCATCATCGAACTCTCCGACAGCCAGACTCTTCCACTCACCGCTATGGTCGAGCGTACCATGCAGCTCACCTGCACTATCTCCGATGGTCAGCTCTGGGTCAGTAACGGCGCACTGGAAGTGACGCTGGATCCGGTGGTGCTGATGGGCAAACCGGCCCGCGAACTGTAACGGACGCCGCCCATGTTCAGCGCCTTGCTCAATATCGTCATCCCGGTGTTCGGTGTGGTCGGGCTCGGTACACTCTACGGGCGATTGCGACCGGGGGCCGCGCTCGGTTACGTCAATCGGGCCAATATCGAGCTGTTTACCCCGGCGCTGGTCTTCTCCGCGCTGGTCAAGTATCCGCTGGCGCTGGCGGAGCATCTGCCGCTGATTGCGGCGGGGGCGCTGGTTATTCTGTTACCCGGTCTGCTGCTCGCGCTGCTCAAACTCAAAGGGATTGAGCGGGCAGCGCTGATCTTGCCCGCCATGTTCCGAAATACCGGCAATCTTGGTATCCCCTTGATGGTGCTGGCGTTTGGCGAGCAGCAACTGGGGGCCATCGTGATCCTCTTTGTGCTCTCCAATCTGCTGCACTTTTCGGTCGGCATGTTTATCCTCTCGGCCAATACCTCCCGCTGGTTGTGGCTGCACAGCCCTGTGTTATGGGCCGCGCTGGCCGGTTTGCTGGTGGCCAACCTGCACATTACGCTGCCGGAATATGTGGTGACCACGGCCTCGCTGCTCGGCCAGATCTCGGTGCCCCTGATGCTCTTTGCGCTGGGCATTCGCCTGATGGAGGGAGAGCTCGATCACCTTGGCCTCGCGCTCAAGTGCAACCTGCTCTATCTGCTGGCGGGGGGATTGTCGCTGCTGCTGGCGATCTGGCTGTTGCCGCTCAAGACGGAGTGGATCCCGCTGTTGATGTTGTCGGTTTCCTTGCCCCCTGCGGTCTTGAATTACATGCTCTGCGAGCAGTATCACTGCCAGCCGGACAAGGTGGCCAGTATCGTGCTCGGCGGCAATGCCCTCTCTGTGCTGGTTATCCCGCTGGCAGTCTGGCTGGCACTTCATCTGCCCGGCTAAGCCAGATTGAATCGCTGCGGCGGTGCGACTCATTGGTCAATTGCTTGATCGAACCGAGTCACAGTCGTTCGCATCTCATGCATGCCATCTCTGTCCATCATTGCCTCCGTAATATATCTGTCGTCCCCCTATCCAACCCTGAGCCCGGGGCCTAACGGCGGCAGCTATAGTTGAAAAAGAGCTGACTGACACTGTTTAACCAATGCCAGTGAGGGAAACCGGATGAGCACAAGTGAGCAATCTGATCCTGTGGGGCAGGCAAAATCGCGCTATGACCCGGCATTGCCTACCGGTTATGACTGGCGCAGACACCGCCGTTTTATCCTCAGTGGTGGTGGTTACAAGGCGGAATGTCGCCGTCGCAACTGGTTTTTGGAGTTGCTCAACCCTGTGCCCTATGTGGTGGTGCGCGACATAGCCATCGGCGGCATCGGCATTCTGGGGGCCATACGGTTGAAAGAGGGTGATGAGCTGGTGATTGCCATTCCCTCTGGCGAGAAGCTGCGCGGTCTGGTCGTGAGATCCCAGCCAGACCCACTTTTTCCCAAACTCTATCGCACCGGTATTCGCTTGCATCGTTATCCGACGGCCGAGCTGTTTGCCCGCTGGCAAAGTTACATTCAGCCGCAAGATAAAGCAGATTTCGACCATGAGTGCCAAGTCTTGAAACAGGTACGTGGTGCGTGAACCAAATGCCATTTCAGAGGTTGTTTTCCCCACAGCCAGCATGCTCTGTCGATGGACTTTGCGGATCAGCAGGCTTGGCTGGGTGGTTTATCTCACTGCATGTGTTTTCATCTTTATGTTTTTATTGAATTTTATCTGTGCCTCTGAAGTCGCGGAGGATGCAGATCATTTTCCCTTTTCGTGATCCCCCCTGAAGTAGTTCCCCCTGATATCCCTTAGTATCTGGCCAGCATGACTCCCTTTAGGGGGAGGATAACAAGAACAAAAAGGAATGATGGATGAGATCCGTGAGCAACCAGTGTCTGTTGATGCAGATCCAGCCGACCATCTTGCGCTTTGCCAAGATGCTGGCGAGTGTGCTGCAGCTTGAGGTCGAAATTGTGGATGCCGATATGGTTCGGGTGGCTGGCACCGGGCCCTATGGCAAATTCTTTGGACGTCAGCTGGAGGGGGATTCCCGCCTGCTGCGCTATGTGATTGATAACCAGCGGGAGAAGATCGTTACCCACACCAGCGATGATCCGGTGTGTGACGGTTGTACCTGCAAGGAGAGCTGCCGTGAGCGCGCCTTCCTCGGGGTGCCCATCATGGTGGACGAGCGCTGCATCGGGGTGATCAGTCTGGTGGCCTTCAGCGACGAGCAGCAGGCGCGCCTCAACAACAATCTGCAGGATGTGTGTGACTATGTGCGCCACATCTCCACCATCTTTGTAGCCAAGTTGCTCGATTCGCGCGGGTTGTCGGACGGGGTCAACAAGGTGTTCCTCAATCTGATGACCAACATGGATCAGGGCTGCCTGCTGCTCGATGACAAGAGTCAACTGCTCTATGCCAACGAGGCGGCACTCCATCATCTGGGTTGCCAGCAGGAACAGCTGCAGGGGCGCGAAGTGGGGATCCGCCCACTCACCTTCTCCCAACAGGGGCTGAGTGGTCATCTTCAGCACATCATCACCTTTGAAGGTCGTCAGGAGCTGATCATCGGTCAATTGCACCATGTGCAGGGCCAGCAGCTCTTTCTGATGGCCTTTCACCAGTCCCACTCCGGTCAGGTTCAGGAGCCGGATCCGGATGTGCGGATCGATCAGCTGATCGGCGAGAGCAAGCCGATGCGCACCCTCAAGCGACTGCTGCATCGCATCGCCCAGAGTCCCTCCAGCGTGCTGATTTGTGGCGAGAGTGGCACCGGTAAAGAGGTGGTGGCCCGCGCCGTCCATCGCCTGAGTCCACGACAGGACAAGCCCTTTATCGCCATCAACTGTGCCGCCATTCCCGAACAACTGCTGGAGAGCGAGCTGTTTGGCTATGTGAAGGGCTCCTTTACCGGTGCTTCCAGCGGTGGCAAGCAGGGCCTGATTCAGGCAGCCCATCAGGGCACCCTGTTCCTTGACGAGATTGGCGACATGCCGCTCACCATGCAGGCCAAGCTGCTGCGGGTGCTGGAGCTGCGGGAGGTGACCCCCATCGGGGCCAGCCGACCGGTGCCGGTGGATATTCGCATCATCGCCGCTACTCACCAGCATCTCGATCAATACATCGTCGAAGGGAAGTTTCGCGAGGATCTCTACTACCGCATCAACGTCATCCCCCTCAACCTGCCGCCACTGCGGGAGCGGGAAGGGGACGTGGAGCTGCTGACCCACTACTTCCTCAACCTGCACACCAGCCGCATTGGCATCGTCTATCCCGGTTTGGCTCCCGAGGTGATGGCGCTGCTCAAGGGGTATCGCTGGCCGGGCAACGTCCGCGAGCTCAGCAACCTCATCGAATATCTGGTCAACGTCAGCCAGGCGGGCGAAGTGATTGACGCCAGTCTGCTGCCCCCCAACATCATCCGCAATCAGGAGCCCCATCACGTGGCGGCCCAGTCGATCCCGGTGACCAACCTGGATGCGGCGTTCAATGTGCCTGCCACAGCTCCGCTCGCCGCCCCGCCGGAGAAGCTGCCTGAACCCGTTCCGGGTGAGAGCGGCCTTGAGAGCATGGAAAAACAGATGATAGAAGAGACCCTGCAGCGGCTCGGCAACAAAAAACTGGCCGCACAGGCGCTGGGGATTGGGATTGCCACCCTCTATCGCAAGATAAAGAAGTACGAGATTGCCGTGCAGAGCTGAGGCGCTGGCGGCGTTTATCCGGCCCGTGTCATTCATCGGATGGCACGGGTTTTTTTATGGGAACAAGGCTCTGTGTCATTGCCGAATTGTGCTGAACGGATTGGTGGGGCAGGGGGAGTGGCTAAATGGCAGAATGCAAAAAGCCCGCTCGATGAGCGGGCTTTTTTAATCTGGTGCGTCCTAGTGGATTCGAACCACCGACCCCCACCATGTCAAGGTGATGCTCTAACCAGCTGAGCTAAGGACGC
>NZ_JAAKOV010000027.1:0-44581 GCF_049171595.1 Aeromonas sp. 603607
TATCCATGATGGTAGACCTCAAGGTGATGGCCTACTTCAAGATTAGCCTTTCAACACGTAATTGGGACAGAGCCTTTCCATTGGTATCTGCTGACTTGCAGTGAGCGTCGGTCAGCCCTGCTGCTCGGCCGCGTAGAGGGCGGCCCCGATAATGCCCGCCTGATTGAGGCTGGCCGCCGGAATAAGCGGCGCCCGGGTCTCGATGCGATCGACAAACTTATCCAGCTTGGCTGCGCTGCCGCCCCCCAGAATGAAGAGGTCGGGGGAGAAGAGAAACTCGAGGCGGGCCAGATACTTGTTGAAGCGCTTGCCCCAGCGGTTCCAGGAGAGATCTTCCCGTTTGCGCGCCGCATCGGAGCAGTAGTGCTCGGCGACCATTCCTTCCAGCATCAGATGGCCCAGCTCGGTGTTGGGCAGCAGATGGCCGTTGACGAAGATGGCGGTGCCGATGCCGGTGCCGACCGTGATGAGGACGATGACCCCCTTGCGATCCTTGCCGGCACCAAAGCGCATCTCGGCCAGACCGGCGGCATCGGCATCATTCAGCACATAGCAGGGCTTGCCGGTGACATCGGCAAACAGATGCTCGGCATCGGTTTCGATCCAGCTCTTGTCGATGTTGGCGGCACTCTTGGCAACCCCGTTGTGGATGGTGGCAGGAAAGCCGCAGCCCACCGGCCCTTTCCAGTCGAAGTGTTCGACCAGCGCCTTGAGGGTATGGGCGATGGCGGCCGGGGTGGCCGGTTGCGGTGTGGCAATGCGATGGCGCTCGCCAATCAATTCGCCGGTTTTGGTATCCACCAGACAGCCCTTGATCCCCGAGCCTCCAATATCCACTCCCAACATATGCATCTGTGTTGTCCTTGTTGTGTGCCGACCAGTTTGCAGTGACCACGCTGTTATGGGCACTGCAGGTCGGCAGAGCATGAAAAAAGTGCTGCAATCCGGCAAGGGGCAGATCACTTATGCGTGATCCGACAGACCTTTTTCGATGCAGCGGATCAGCAAACGGGTCTTCTTGTTCTCTTCATCCTGACGCCGGGCAAGGGTGGCCAGCGCCCATTCGATATGTTCGGCCACCATGGGCTCGGCGGTGGTCAGCCCCAGTTGCAGGGCCGCGATCACCTCGGGGGTCGCCGGGCCATTGCCAAGGGCGACTGCCAGATTGCGGCGCCAGCGTTGATAGCCGATGCGGCGGATCGGGCTCCCCTCGGTCTGTTTGAGGAAATCGCTCTCGCTCCAGCACCACAGCGCCAGCAGGGGCGGGCGGTGCAGGCTGGGGCGGGGGCTAAAATCGGGTTCCGGGCTGGCATCGGCGTAGCGATTCCAGGGGCAGATAAGCTGGCAGTCGTCGCAGCCGTAGATGCGGTTGCCCATCAGGGGCCTGAACTCTTCCGGAATAGGGCCGTCATTCTCGATGGTGAGATAGGAGATGCAGCGGCGGCCATCCACCACATAGGGTGCGACAATGGCGCCGGTCGGGCAGATGTTGATGCAGGCGACGCACTTGCCGCACTGCTCCTTCTCCACTGGCTGGTCGAGCGGTAGCGGCAGGTTGAGCAACAGCTCACCGAGAAAGAAGAAGGAGCCGGCCGATTCGTTGAGCAGCAGTGAGTGTTTGCCAACCCAGCCGAGGCCCGCCTTGGCTGCCAGTGGCCGCTCGAGGATGGGGGCGGAGTCGACGAAGGGGCGCCACTCACCCAAGGTCTCTTCAGTGCCTTGAAACAGCTCGGCGCAGCGCGCTTCAATGCGATCACCCAGCTGTTTGAGCCGGTTGCGCAGCACCTTGTGGTAGTCGCGACCGAGAGCATAGCGGCTGATATAGCCGAGAGTCGGATCGCGCAGGGTAGCGGCGAAGCCCGCCTCGAACGGCAGGTAGTTCATCCGTACCGACAACACCCGCACCGTGCCCGGCAGCAGCTCGTGGGGGCGCGCGCGCATCATGCCGTGGCGCGCCATGTAATCCATGCTGCCGTGATAGCCCGCATCCAGCCAGGCCTGCAATCTCGGCTCTTCGATACGCAGGTCGGTGTCGGTGATGCCCGCCTGGTCAAATCCTAGCTCCCGTGCCCAGAGCTTGATATCTTGGGCCAGCTGGTGGAAGTCAGGTGCGCTCATGCGGCTTGGCCTGGCCGGCGTTTGCTGGCGTGGGTCGATTGATAAGAGGCGGGAGCCGTCATGGTAGAGATCATCAGGGGCGCGTTGGGCACAAAAGAGGGGGGCAGTTTACCACAGGGGCTGTGGCAGACTGAACAGATCCGCGCACTGGAGCTCAACTGGGCCGCGCGTGAGGGGCAACCTCTCTATGCCCTGATGGAGCGAGCCGGTGCCGTGCTGCGCACCTATGCCACTCTGCATTGGCCTGACAGTCGCTGCTGGTGGATTTTCGTCGGCCCCGGTAATAACGGCGGTGATGGCTATGTGCTGGCCCGCCTTGCCCGCCAGATTGGCATCGAGGTGGTGGTGATTGCCGCCAGGACACCCGACCAGCTGAAGGGGGATGCCAGACGGGCCGCCGATGAGTGGCTGGCGGCCGGTGGCCGGGTCTGGCTGGCCGAGCAGTTTGATGGGGACCAGCACTCCGCCCCGGATCTGGTGGTCGATGCCCTGCTTGGCACCGGCGTCAACACGCCTCTCTCGCCACTACTGACAAAGATCGTCGCAACAATCAATGGCTTGGCTGTGCCCGTGCTGGCGGTGGATCTCCCCTCCGGCCTCAACGGCGATACCGGCCGTGCCATGGGGGCCATGGTGCAGGCCACTCGCACCCTCACCTTTATCGGTATCAAGCAGGGGATGCTCACCGGCGACGGGGTGGATTGCGTCGGCCTGCTCGATTGTGATCCCCTTGGCGTGACGCCTGATGACACTATGCTGCCCGCCGCCTGGCGTATCGATTATCCGCTGCTCAGCACGCAACTGACCCCGCGCCCGTGCGCTTCCCACAAGGGCTCTTATGGCAAGGTACTGCTGGTGGGGGGCAATCGCGGCATGCAGGGGGCCATCGTGCTGGCTGCCCGCGCCTGCCTGCGGGCGGGGGCCGGGCTGGTGCGGGTATGTCAGCATCCGGAACATCCGCCGGTCAGCCTCTATCAACCCGAACTGATGAGTCTCACTACCGCAGATGACGAGGGGTGGGCGTCGGTGCGGGTCATTGGCCCCGGCCTCGGTCAGGATGAGTGGGGAAGAGCGCAAATCGCCCGTTATCTCACCGACCGGCTGCCACTGGTTTTGGACGCCGATGGATTGAATTGGCTGGCGCAATCTCCCCGCCATCAGGATAATTGGGTGCTCACGCCCCATCCCGGCGAAGCGGCGCGCCTGCTGGGATGCACCATTGCCGACATTGAAACCGACCGGTTTTCCGCCGTGCAGGCGCTGCAGCGGCGCTATGGCGGTGTGGTGTTGTTAAAAGGGGCGGGGACACTTATTTATGACGGCGAGCGGGTCGCACTCTGTTGTGAAGGCAACCCAGGCATGGCAAGTGGCGGCATGGGCGATCTGTTATCTGGTATAATCGCCGCCCTTTTGGCCCAGGGCTGGTCTGCCACCATGGCAAGCTGGCTGGGCGCCGTGATCCACGGCGAGGCTGCAGATCAGGCCGCCGCTGACGGCGAACGGGGCATGCTGGCGTCAGATCTGCTGCCGCTGATCCGCAAACTGGTTAATCCCGACACCATTACAAGTTAAAAAGAAGAACATGGCAAAACAGTTGATGATGACACTGCCGGACGAGGCAGCAACCGTGGCACTGGGTGGCCGTCTGGCACAGGCCTGCCAGCAGGCGACCACAGTGTTTTTGCATGGCACGCTTGGTGCTGGTAAAACCACTCTGACCCGCGGCTGGGTGCAGGGCCTTGGCCATCAGGGCAAGGTAAAAAGCCCGACCTATACCCTGGTCGAGCCCTACGAACTCGATGGCTGGCAGGTCTATCACTTCGATCTCTATCGTCTGGCTGATCCGGAAGAGCTGGAGTTCATGGGCATTCGGGACTATTTTGCCGCCAATACTCTCTGTCTGGTGGAGTGGTCCGAGAAGGGCGAGGGCTGGTTACCGGCTCCTGACCTTGAAATTACCCTTACTTATGTAGGCGAGCAGCGCGAGGCTCTGATAGAGGCCCGCACTGCTATTGGCGAAGCCATTCTGGAACGGTTGTCATCTACGTGCGCTTGATCCTTGTTATTGCTCTCTCCTTGATGGCGTTACCCTCCTGGGCGAATCAGCTCAAGAGTGTGCGAATCTGGCCATCACCGGATAACACCCGGGTGGTGCTCGATATGAGCAGTACCCCCAACTACAACTACTTCACCCTGGCTGGCCCCGATAGATTGGTGATCGATCTGAAAGGGGCGAGCAATGCCACCAATCTGGCCCGGGTCGAGAACAACAGCGAGCTGGTGCGCAAGATACGTGAGAGCACTCCGCTGGAGAAGGGGGGCCTGCGGCTGGTGCTTGATCTCAGCTCCGCCATCAAGCCGGTGGTCTTTCCGCTGGCACCAGCCGGGCCCTATGGTCACCGTCTGGTGATCGATCTGCCTTATGAAGAGAAGCGCTCGGCGGCTGCGGTGCAATCCACGCCCGTCGGTGGCAAGGGCAGGGGGGTGGTGATTGCCATCGACCCGGGCCACGGTGGGGAAGACCCGGGCTCCATCGGTCCGCGTCGTACCTATGAGAAGCGAGTTACGCTGGCAGTCTCCCAGAAGCTGGCGGCGCTGATCGACCGCGAGCCGGGGATGCGCGCCGTGCTGACCCGTCGTGGCGACTATTTCGTCGACCTCAACAAGCGTTCCGAGATTGCCCGCAAGGCCAAGGCGGATCTGCTGGTGTCGGTCCATGCGGACAGCTTCCATAACTCCACTCCGCGCGGCGCCTCTGTCTGGGTCCTCTCGACCAACCGTGCCAACCGCGAGATGGGCAGCTGGCTGGAGAAGCAGGAGAAGCAGGGCGAGCTGCTGGGCGGGGTCGGCAAGGTGTTGGCGGAATCCGATCCCAATCCCTATCTGGCGCAAACTTTCCTAGACCTTTCCATGGACAAGTCCCGTGCCGAAGGCTACGACGTCAGCCGTCAGATCCTGCGCTCATTGGGCAAGGTTGCCCGACTGCACAAGAAGGCCCCGGAGCATGCCAGTCTGGCTGTGCTGAAGGCGCCGGATATTCCCTCGGTGCTGGTCGAAACCGGCTTTATCTCCAACCATGCGGAAGAGAAGTTGCTGGCTACCTCAAGCTATCAGGATCAGCTGGCCCGCGCCATTTTCGAGGGGATCCGCAACTACTACCGCGCCCACCCGACCAAGGGAGCCATGTTGACCGGCAAGGGACAGGCGAGCAGGCCTGCCGCGACCACTCGCTCTGCACCGGTAGCTTCGCAGCCGGTGAGCCAGCCCAAGCCAGTGCAGTCGCAGCCGGTGGTGACCAATAAGATGCCAGCGACAGTACGTGACGGCGCGGCTGCGACCGGTTCAGGTGCCGGGGTGATCAAGCCCTATTCGGAGGCTGCGCAAGATTCTGGTGCGCCGGTTAGCAATGTGGGCGACTATGACAAATCTCGGATGCTCCGCCATGTGGTCAAACGTGGCGAGAGTCTCTCTCGCCTTGCCGAGAAGCATGGAGTGAGTCAATCCACTTTGGTAGAGATCAACCAGCTGCGCAGCCGGGATATTCAGATTGGTCAGACCATCTATATTCCCCAGCAGGGGCAGAGCCGCGCTGCCGCCCCCGTTCGCAGTGATGACAAGTCGCAGATGATCCGCCATGTGGTCAAGCGGGGGGAGAGTCTCTCCCGCCTTGCCGAGAAGCATGGGGTGAGTCAGGCGCGACTGGTAGAGATCAACAAGCTCAAATCGCGGAATATTCAGGTAGGGCAGGTGCTCTACATTCCGCAAAACTGACGCGCGGGAGCGGGTGATACCGCTCTCGCTGTTAGCCAATACCATCAGCAAGATTGAAATTCAGGAGCAAGTGATGCCGATCCGTATATTACCCCCCGATTCTGGCCAACCAGATTCCGGTTGGTGGAGAGGTGGTGGAGCGGCTCTCTATCCGCAAGATTGAAATTCAGGAGTAAGTGATGCCGATCCGTATATTGCCCCCTATCTTGGCCAACCAGATTCCGGTTGGTGGAGAGGTGGTGGAACGGCTCTCTATCCGCAAGATTGAAATTCAGGAGTAAATGATGCCGATCCGTATTTTGCCACCCATTCTGGCCAACCAGATTGCAGCCGGAGAGGTGGTGGAGCGGCCCTCTTCTGTGGTGAAAGAGCTGGTGGAGAACAGCCTGGATGCGGGGGCCGACCGGGTCGAGATCGACATCGACAAGGGGGGCGCCAAGCTGATCCGCATCCGTGACAACGGCTGCGGCGTCGCCAAAGATGAGCTGGTACTTGCGCTGTCGCGTCATGCAACCTCCAAGGTGGCCACGCTGGATGATCTGGAAGGGATCAACAGCCTCGGTTTTCGTGGCGAGGCGCTCGCCTCCATCAGCTCTGTCTCCCGTCTCACCTTCACCTCCCGCACCGCCGAGCAGTCCGAAGCCTGGCAAGCCCAGGCGGAAGGGCGCGAGATGAGCGTCACCATCAAGCCTGCGGCCCATCCGGTGGGCACCACGGTGGAGGTCGTGGATCTCTTCTTTAATACCCCCGCGCGGCGCAAATTCATGCGCAGCGAAAAGACAGAGTTTGCCCATATTGACGAGCTGGTGCGCCGCATCGCGCTCTCCCGCTTCGATGCCACCCTGATCCTGCGCCACAATGGCAAGGTGGTGCGCCAGTACAAGGCCGCCAATACCGTGCCGGAGCAGGAGCGACGTCTCGCCGCCGTTTGCGGCACCCCCTTCATGCACCATGCGCTGGCGGTGGAGAGCGAGCATAGCGACGTGCGGCTGTGGGGCTGGTTGGCGACTCCGGAGGGGGCAAGACCGCAAAACGACCTGCAATACACCTATGTAAACGGCCGGATGATGCGCGACAAGCTCATCAACCACGCCATTCGTCAGGCCTATGACGAGCTGCTGCCTCCCGACCGCTTCGCCGCTTATGTGCTCTATATCGAGCTGGATCCCCGTCAGGTAGATGTCAACGTCCATCCGGCCAAGCATGAGGTGCGCTTCCATCAGGCGCGACTGATCCACGACTTTATCTTTCAGGCGCTGTTTACTGCGCTGCGCCGCGAAGGAGTCAGCGCCGCTCATCAGGACGCGCTGCTGGCCGAAACCCTGGTCGAGTTGCCGGTCAGTCCGCAGATTGAATATCCCGGTCAGGCGCCACGCCCGGAGTGGTACGGTGCCGAGCACAGCTACCGGGCGCCTGCACAGGTGCGGGAGGGGGGCGGTGGGGCTGGCCGAGCCAGCAATTATCAACCGCCCGAGCCCCCAAGCCGGGAGGCGATGCGCGGCATGGGCGCTCTGCTCACTACGCTACCTATCGAAGCTGAGGCTGCTCCTGTGCAGCCCACTGATCCAGTGCCGTCACCCAAACAGGGGGGATGTCGCGCCCTGACACTGGTGGAGCAGGCCTACCTGTTGATCGAGCGGGATAATCAGCTGGCGCTGCTCTCGCTGGTACGCGCCGAGCGTGTGCTGCTACGCCATTGGCTGCTGGAGACCTGGGGTCAGGGACTGGCGGCCCAGCCACTGTTGCTGCCGGTCTCCTTCAAATTGCCGAAGAATTTGATCGCGCTGGTGACCGAGCAGGAGCGTTTGCTGAAACGGATGGGGCTGGAGTTGAAAAGCGGGGGGCGCGACACCATGATCCTGACTCGGGTGCCGGCTCTGCTGCGCCAGACCGATCTGGTGCGTCTGTTACCCGAATTGCTGCAAATTATCGAGGGCGGATCTGACAGTGATGCTGGTCAGCAGGCTGAAGTATTATGCCAATGGCTGGTGGAGCAGGGGATAAGCCGCGAGAAGATATACGATTTTTCAACTGCTAGTCGTCTGCTGACGGAACTTGTGACCGATTTCAGTGACCAACTGGCAGACATTCGCATGGTGCGCCCCCTTTCGCTGGCGACCGTGCTGGAGGAGTTTGAACATGGCGAGTGACTTGCCGACCGCAATTTTTCTGATGGGGCCGACGGCCTCCGGCAAGACGGATCTCGCCATTGAATTGTGCCAGGTATTGCCTTGCGACATCATCAGCGTCGATTCTGCGCTGATCTATCGCGGCATGGATATAGGTACGGCCAAGCCGACCGCCGATGAACTGGCACAGGCCCCGCACCGGCTGATCGACATTCTCGATCCCGCAGTGAGCTATTCGGCTGCCGATTTTTGCAAGGATGCCCTGCGGGAGATGAAAGAGATCGCCGACCGTGGCCGCATTCCGTTGCTGGTGGGCGGCACCATGCTCTATTTCAAGGCGTTGCTGGAGGGATTGTCCCCATTACCCTCCGCCGATCCCGCCGTTCGTGCCGGGATTGAGGAAGAGGCTGCCCGCCTCGGTTGGCAGGCGCTGCACGATGAGCTGGTGCGCATCGACCCGGTGGCCGGGGCGCGGATCCACCCCAATGACCCGCAGCGACTCTCTCGGGCACTGGAGGTCTACCGTATCAGCGGCAAGACCCTTACCGAGCTGACGCAGGTGCAGGGGGAGGGCTTGCCCTATCGGGTGCTGCAGTTTGCCATCGCCCCGAGCGAACGCGCCGTGCTGCATCAGCGGATCGAACTGCGCTTTGACAAGATGCTGCAAGGCGGCTTTGAACAGGAGGTTCGTGCGCTGATGGCGCGCGGCGATCTGCACCCGGATCTTCCCTCCATTCGCTGTGTGGGTTATCGCCAAATGTGGGACTACCTGTGCGGTGAAGTGGGGTATGATGAGATGCGTTATCGTGGCATTGTTGCCACACGCCAATTGGCAAAACGACAGATGACCTGGTTGCGCGGCTGGCCCGATGTGACCTGGTTGGAATCTGGTGAGTCTGGCAATCTCGACCGCGTGCTTGCTCGCGCTGGTGCGGCTTGACACTCCCTGTATAATCAGGTTGTTATATTGATATTCGGTGTTTAAAAACAACAAACTATAAGGAAAAGAAAAATGGCTAAGGGGCAATCTCTCCAAGACCCGTTTTTGAATGCGCTGCGCCGTGAGCGGATTCCTGTTTCTATCTATTTGGTGAACGGCATCAAACTGCAAGGTCAGATCGAGTCTTTTGACCAGTTTGTTATCCTGCTGAAAAACACCGTGAGCCAGATGGTTTACAAGCATGCCATCTCGACTGTCGTACCGGCCCGTGCCGTCAATCATCATCAGCCCACTCCGGGTGGCGCGGTTGATGAACAGGGTGATGCCGAGGCGTGATATCCCTGGGCGAGTCGACTCGCCAACTCAGATTCATCATGATTCCTGTTAAGGAGCAAGCGCTTGTTTGACCGTTATGAAGCTGGCGAACAGGCCGTTCTGGTGCATGTCAACTTCAGTGATGAGGGTGAGCGGGAGGATCTGGAAGAGCTCAAGATGTTGGTGAGCTCGGCCGGAGTCAATGCGCTGGGGGTAATTACCACCAGTCGCAGTGCGCCCAGTGCCAAATTTTTTGTCGGCAGTGGCAAGGCTGAAGAGATCGCGTCCCAAGTCCAGATGCTGGATGCGGATGTGGTGATCTTCAACCATGCCCTGACTCCTGCCCAGGAACGAAATCTGGAACGTCTGTTCCAGTGCCGGGTGGTGGACAGAACCGGTCTGATCCTCGACATCTTCGCCCAGCGCGCCCGAACCCATGAAGGTAAACTGCAGGTCGAGCTGGCCCAGTTACGCCACCTTTCCACTCGCCTGGTGCGAGGCTGGACCCACCTTGAGCGTCAAAAGGGCGGGATCGGTCTGCGTGGTCCGGGTGAAACCCAGCTTGAAACTGACCGACGTCTGCTGCGGGAACGCATCAAGGCGATTTTGCGCCGGCTCGACAAGGTAGCCAAGCAGCGGGAGCAGGGACGTCGTGCCCGCAACCGCAACGAAGTACCGACAGTTTCTCTGGTTGGTTACACAAACGCCGGAAAATCCACTTTGTTCAACCAACTTACAGCTGCCAGCGTGTATGCTGCCGACCAGTTGTTCGCAACACTGGATCCGACCCTGCGAAAACTGGTGATCCGGGATGTGGGTGATGTGATTTTGGCTGACACGGTTGGATTTATTCGGCACTTGCCTCATGATCTGGTCGCGGCTTTCAAAGCGACCCTGCAGGAGACCCGTGAAGCTGATCTGCTGCTGCATGTGGTGGACTGTGCAGATGAGCAGATGCAGGAGAATATCGACTCTGTGCAGCAGGTGCTGGCCGAAATTGAAGCTGGCGACAGGCCTCAGCTGATGATCTGCAACAAGATCGACAAGCTGGCTGATCGTCCTGCTGGTCTGGAGCGAGATGACGAGGGGCGCCCATTGCGCGTCTGGCTGTCGGCTCAGACTGGTGAAGGTTGTGAGCATCTGTTTACGGCGCTGACTGAACTGCTGGCCGGCTCCATGGTGCACCACACCCTGCAGTTGCCACCCTCGGCAGCAAGATTGCGCAGTGCGCTTTATCAGTTGAAGGGCATTGAACAGGAAGGTTTTAGCGAGGAGGGAGATTTCGTGCTGGAAGTCCGCTTGCAAGTGGCCGACTGGAACCGCCTCGTAAAGCAGGAAGGTGAGAGTTTACAACGCTTTATCAGACATTGATGTTCTGATAGAGGTGATATCCATCCGCAAGTATTAATGGAGACGCTGATGGCTTGGAATGAGCCTGGTAACAACGGCAAAGACCGTGACCCTTGGGGGAACAACGGCAAGAATCAGGGGCCCCCTGATCTGGACGAAATGCTTCGCAAGATGAGCCGTCGCTTCGGGGGCCTGTTTGGTGGTGGCACATCCGGTGGTGATGTCGGTCGCTTTGGTATCTCCATCGCACTGGTGATCGCTGTGGTGGTGTGGGTTGTCAGCGGCTTCTACACCATTCGTGAAGCGGAACGTGGTGCAGTGCTGCGGTTTGGCAAGTTTTCCCATATTGTCGAGCCGGGTCTGCGCTGGAATCCCACCTTTATCGACAAGGTGATCCCTGTGGATGTCGAGTCCGTGCGCTCCCTGCCTGCTTCCGGTTTCATGCTGACTCAGGATGAAAACGTGGTGCGGGTCGAGATGGACGTGCAGTACCGTGTCGTCAACCCCGAGCAGTATCTGTTTAGCGTAACGAATGCTGACGAGAGCCTGAGTCAGGCCACCGACAGTGCCCTGCGTTATGTTGTGGGCCACACCAAGATGGACGACGTGCTGACCACCGGTCGTGAGAAGGTGCGTCAGGAGACCTGGCAGGTGATTGATGGCATCATCGAGCCTTACCAGATGGGTCTGCAGATCGTCGACGTCAACTTCCTGCCGGCTCGTCCGCCGGAAGAGGTGAAGGATGCGTTTGATGACGCCATTGCCGCTCAGGAAGATGAGCAACGCTTCATCCGCGAGGCCGAAGCCTATGCCCGTGAAGTCGAGCCGAAGGCCCGTGGTCAGGTCAAGCGTCTGGAGCAGGAGGCGGAAGCCTACAAGTCCCAGATTGTGCTGAAAGCCCAGGGTGAAGTGGCCCGCTTCAACGAGCTGCTGCCCCAGTATCAAGCTGCGCCCGATCTGACACGCAATCGTATCTACCTGGAGACCATGGAAGAGCTCTATCAGCAGGCCAATAAAGTGGTGGTCGACATGCCGGCTGGCAACAACAGCATGATCTATCTGCCGCTCGACAAGTTGGCTGGCAAGCAGGCGAGCGTCCAGCAGGGGCGTCCAGCTGCTGCGCCGACCATCGAGTCCACGCCAGCTTCCAACGAGGGCGCCAACTCCACTCCGACGCCGCTGCGTAGCGGTGACCGCTTCAGCTCAGGGAGAAACTGATAGATGAAAAAGCTAGCTATTGGTGCAATCGCTGTCGCGGCCATGGTCTGCTTCTCCTCTGTCTTTATCGTTGATGAAGGCCAGAAGGGGATTGTGGTGCAGTTCGGCAAGGTGAAGCGGGTTGACTCCGGTGAACCCCGCCTCTATGAACCGGGCCTGCACTTCAAGGTGCCGCTCATCGACCAGGTTCGCAAAATGGATGCACGCATCCAGACCATCGACAGCCAGGCTGACCGTTTTGTCACCTCCGAGAAGAAAGACCTGATCATCGATTCCTATGTGAAATGGAAGATCGAGGACTTCTCCAAGTACTACTTGGCAACCGGTGGTGGCAACAAGTTGCAGGCCGAGGATCTGCTCAAGCGCAAGATCAACAACGGTCTGCGCTCCGAGATCGGTAATCGTACCATCAAGGATATCGTCTCCGGTGAACGCAGTACCGTGATGGAAGATGCTCTGATGAAGATGGCGCGCTCCTCCGAGCTCGGCATCAAGGTGGTGGATGTGCGGATCAAGCAGATCAACCTGCCGGTGGAAGTGTCCAACTCCATTTACCAGCGGATGCGGGCCGAGCGTACTGCCGTGGCCCGTGAGCATCGCTCCCAGGGGCGTGAGCAGGCCGAGATCCTGCGGGCCGATATCGACCGCAAGGTGACCGTCATGATCGCCGACGCCGAGAGTAACGCTCGTCAACTGCGCGGTGAAGGGGATGCGGAAGCCGCCAAAATCTATGCTGACAGCTACAAGAAAGACCCCGAGTTTTTCAGCTTCGTGCGCAGTATGGAGGCCTATCGCAAGAGCTTCGCCGGTGGCAATGACCTGATGGTGCTCAAGCCGGATAGCGAGTTTTTCCGTTACTTCAAGTCTCCTGAAGGCACCAAGCAGTAATCGCCACGAGGTCACATTCAAAGGGTCTGCATTGTCAGACCCTTTTGTTTTTGGTGCCAATGCCAGCCGTTGACCCGAGGGGCTGGTTGCATTGAAGGAGGTCGGATGCTGACATCCATGCTGATGGGGTTGGGATTGCTGTTGTTGTTCGAGGGGCTCGGCCCGTTGTTGATGCCCAGGGCATGGCAGCAGATGTTACGGCTGCTGAGCGATCAGCCACCGGAGCAGTTGCGCCGTATCGGCGGCTCGTTAGTGGTTGCGGGTAGCGTAATCCTCTGGATGCTGAGTCGCTGAGTCTGGCGCAACGCACTGTCCAGCAGATAGCAGACAATAAAAAAGAGGCCGAAGGCCTCTTTTTCATGCATGTCGTTTACTCAGGCACTGCGCTGTACGGCCATGTGGGCCAGTGTTTCCAGCGCCTGTTTGTGCGGGGAGTCCGGCAGGATGGCGAGGGCGGCAATGGCCTTGTCGGCCTCTTCCCGGGCCCGCATGCGGGAGTACTCCAGCGCGCCGGTACGGTCGAGAATCCCGAGGATCTGCTCAAGATGTTCCATACCGTTGCGGTGCTCGATGGCATCGCGCACCAGCTGGCGTTCTTCCGGCGTGCCCACATCCATGGCACGCAGCAGCGGCAGGGTTGGTTTGCCTTCGGCCAGATCGTCGCCGACGTTCTTGCCCATCTCTTCGCTCTGGGAGCAGTAGTCCATCACGTCATCAATGATCTGGAACGCGGTGCCCAGATACTTGCCGTAATCGGTCATGGCCTGTTCGACGGGCTCGGGCTGATGGGTCAGCACGGCGGCGAGTCGGGTAGCGGCCTCGAACAGCTTGGCGGTCTTGCAGTAGATGACCGTCATGTAGCTCTCTTCGGTGGTATCCGGGTCGTTGCAGTTCATCAGCTGCAACACTTCCCCTTCGGCGATGGTGTTGGTGGCATCCGAGAGGATCTCCATCACCCGCAGGTTGGAGAGTTCGGCCATCATCTGGAAGGAGCGGCTATAGAGGTAGTCACCGACCAGCACGCTGGCAGCATTGCCAAACATGGCGTTGGCGGTCTCCCGGCCGCGGCGCAGGTCGGATTCGTCGACCACGTCGTCGTGCAGCAGGGTAGAGGTGTGAATGAATTCGATGATGGCGGCCAGTTTCAGGTGATCCTCACCCTCATAGCCCAGCGCACGCGCAGCCATCACGGTCAGCATGGGGCGCATCCGTTTCCCGCCGGCGCTGACAATGTAGAAACCCAGCTGATTAATCAGACTAACGTCGGACTGGAGTCGGGCCAGGATCAGTTCATTGACCGCCGTCATGTCGGCGGCACAGAGCGCACGGATAGTCTGTTGGTCCATAAGTCTCGTAACGTGACAGCAGCAATAACTGCGATTTTAGTAATGGCAGGGATTCTACACGATTTCACAATGGGTTACAGTTAGGCGTTTATCCACGGCGGCAGATATGCGCACAAAATAAACTTTTTGCTAAATTGGCCTTGCCTGAGCAGATCGATTTGCGTAGAATGCCCGCCCATTGTTATAGGTTTTTGCGCATGTCTAGCCTTGAGCAAAAGACATGCCTTTACGGAGTTAATCAAATGTACGCGGTATTCCAAAGCGGCGGAAAACAACACCGTGTGGCCGAAGGTCAAATCGTTCGTCTGGAAAAGCTGAACGTTGAGACTGGCGCTACCATCGACTTCAACGAAGTGCTGATGGTTGCTGCAGGCGACACTTTTAAAGTAGGTGCTCCTTTCGTTGAAGGTGGCAAGGTTGTAGCTGAAGTTGTGGCTCACGGCCGTGGCGAGAAAGTGACTATCGTCAAGTTCCGTCGTCGTAAGCACCACCGTAAGCAAGCGGGCCACCGTCAGTGGTTCACTGAAGTCAAAATCACTGGCATCAGCGCTTAATTAGAGGAGTCCGATAGATGGCACACAAAAAAGCTGGCGGTTCATCCCGCAACGGTCGCGATTCTGAAGCTAAACGCCTGGGCGTGAAGCGTTTCGGCGGCGAAACAGTTCTGGCTGGCAGCATCATCGTTCGTCAGCGCGGTACCAAGTTCCACGCTGGTGAGAACGTTGGTCTGGGCAAGGACCACACCCTGTTCGCTACCGCGAACGGCAAGGTGCAGTTCGAAGTTAAAGGTCCGCTGAATCGTAAGTACGTTAGCATCGTTGCTGAGTAATTACGGACCGCAAGGATCCGAAGCCCCGCCAACAGGCGGGGCTTTTGTTTTTCCGAAATAATGACGAAAAAACGGAACGCAGATGACCCGGGTACCGAGATTGCCCGGAGAGGCAAGATGCGTATCGCCCGCAGGGGTCTGTACCACTATAATTGCGTATCGGTTTTTCGAATTAAGGTGACGGTTACCTATGAAGTTTGTTGATGAAGTCCAGATTCGAGTCGATGCCGGTGACGGTGGTAACGGTTGTGTAAGTTTTCGCCGTGAAAAATATATTCCCAACGGTGGTCCGGATGGTGGTGACGGTGGTGACGGTGGTGACGTCTATCTGGTTGCCGATGAGAACCTCAACACCCTGATCGACTACCGTTTTGAGCGTTTCCATGCTGCCGAGCGTGGCGAGAATGGCCAGAGTGCCAACTGTACCGGTCGTCGTGGCAAGGACAAGATCCTGCGCGTGCCGGTCGGTACCCGTGCAACCGATGACGATACCGGCGAGTTGCTGGGCGACTTGACTCACCACGAGCAGAAGTTGCTGGTTGCCAAGGGCGGTTTCCACGGTTTGGGCAATACCCGCTTCAAGAGTTCGGTCAACCGGGCTCCACGCCAGAAGAGCAACGGCACACCGGGCGAAGTGCGTACCCTGAAGCTGGAGCTGCTGTTGCTGGCTGACGTCGGTATGCTGGGTCTGCCCAACGCCGGTAAATCTACCTTTATTCGCGCTGTTTCTGCCGCCCGCCCGAAAGTCGCTGATTATCCCTTTACCACCCTGGTGCCGAACCTCGGTGTGGTGCGTGGTGAGAACTCCCGCTCCTTCGTGATCGCCGATATTCCGGGCCTGATCGAAGGTGCTGCCGAAGGCGCAGGTCTGGGTATCCGTTTCCTCAAGCACCTCGAACGCTGCCGCGTGTTGATCCATCTGGTGGATATTTGCCCCATTGATGGCTCCGATCCGGCTGAAAATGCCGTGACCATCGTGCGTGAGCTGGAGAAGTACAGCCCGGAACTGGCTGGCAAGCCGCGCTGGCTGGTGTTCAACAAGATGGATCTGATCCTGGAAGAAGAGGCTCAGGAAGTGATGGATCGCGTGAAAGCCGCCCTCAACCACGAAGGGCCGGTCTACGCCATCACTGCCATCAGCAAGGAAGGGACCAAGAAGGTCTGCTACGACATCCTGGATCTGCTGGATACCATGCCCCGTCAGCTGGAGCAGGATGCCAAAGAGGCGATCGAGAAAGTGGAGTTCAAGTGGGACGACTACCACAAGAACCAGCTGGCTAAAGCCGAAGCGGAAGCGCTTGCCGCCTCCATGGCCTTTGACGAAAGTCTCGACGATGATGATTGGGATGACGAAGATGATGATGGTGTGGAAGTGATCTACGTCCGTGACTGATACCCTTGTCTGTCCATTTCATTGATAACCGGAGCCTGAACAGGCTCCGGTTTTTTTATGCCTGTCGAGTAGTGGCTCATTAGGTATGTTTGTGATGCCACTTATTGCCTGCCGTTGATAACTGTTTATACTGCCCATCAAAATTAACAGTAATGAAACAATCATCTGGCGATGTCGATTGAATCGATATGCGTTTCTGTATCTGATTGTTTTGATGGAAGGTTTACCTGTAAAAATTTTTATGCGCAGATTTATGCATTATGGGCTTGTTTGTGCATTTTTTTGGAGTATTCTTGCGCCCGTTTTGCCGGTTAATGCATGAATACGCAGGTAGGCCGGGCTATGGAAAAGTAACATTAGGGCAGTCTTATCATGCTGGAAAAGAGTCTTGAAGCATCTGCGGTTAATACCCGCCGTAACTTGTTGATGTTTCTAATACCGTCACTGATCGGTATCTTGCTGTTCATGACGCCGGTCGTCTATGACGGTAACGTCACCATCCCCGTCGCAGTGCTGGCCAAGCTGGTGCAGCGGGTTTTTGCCGATTATCTGGTTGCCATGGTCAGTGCGGTGATCACTACCACCATGCTGATGACTATCATCACCTGGTTGTTCAAACCGGCGATTCTGGTGCGTAGACCATTCCTCAACAGCCTGTTCAACGTCTCTCCTTTCTGGGCCTGCGTGCGGGTGGTGGGTGGTATCTTCGTGCTGCTGACCTTCTTCCAGGTGGGACCAGAGGTGCTTTATTCAGGCGCAACCGGCGGCCTGGTGCTCAACGATCTGCTGCCGGTGCTGTTTTCAGTCTTCATTTTTGCCGGCCTGCTGCTGCCGTTGCTGCTCGATTTCGGGCTGCTGGAGTTTGTCGGCACTATGATGACTCGCATCATGCGTCCGGTATTCCGGTTGCCGGGTCGCTCTGCCGTAGACTGCTTTGCCTCCTGGCTGGGGGATGGCAGTGTCGGCATCCTGCTGACCAGCAAGCAGTACGAAGGGAAGTTCTATACCCAGCGGGAAGCGGCCGTTATTGGCACCACCTTCTCCGCCGTCTCCATCACCTTCTGTCTGGTAGTGATCTCCCAGGTGAAGTTGGAACACATGTTCGTTCCCTTCTATCTGACTGTCTGTCTGGCTGGGGTGGTTGCCGCTATCGTGGTGCCACGTCTGCCGCCGCTATCCTGGAAGAAGGATATCTATATCGATGGCGCTCCCCTGTGTCGCAAGCAGGAGGCGGTGCCCCACCAGCACAGTGTGATGAGTTATGGTCTCGAACGTGCATTGACCAAGGCAGAGCAGATGACCGGTCTCGGTGCCGTCGCCCGGGAAGGGGTGAAAAATGCGCTCGACATGCTGTTTGGCGTGTTGCCTGTGGTCATGGCGATCGGTACCTGTGCCCTGATGCTGGCCGAACACACCCCCATCTTCAACTGGCTTGGCGCCCCCTTCGTCCCCTTGCTGGAACTGCTGCAACTGCCGGAGGCGGAAGCCGCATCCAAGACTATCATGGTCGGTTTTGCCGATATGTTTATTCCGGCTGTGCTGGCTTCGACCATCGATAGCGAGATGACCCGCTTCGTCATTGCCGCCATGTCGGTGACCCAGCTGATCTATATGTCCGAAGTGGGGGCCCTGCTGCTTGGCAGCAAGATCCCGGTCAAACTGTGGGAGTTGTTTGTGATCTTCCTGATGCGCACCCTGGTTACCCTGCCGGTGATTGCCGGTGTAGCGCATCTGCTGTTCTAAGGACTACGCCATAGTGAAAAACGGTCAACCTGGGTTGACCGTTTTCTTTTCCGCGGTAATGGGAGAGCATCGCCCTTAGGCTGGCTCAGCCTCTAGTGACGGGACACTGGATAGTCAGGGAGTGGACCGTGTTGGCGATGCTATAGGGCTTGGCAGCTTGGTAGATTTTCTTCTCCTTGTCATAGCTTCCCCCCAGATACTGGGTGCTGTAGAGCGTCTGCTGGTGACGATCGGTCTCCTTGTAACCTTGCGGGCAGGTCTGGTTGGCCTGCTGGAAGCAGGCTTTCATGCTGCTGCACTCGATGTAGAAGCCGCGCTGGCTGGGATCGGCAAGGTGCACCGGGGTGACGGTAGGTGCGGGGGGAGACAACAGGGCGCAACCGGAGAGCGTCAGTGCGCCCAGCAGAACGAGATGTTTTGACATAGATAACCTGAACAGTATGGTGTGACAAAGAGTGAGGGGGAGTCTATTGCTCCCCCTTCGCTATAGGGGCACCGTTATAACCAGCCCGGGGCGTTCAGGCCAGCCCGCAAATGTAAGAAGATATGACCCAGCTAGGCCTGTGCGGCCAGCAGTGCGGTTTCATCCACCTGATCCAGTTGGGCGGTCTCGAGGAAGCGTCTGGCGTAATCGCGCCAGATACCGCTGCTGACAAACAGAACGAACAGATCCGGGTCGATATGCTGTTCACGTACCATGCTCTGCATGATGGCAAGAGCCTGGGAGACCGTCTTGCCAGATTTGTAGGGGCGATCACTGGCGGTCAGAGCCTCGAAAATATCGGCGATAGCCATGATGCGGGCCGGTACGCTCATCTGTGATCCGGTCAGCTGGCGTGGGTAACCCTTGCCATCCATCCGCTCGTGATGGCCGCCGGCAATCTCCGGCACGCAGCGCAGATGACGGGGGAAGGGGAGGTGCTCCAGCATGCGTATGGTCTGGATGATGTGCTCGTTGATCTTGTAGCGCTCCTCCTCGGTGAGGGTTCCCCTGCTGATGGCAAGGTTGTATCTCTCCCCCCGGTTGTAGAGATGGTGCGGTACCTTGACCTTGAAGCCCCAGGGATTGTGCTCGTCGAACCGATCTCCATCCGGACGAGGCACAAGGTGCCAGCACTTGTCGGCCAGCAGTGGCTCGAGGCAGGGCAACTCGGGAGATGGTTCTTTCTGACGCAGCTTGATCTCCTCCCGGCTGATGCCGAGCCGATCGTCCAGGGTGCGCAGCCAGGTGCGGCTGGCGATGGCGTCGAGCCGTTCAATCTTCTCGGGGGCCATCCACTCGCCACCCAGATTGCACTCGGCGATGAAGGCAAACTCCTGATCCAGCTCGGCCCAGCGCGGGGCTGCCTCTTCCCGGCAGGCACTTCTGATCTCTGATGACAAGCGGGCAGCGAGGCTCTCGATATAGACATCCCGCTTGAGTACTTCAAAACGGGTGCGGATCTCGTGGATCCGGTCGTAGAGGGTCTCCAGTTTGGTGGCCTTGTCGACCACGAACTCCGGGGTGGTCACCTTGCCACAGTCATGTAGCCAGCTGGCGATATGGATGGCTTCCCACTCCTCCTCGTTGAGAGTGAAATCGGCAAAGGGGCCCTGTCGCTGGGCGCAGGCCGCCTCGGTCAGCATCCGGGTCAGCTCCGGCACCCGCTGGCAGTGACCGCCGGTGTAGGGGCTCTTGGCGTCGATGGCGCCGGCCATCAGCTCGATAAACGATTCGAGCAGCTGTTTCTGCTCTTCCAGCAAGCGCTGGTTCTCGATGGCGGAGGCGGAAGTGCCCGCCAGCGCTTCGATGAGGCTGATGCGCGATGCCAGCTCCTGTTCGCTGCAGCGTGGCAGGATCAGCAGGAGGTATCCGATCAGCTCCTGACGATGGTTGCAGAGCGGCTCAGCCACCAGCTGGCATGGGTCGGGAAAGGAACCCCAACTGTCCAGGTGTTGCCTCCATGTCGCCTCATCCAGGCTGAGGGAGATGCGCTGGGAAGTGGCCATGCCGGATAGCAATGGTTGTGGCCATGGAACCTGCCCAAGGGGCAGCTCGGTTTGCTGCCAGCGGGCCTGGACCGGCTGCATCTTTTGCTGTTGGGCCAGGTAGAGGCTCCCCCCTTTTGCCTGTACCGCGGCGATGGTTTCATGCAGGATGCGGCTTAGCAGGGAGTCGAAGCGGTGCTCTGCAGCCAGTGCTCTACCCATGTTCATGAAGTTGCCGAGGGTTTGGCGCATGCCGGACATGGTGCGGGCAAGGTCATCTATCTCCCGGATGGCCGATTCTGGAACCTGCCCCTCGCCAAAGTCGAAACGCTGGATCCGCTCGGCCTCGCGGGTCAGGGCCAGCAGTGGGGTAGCGGTACGGCGGGAGACCATCCAGATTACTGGCAGCAGCAACAACAGGCTGGTCAGCGCCCATGCCATATTGATCAGTGCTTCATTGCGTGCCTGCTGATAGAGCAGATCTGCCGAGACCAGCAGGGCGATGTAAAAAGGGGTGTCCTTGCCGAGGGGGGAGATATTGACCAGCCACTCTTGTTTTTCCCCTGTGGTCAGGGTCAGCTCCCGGGGAGAACCATCCAGCAGCACAGGCGTCCTCTCTAGCCTAGTTTTCAGCTCGGCCATGACTGGGCTGCCCAGAGCCGTGATCGCTGGCAGCTGGGTTAGCTGATCATAGGCTGGCAGATGTACAGGATCGGCCGCCAGTAGGGTCGCGGAGCGATCGAACAACACTACCTGGCTTTGGAGCGGCAACTGCAGCTCGCCAATCAAGGCCGAGAGCCCCTCGACACTGGCATCCAGCCCGATCACGGCTCGTTGGCTATGGCTGGTGACAGCCAGCGTCATGCCTGGCTCCCTGGTGGTAAAAAAGAGATAGGGGGTGGTGGCGACAATCTTTGATGAACCGCGAGCCAGCCGGTACCAGTCGCGGCTGCGGGGATCGAATCGATAATCCGCCATGGCTCGCCGTGCCAAAAGTTGCAGCTGCTCGTCAAAATAGAGGAACTCTCCCCGCCCGCTACTCAGGCTCTGAACCAGCAACTGGCTGCCTTCAGGCACTGCCTGCAACGTGGCCCGGGCCCGTTCCGTGAGTTTTCGTACCAGAAAGAAATCGCCACTCTCATAGCCGATGTAGACGGCACCATAGCTGTCGCGATTGGCCAGGATCTCTGCCAGCTGCGGCAGATACTCCAGTCGGCTTGCCAGATCGCTCATGTCGGCCAGTCGGCTGCTGGCTAGCAGGCTGAGGGACATGCGGGCTGGCTGCTCGTTCAGTTGCAGAGCGAGGGCCAGCTGTTCCCGGTACTGTTTGAAGTTGTGGCGCTCATGTTCCAGCATCTGGCGAGAACCCTGCTGGAACTGCAGCAGAATCAGCAGCATGCCCAGCACACTGAACAGCAGGGTAAACAGGGTGGCAATGTGAACGTAGAAGGGCTTGCGCCCGGATCTGGCAGTGATCATGGACATTTCCTTGTCACAGTGATGCTTGCGGAGACGATCTGTCAGCAGTGTGTCAATACGATAACAGAAATGACAATAATGGCCTGATATCTGTGCTTTTCCATGGTTGCCCACTGCCAGGCAGAGCTTGGCAGGAGATAGTGATTCATTCAGGTATCCCGTGCTACATTGCCTCACTTGTTACTGGCCTGTAAATCAATGGAGTGACCCATGTCTGCCATCCCCTATTCCGTGCTCGATCTGGTGCCTGTTGCCGAGGGTTCCGTGCCTGCCGAGTCGTTTCGCCGTTCACGGGATCTTGCCCGCCATGCCGAGGGTTGGGGTTACCAGCGCTACTGGCTTGCCGAGCATCACAACATGCCGGGCATTGCCAGTGCCGCTACCTCGGTGCTGATCGGCCATCTGGCCGAAGCCACCACCACTCTGCGGATCGGGGCGGGTGGCATCATGCTGCCGAACCACTCGCCGCTGGTGATTGCCGAGCAGTTTGGAACTTTGGCTTCTCTCTATCCCGACCGCATCGATTTGGGCCTTGGTCGCGCCCCCGGTACCGATCAGCGCACCATGCGGGCGCTACGGCGTATGCGCAGTGGCGAGGTGGATGATTTCCCGGCCGATGTGCGTGAGCTGATGAGCTACTTTGGCGACGAGATCGGCGCGGTGCAGGCGGTGCCCGGCCAGGGGCTGCATCTGCCCATCTGGCTGCTGGGTTCCAGCCTTTACAGCGCGCAACTGGCGGCGGCGATGGGTTTGCCGTTCGGGTTTGCCTCCCATTTTGCTCCCGCCATGTTGCTGCAGGCGCTGGAGATCTATCGTAGCCAGTATCGCCCCTCTGCTCGCTGGCCCAAGCCCCATGCGGTGGTCTGCATCAACATGATCGCCGCCGACAGCGAGAAGGAGGCCCGCTTCCAGTTCACTACCGTGCAGCAGCAGTTCTTGCGCCTTCATCGCGGTGATGCGGGCAAGCTGCCCGCGCCGGTCGTCCAGCTTGGCGACGAGTGGGCACCTCGTGAGTTGATGGCGATGGAGCAGACCCTGACCCGCTCTCTGGTGGGCGACCCTGAGCAGGTTCGTCACGGCCTCAAGGCGCTGCTGGCGGAAACCCGTGCCGATGAGCTGATGTTCAATGGGCCCATCGTCGATCATCAGGCCCGATTGCGCTCCTTTGAAATTGGCGCCGAGCTGATGCAGAGCCTGTAAGCCATAACGAACCCTACTGTCGCGGTGGATGGGCCGTATTGGAATCCCATGGTACCGGAGCTGTCGGTTACCGATCTGGCTCGATCTCTGGTTTTCTATACCGGTTTGTTGGGCTTCTCGGTCCGCTATCGGCGCGATGACCCTCCTTTTGCTTATCTTGAGCAGCAACAGATACAGCTGATGCTGGAGCAGGTACATCCGGGGGTTGGCAGGTCGGGGCGTTGGAGCCACCGTTCGGTCGGGGGATCAATCTGCAGATGGAGCTGGCCGAGATCCAGCCGCTACTCGACCGATTGCAGGCCGCCGAGATTGCACTTTTCCGGCAGCCCACTGAGGTCTGGTATCCAGTGGGCGAGATGCTGGCCGGGCAGCGCGAATTTTTGCTGCAGGATCCCGATGGTTATCTGTTACGGTTTGTGCAATATCTGGGGGAACGAGCGGCTGACTGACAAGAACAAAATCTTAACCAGCTGATTTTAAAGGACTGTCAGATGTATGTCGGCTATCTGTCGTGTCACCTTTCGCGGCGCAAGCCCTATGCTGGCCCTGTCAATTACCACAAGGAGTTCGAGATGATCGTCAGGAAGTTGAGATTGCAACGGGGTTGGTCCCAGGATCAGTTAGCAACGTTGACTGGTTTGAGTGTCCGCACTATCCAGCGGATCGAGCAGGGGCAGCAACCCGGACTGGAATCTCTCAAGGCCCTGGCCGCTGTCTTTGAACTCGATGTGGCTCAACTGGATGGATCAGAGCAACAGGAGCGCGAGATGAGAGGAAGTGACACTATGGCTCAGGATGCGGTGCAGGTATCGGCAGAGGAGCGGGCGGCAATGCGCTATGTGGAGGAGCTCAAGGGCTTCTATCACCATGCCGCCAGCTACGTGGTGGTGATCTGCGGGCTGTTTGTCATCAACTACCTGAGCAATCCGGAGTATATCTGGGCCTGGTGGCCAACCCTGGGCTGGGGGCTGGGACTTGCCTCCCATGCTGTTCGGGTGTTTCAGCCCTTCAAGCTGTTTGGCCCCGAGTGGGAGCGGCGCCAGATTGAGAAGCGGCTGGGGCGCAAGTTGTAACTTCATTCGCCGGAAAACAGGGAACCTAAAACAGCAAGCCCGGCAGATTGCCGGGCTTTGTTATTGGTGCGGGTTGTTGCAATCCGTGTGGCAGCGACCGCCAGATTGCTGCGTCCCTCTAGCTGGCGTGAACCGGGCAGGGGGTTGCGATCAGGGCATCATCCTCGTAGCGCCACAGGGTCAGGCTGTTGCCCCAGACACAGCCGGTATCGAGCGCTTTGATATCGCTCTTGCCGGTGTTGCCCATCAGGGCTGCCCAGTGGCCGAACACCAGAATGGGGTCGTCCACGTGATGCTCGCGCTGCTCGAACCAGGGCCGCAGGCCCGGGGTCGACTCCTTGGGGCCCTTCTTGCATTTGAAGTCGAGACGACCGTCGAAATAGCAGAAGCGCATCCGGGTGAAGGTGTTGATGATGTAGCGGTAGCGGTCGATCCCGACCAGATCATCTTTCCAGCCATCGGGCTGGTCGCCGTACATGTTGTGCAGCAGCCAGCTGTACTGGTCACCGCGCAGCAGGCTCTCTACCTCGCGGGCGCAGTTGCGCGCGGTGCGGACATCCCATGCGGGGGAGATCCCGGCATGCACCATCATGATGGGCAGATCCGGATGTTCGGCCAGTAGCGGGCGGTGGCGCAGCCACTCCAGCAGTTCATCCCGATCAGGGGCATCCATCAGGCTTTGCAGCTTGTCTTTCTTCTTGAGCGGTGCAACGCCATCGGCGACCGCCAGCAGGTGCAGGTCGTGGTTGCCGAGCACGGTAACGGCGCGGTTGCCCAGCCCTTTGACAAAACGCAGGGTATTGAGGGAGTCCGGGCCGCGGGCGACCAGATCGCCGCAGAGCCAGAGCACGTCATTTTCGGGATCGAACGCGGCAAGATCCAGCAGACGGCGCAAGTCGTCGTAACAGCCCTGGATGTCACCGACAAAACAGTTCGCCATGAAACCTCAGTTGATAATATTGGGGATCGCCAGCGTGAAGGGGGCGATGGGCGCCTCGAACTGCTGACCAGAGCCATCTTGCAGGGTATAGCTCCCTTCCATCACCCCAAGCGGGGTCGCCAGCGGCACGCCGCTCTGGTAGCGGTAGGTCTCACCTTCGGCAATGACGGGTTGTTCCCCGACCACGCCCGGGCCTGCCACTTCCAGCATCTTGCCATTGGCATCGGTGATGAGCCAGCGCCGATGCAGCAGTTGCACCGGGCCGGGCCCCAGATTCTCAATCTCGATCAGATAGTGAAACTGGTAAGGGTCTTTTGATCCCGCCACATACACGGGGTATGGGCGGATCTCGATGTGCGGGAGTGCCACAGGATCAGGCCTGTTGCTGATCCGCCAGCCAGTTGGCGATCATGACAAACTGCTCGAGGGAGAGATTCTCCGGGCGCAGGTTGCCATCGATACCAAGCTCGGTCAGCTGGGCGTCGGTGATGAAGTTGGAGAAGCTGTTGCGGATGGTCTTGCGACGCTGGCCAAAGCCCTCGGTACAGACGCGATTCAGACAACGAATGTCTTTTGCGACTATGGTCGGATTCTTGTGCGGGATCAGGCGAACCACGGCAGAGTCCACTTTCGGCGCCGGTTTGAAGGCGCCCGGGCCCACTTCCAGCACAGGCACTACCTGACAGTAGTACTGGGTCATCACGCTCAGCCGGCCATAAGCCTTGCTGCCCGGGCCAGCGGCCAGACGCAACACCACTTCCTTTTGCAGCATGAAGTGCATGTCTTCGACCCGATCTGCGAACTCGCACAGGTGGAAGATGAGCGGGGTGGAGATGTTGTAGGGCAGGTTGCCGAAGATGCGCAGCGGCCCCTTGCCTTCACCCATCAGGGTGCCGAAGTCGAAACGCATGGCATCCGCTTCGATGACGGTCAGCTTGTCTTTGAGGGTCGGGTGCTCGCGCAGACGAGCTGCCAGGTCCCGGTCCAGCTCGACCACGGTCATTTTGTCCATCTGGGCGGCAACCGGCTCGGTCAGCGCGGCCAGACCCGGACCGATCTCCACCAGATTCTGACCTGGCTGCGGGTTGATGGCGGCGACGATTTGATCGATCACATACCGGTCGTGCAAGAAGTTCTGACCGAAACGCTTACGGGCCGTGTGGCCCATGTGCACCTTACTGCTCATATCTTTTTTTCTCTACCATCTTGATGGCGTGGTTAATCGCGGTGACAAGGCTGCCCGGAGCGGCCAGGCCCTTGCCTGCCAGATCCAGCGCGGTGCCGTGATCTACCGAAGTGCGGATGAAGGGAAGCCCCAGAGTGATATTGACCGAACTGCCGAAGCCCTTGTATTTGAGCACAGGCAGCCCCTGGTCGTGGTACATGGCGAGTACCGCATCCGCATCCTTGAGGTATTTCTCCTGGAACAGGGTGTCGGCCGGCAACGGGCCGACCAGATCGATCCCTTCCTGGCGCAGGGTGGCCAGGGCGGGTTCGATCACGTCAATCTCTTCACGTCCGAGATGGCCACCTTCCCCAGCGTGGGGGTTGAGGCCGCAGACGTAAATACGGGGTTTGGCGATGCCAAACTTGGTGGCGAGATCCTCGTTGAGGATCCGGATCACCTTGCCGAGGCGATCCTCGGTGATGGCCATCGCCACATAGGCCAGCGGAATATGGGTGGTCGCCAGTGCGACCCGCAGCCCCTCGGTTGCCAGCATCATCACCACATCGGCGGTGTTGGATTGCTGGGCAAAGAACTCGGTGTGGCCGCTGAACGAGACCCCGGCCTGGTTGATGATCCCCTTGTGCACCGGCCCGGTCACCACGGCGGCAAATTCGCCGCTCATGTTGCCATCGCAGGCACGCTGCAGGGTCGCCAGCACATAGGCGCCATTGCCTTCGTTCAGCTCGCCCGGCACCACGGGGGCGCCGAGGGAGACCGGACAGACGGTCAGGGTGCCCGCCCGCTGGGGGCGGGCAGGGGCGGCGGCATCGTAGGGCTCAAGTTCGATGGGCAGCCCAAGCAGGATTGCCCGCTCGCGCAGCAGCGCCGGATCGGCGATCACCACCAACTGGTGGGGCCAATCCTGCTGGGCAATCTGCAGCACCAGATCCGGGCCGATCCCAGCCGGTTCGCCCGGGGTAACGGCAAGGCGACGGCAGCTCATCAGCTACCGGCTCCTTCGATCTGGATGTAGGCCTCGTCACGCAGCTCATCCAGCCACGCCTGGGACTCTTCCACGAAGCGACGGTTGTAGATCAGCTGGTAGGCGCGCTGCTCCTGAGCCTTGTCGGTCGCATCCTGGCTGCGGCGATCTTCCACCTGCACGATGTGCCAGCCATGGCTGGTTCGGAACGGGGCACTGATCTGGCCCGGTTGCAGACGGTTGACCATGTCGCGGAACTCGGGGACATAGACGTTGGGATCAGACCAGCCCAGTTCGCCACCCTGCACCGCAGAGCCCGGATCTTCGGAATACTTCTCCGCCATGCTGGCGAAGTTGGCCTTGCCGCTCTTGATGTCGTGCAGAATGCCATCCAGCATCCCCTTGGCTTTCTCTTCGCTCAGGATGATGGAGGGCTTGATCAGGATATGACGGGCCTTCACCTCGCTCTGCATCACTTGCTGCTGACCCTTGGTGTCGAACACCTTGATGATGTGTAGGCCGGCACCGGAGCGCAGCGGGCCGACGATATCGCCCTTCTGGGCACCCTGTACCGCTTCGGCCATCAGGGTCGGCATCTCTTGCGGGCTCATCCAGCCCCAGTCACCCCCTTCCAGCGCCTTGGGACCATTACTCTCGGCAATGGCCAGTTTGCGGAAGTCGGCACCCTGCTTGAGGGCGGCCAGAATGCGCTCGATCTTGCTCTTGGCGGCATCTAGCTGGGCGGCAGTGGGGTTGTCCGGCAGTGCAATCTGGATATGGCCGACATGGTATTCGTTCTGCTGTTGACCCTGTTTCTTCAGGATCTCCACCACCTGCTTCACCTCCTGCTCGGAGATGTTGATACGGCGGCGCACCTGATTGCGGCGCACCTCGTTCATCAGGATCTCGCGGCGAACCTCTTCCCGATACTGGGCATAGGTCATCCCTTCACGGGCGAGCTGGGCGCGCAGCTGATCCAGGGTCATCTTGTTGTCGGCAGCGATGCCCTGAATAGCCTGTTCCAGCTGGGTGTCGCTGATCTTCAGCCCCTGGCGCTCCGCCAGTTGCAGCTGCAGGCTCTCCTGGATCAGCCGATCCAGCGCCTGTTTGCGCAGGGTGGCGTCGTCAGGCAGGGACTGGCCGCTCTCCTGAGCGGAGAGTTTTACCTTGTTGACCAGTGCGTCCTGTTGGCTGGACAGCACCACGTCCTTGTTGACCACGGCCAGCACCTTGTCCATCAGCTCAGGCGCAGCCAGTGCGGCCTGGCTCATAGCACCGAACATTCCCGCGGTCAGCAGGGCAATCAGGGTCTTTTTCATATCCATCTCTCAAGGCTGGGCCAGCATCATTGCTGGCCTTTCAGATTAAACGGGCGAACATAGGGCAACAGCTCGGTATCCAGGGTGACGCTACGGCCACCGGTACCCACGCTGCCAAGTCCCTTCATTTCAAACTGCAGACCAATGACTTTTTCCGAAGTAGGCTTCAGGGTGACGTTGTCCGGCTGATTGTGCCACTCCAGGCTCATGTTGATGCTCCAGCAGCAGGAGTCGTATTTGACACCGATCTTGCGGTCAATGTTCACATCCTGCTTGATGTCACGGTAGTAACCGCCATACATCTGCCACTGATCGGCGATCGGCGCCATCATCACCAGACCCGCCTGGCTCAGATCTTCTGCCAGCGCCGTGTTGGTCGGATAGCGATAGTCCAGGTTGCCATCCTTGATGTAGCGGTAGTTGACCTGAGTGGTCAGCTTGCCGGTCCGGTACTCGACTGCACCGTTGCCAGCCGTAAATTCACCCTCGGAGGTATCGTACTGGGTCCCCGCGTGGGCAAACCACTCATCGGTGATCCGGGCATCCCCCTCGAACGAGAGCAGGGAGCGGGCGTTGGTGCTTTCCGGATTTGAAGGGTAGAGGCGCACCTTGGGTGGCGTCATTTCGAAGGCCTGGGCCACCGCCAGACGCAACCGTTCATCACCCACATTGTCATAGACCCGGCTGGTCAGGCCAACGGTGACCCGATTGGCATCGCTGATGCGGTCGAGACCGGCAAAGCGGCGGTCACTGAACAGGCTGTAGTAGTCCTGACGGGTGGTGGTGGAGTCGTAGATCCCGATCTCGTCCTGATTTTTGTAAGGGATATAGAGGTACTGGAACTCGGGTTCCAGGGTTTGGGTGCCCTTGCCATCATACCAGTCGAGCGGCCGATCGAAGTTGACGCCCCCCTTGAGCCGGAAGGACGGCAGAGTTCGGGTAATGGTGCCGTCTTTCAGGGTCAGCTGTTTGCTGTCTGCATCGGTGAAGCGGCTGCGGTCCTGGCTAACCAGATTATCGGGTACCTCCTGGTTGTAGGAGGTAAACATCAGCTTGTACTGACTGGTCAGGTAGTAACCCGGTGCATCCACCAGGGGCACGGTCAGGGTTGGCGCCAGATGCAGGCGGGTGGCGGTATAGCGCTCACCTGCTTGCAGAGTGGCGGCACTGCCACTGTCATAGCCAAACTTGGTCAGTTCACTGTTCCAGGCCAGATCGAACCACTTGCCTTGCTGATAGTAGTTGTAGTCGATACGCGGCAGCATCTCGTGGGGCAGCAGCGCATATGGGCTCAGGATCTGGTAGCGGCGCACCTCGGAGGTGAGGTTCCAGTTGGGCTGGTAGTAGCCGGCGGTAAAGGATTGCTGCAACTGGCTGTCGACCTGAGTACCCACTTGCGGGCTGAAGTCGTTGAAGTAGTTGTAATCCTTGTCGCGCACCTGGGTGTAGTCGATACCAAAACGCAGGCTGCCATCCATCAGGGCGGAACCGTGGCGGACGTTCATCAGGTAGCGATGTCCATCGGACAGGCCAGCCAGACTCGGATTGCTCGGGCTGTACTGCTTGTCATCCGCCAGATTTTCAAAATAGAGAGTGCCGGTGTGGGCTGGGTCCGGCATGTAGCGGAACTCCACCTGCTCCATCAGGCCGCGTTTATCCATAAAACGGGAGGTGATGGTGGCATCGTAGTTGGGAGCTATGTTCCAGTAGAAGGGCTGGGTGATATCCATGCCGTTGCTGGAGCTTTGCTTGTAACCCGGGTAGAGCAGACCGGTCTTCCGCTCATCCTTGATGGGGAAGTTGATATAGGGGAAGTAGAACACCGGGTAATCATAGAGCCAGAGGCTGGCATTCCAGGCTTCGCCGAACACCTCTTTCTGGTCGATGTCGATACTGCCCGCCTTGAGGGTCCACACTTCCTGACCGGGGGGACAGGTGGTGTACTGGGCCCCCTCCATGGTGATGTTCTGGTTGTTGTTGGTCATCACCACGCGCTTGGCAAAGCCGCGCACCGGTGAGCCATGCACCTGATACTTGCCCTCTTCCAGTTCGGAGTTCTTGGTATCCAGGTTGGATTTGAGGGTCTTGTCGCTGGTGACGGTCACCTGACCGTCGTTGTAATAGATGTTGCCGATGGCGATGACATCCCGGCTCTTCTGGTCGAGCTGGGCATAGTCAGAGTCAAACTTGCGAACACCCTGACGAACCTTGACGTCACCTTCATAGACGGCGGTGCCGCCCTGTTTGGCCTCGAGACGGTCGGCATCAACCTCGACCGGCTGTGCGTTGGCATCCTGATCCGATGCAGGCTTCTCTATCTTGGGAACATAGTCATAGCAGAGACTATCGAGAATGCCGGTGGCTGGCGGCGCTTCGAACGGGGCCGCCTGCACCATCATAGGGGTGAGTGCGGGGGCCAGGCTGATAGTCAGGGCGATGGGATAGCGGTACCCCAGTGTCCATTTTGTCATGTGAAAGACTCGTGCAATCCGTGATAGATACGGTTGATCCAAGGCATGCATTTTACGACAGGTTTCATCGAGTTGACATTGCATGTCATTGCTTTATGTTAGCCGGCAATGATAAAGCATTATTGCGGCCAGGGCTAACAGCCAAGTGCTGCTTTCCACCTTGGTCCTCTACTTATGCACGATCGCGATTCCCTGCTATTGCAGTGGGCACGCCGTATTTCCGGTGATGCCACTCTCACGCTTACCCTCATTTCCGGTGATGCCAGCTTCCGCCGCTACTCTCGTGGTGGTGGTTTGGTGTGGGTGGATGCCAATCCGAAAACCGAAAAAAATCATGAGTTTGTTCGTAACGCGGCCGCCTTGCAGGCGCGTCAGCTGTTGGCGCCAGAGGTGAAGGCGGTGGACTACGAACAGGGTCTGCTGGCGGTCAGTGATCTGGGCGATACCCAGCTGATCAGCTGCCTGAACGAGAACAACGTGCTGGCCTGGTATGGCAAGGCGATTGATTTGCTGCCCCGCCTGGGGGCGGTTGAACTGGCGCTTGAACCCTTCGATGCGGCTTTTATGGCGCGGGAGAACAGCATTTTCCCCGAGTGGCTGCTGGGTCATCATCTGCAACTGACCCTGAGCCATGAAGAGCAGCAACTGCTGGACGAGACCTTTGCCTGCCTCACCGCCTGCAATCTGGCCCAGCCGCAGGGGGTGATGCATAGAGATTTTCACAGTCGCAACCTGATGGTGTGTGGCGGAGACACTCCTGATAGCAGCGAACTCGCCATCATCGATTTTCAGGATATGGTCATCGGGCCGCTTACCTATGACCTGGTCTCCTTGCTTAAAGATTGCTACATACGCTGGCCTGACGAGGTGATCGATGAAGGGATGCGCCACGGCTTTGCCACCCTGCAACAGGCGGGTCTGCTTGGCGAGCTCGATTATGCCAGTTTCCGTCGTGATGCCGACCTGACCGGCATGCAGCGCCACCTCAAAGCGGCGGGGATCTTCACCCGGCTCTATCATCGCGACGGCAAGTCCGGCTATCTCAAGGATATTCCCCGTACCCTCGGCTACGTGGTGGATGTCTGTCGCACTCATGGTAGTGCCTATCCGGTATTGGCCCGTTTTGGTCAGTGGCTGGAGCAGGTGGTGTTGCCGGGGATCGCCAATGCTGGGGTGAAACCATGAAGGCGATGATCCTGGCCGCTGGCCGTGGCGAGCGGATGCGCCCGCTGACCGACCTGCTGCCCAAGCCGCTGCTGGCGGTGGGGGGCAAACCGCTTATCGTCCACCATATCGAAAAGTTGAAGTCAGCTGGCGTGACCGAGCTGGTGATCAACCACGCCTGGCTCGGCCACAAGCTGGTCGAGAGCCTTGGTGATGGCCGTGCGCTTGGCGTGACCATCCACTGGTCAGCCGAGGAGAGCGCGCTGGAGACCGCGGGCGGCATTGTGCAGGCGCTGCCGCTGCTCGGCTCTGAAGCCTTTTTGGTGATCAACGGTGATACCTGGCTCGATCTCGATTATCACACTCTGGTCAGCCAGCCCCTTGGCGATGATTTGGCCCACCTTTGGCTGGTGCCCAATCCGCCCCAGCACCCGAGCGGGGACTTTGCCCTGCAAGAAGGGCGAGTCGTGGATACGCCAGCGTTTACCTTCAGCGGGGTCGGACTATATGATCCGGCGGCGTTTGCCGGTCTCGCGGGCGGCGCCCGCAAGCTGGCGCCTCTGCTCCGTGACTGGATGGCGCAAGGGCGGGTGGGCGGCAGCCTGCTCGCTGGCGAGTGGCGTGATATCGGCACGGTCGATCGACTGCGCGAGCTGGATGGCCAGCTCCAGGCCCGCACTCATTAACTTCAAGAGGTCTTGAACCATGCGTATTTGGGGTAAGGTGCTGGGCGCCTTCTTCGGTTTTCTGCTCGGCAATATCATCGGCGCCCTGATTGGCCTCTGGATCGGCCACCGTTTCGACCGTGGCATGGGGCTGCAAGGGGCGTTTCGTCGCGGCCCGAGTCAGGAGCAGCAAGCCGTCTTCTTCCACGCCACCTTCTCGGTGATGGGCCATATCGCCAAGTCCAGCGGTCAGGTGACCGAGCAGGAGATCCGGGTTGCCTCCAACCTGATGGATCGGATGCGGCTCGTGGGTGAACAGCGTGCCCGGGCACAGGAGTCGTTTCGTCTCGGTAAAGAGGCCGACTTCCCGCTGCGCGAGACCCTGGCCGAGTTCCGCCGTGCTAGCCTCGGGCAGCGCGACATTCTGCGCTTCTTCCTCGAGGTACAACTGCAGGCGGCCTTTGCCGACGGGCGGGTGGAGGAGGGCGAGCGCGCCATTCTGCACACCATTGCCGACGAGCTGGGCTTCAGCCGCATCGAGTTGGCCCGCATTCTGGCGATGGCCGAAGCGCAGATGAACTTCTTCAATCAGGCCCATGGCCAGCAGTATCAGGGGGGCCATTCCGGTGGCCAGCAGTATCGGCAGGCGGCACCCTCTGCGGATCGCCTCAAGAATGCCTACCAGTTGTTGGGGGTAAGCGAGAGCGACAGCGATCAGGATATCAAGCGCGCCTACCGCAAGGAGATGAGCAAGCATCATCCGGACAAGCTGGCCGCCAAAGGGTTACCGCCGGAGATGATGGAGATGGCCAAGGAGAAGACCCAGGAGATCCAGCAAGCCTGGGAGTGGATCCGCGAAGCTCGCGGCATCCGTTAAGCGCCAAAATCTGGCTGTAACAGACAATAAAAAGCCCCGCAGCAGTGCGGGGCTTTGTTTTGCCGTATCGCGCAGGCCGGGTTATTTGGCCGGAATCGCTTCCAGCACGTGCACCAGCAGTTGCCAGAAACGCTCGACCGCCGGGATATGTACCTTCTCGTCAGGGGAGTGGGCACCGCGGATGGTCGGGCCGAAGGAGACCATGTCCCACTCCGGATAGGCGCTCTTGAACAGACCGCACTCGAGGCCGGCGTGGATCACCATGACGTTGGGCATGGTGCCGAACAGGGTCTGGTAGCTGTTGCGAACCAGCGCCATGACGGGGGAGTCCACGTTCGGCGCCCAACCCGGGTAGGCACCGGTGAATTCGCAGCTGGCGCCTGCCAGGGTGAACAGGGAGCGGGTCATCTGCTCGATGCTCTCGCGGCCGGAGTCAATCAGGGAGCGGATCAGGCACTGGACGTACACTTCGCCATCCTGAGTCTTGATGACCCCTAGGTTGGTAGAGGTTTCGGTCACGCCGGGCATGGCATCGCTCATGCGCATCACGCCGTTCGGGCAGGCCATCAGGGCATCCAGCAGGCGCTGCTGCAGGGAGACGCTCATCAACTTGGCCGGTTTGGCGGCGTTGTTGACCAGCACGGTCAGGTTCGGCTCGGTGGCGGCCAGTTCGGTCTGGTAGATCCCGGTGTAGCGGTCAACCAGCGCCTTGAACTCGTTTACGCTGACAGCAGGCACCAGCAGGGTGGCACGGGCTTCGCGCGGGATGGCGTTGCGCAGAGTGCCGCCGTGGATCTCGGCCAGACGCACACCCAGCGGCTCGGCTGCTTTGAGCAGACGCACCAGCAGCTTGTTGGCGTTGCCACGGCCGCGATGGATATCGCAACCGGAGTGGCCGCCACGCAGCCCTTTTACGGCCAGCTCGAACGCTTCGCCTTCGCTGGCGTCAACCAGCTCGAGCGGGAAGCGGATATTGGCATCCACACCGCCAGCGCAGCCCATATAGACCTCGCCATCCTCTTCGGAGTCGGTGTTGAGCAGAATTTCGCCCTCCAGCCAGCCCGCTTCCAGACCGAATGCGCCGGTCATGCCGGTCTCTTCGTCTGTGGTCAGCAGCACTTCCAGCGGACCGTGCTTGATGGTCTTGTCAGCCAGCACAGCCAGGCAACCGGCCATGCCGATGCCGTTGTCGGCACCCAGAGTGGTGCCACGGGCAGTGACCCACTCGCCATCGACATAGGCATCGATGGGGTCGGTCGCGAAGTCGTGTTTGGTGTCGGCGTTGGCCTGCGGCACCATGTCGATGTGGGCTTGCAGTACCACGGCTTTGCGGTTTTCCATCCCCGGGGTGGCCGGTTTCTTGATGATGATGTTGCCGACCTTGTCCTGCTTGACCGCCAGACCTTCCCCTTGAGCCCATTGGATGATCCAGGCGCTCAGTTTGGCTTCATGTTTGGAAGGGTGGGGAATGGAGCAGATCTGTTCGAAGAAATGCCAAATCAGTTTGGGAGAGAGAGAGCTAAGCTGTGCCACGTCGGGACTCCTTACCAGCACGGAATTAACAGGGCCCCATCAGCGGGCCGGGGAAGAGGATAACGATAATACAGTCAATCACACAAAAATGTGAGCAATCAGCGCAAATCGCAGGCAGCTTGTGCTGGCTGATGGCAACCAGGCAGTACGATCGTCAGGTTCGGACGACGCTGACCGATAGAAAAGAAAATGTGTGACCGATCTCACAAAAATATTGAATTTAACGCACCGACTGGTAAATTAGCTCCCGTGGTTCGCCACACGTCAGGATGACGATGAAAGCCTCCAGGGAACCGAAGCAAAGCAAGTGCGCCTCCATGGAACCGAGTGTTCGTTCAAGGATTTGAGCCCGCATTAAAGGTACGTAACTTGTTAAGCAATCAGGAGTTTCAATATGCCAGGCAGCAACTCAACCTATTGGTTTGCCCCTTCTTTGTATACCCAGGGTTTCAGCTACCCTAACCCCTTCGTCACTCGTCGCTAAGACGAGCTGCCCAACCAGGCAGAGGCGAGAAAGCAGCAGGTGCGTGAGGTAAATCCTCCCCCTGCTATTTTTTTATCTGCGATTTGCCGCACAGCCCATTAGGACTCGGCAGCAGGGACGGCAGGTTAGTCGTTTGGCGCTCTAGATGTGCCGAATGGAGAGGGTGATGCCGATTTTTCCTGTTTTTGGCATACGTTTGCCAGGCATTTTCTCTGCAAACGGTGCTATCATATCGGCCCAACAGCCTGTCCGCGGTTTGGACACATCATCTAACCGATCGCCGGATAAGCCCATCTTGCTTCCATTGTTATCAGATTTGCTGCCGAGGCTTAGCCCTGAGGCAGCCGAAGTGCAATCTGAATTCAGTCGGGCAAGGGCCGCCATTTACTGGCATCCGCAGGGAGAATTGCGGGTGTTTTTATTTTAAGTGATTGTTTTTAAATAACTATTCGAGATCGATAACATGCCGAAAAAGTTCTATGTGTCGTGGGACAACCTGCAACGTGAAGCTCGCCGTCTGGCCCGTCGTCAGCTGCCTGTCAGCCAGTGGAAAGGTATCATCGCGGTCAGCCGTGGTGGTCTGGTGCCCGCAGCCCTGATGGCCCGTGAACTTGGCATTCGTAATGTGGAAACCCTCTGCATCTCCAGCTATGACCATGACAGCCAGCGCGAGCTGGTGGTCGTGAAGGCTGCCACCACCGCCGGTGACGGCGAAGGTTGGTTGGTGGTGGAAGATCTGGTGGATACCGGCACTACCGCCAAGGCGATCCGCGAGCTCTATCCGAAAGCCAAGTTCATCGCGATCTTTGCTAAGCCGATGGGCGAAGCGCTGCTGGACGATTTCGAAGTGGCGATCCCGCAGGATACCTGGATTGAACAGCCGTGGGATATGGCACTGGAGTTCGCCACACCGATCTGCGACGAAAAGTAACGGGATCGGGATGTGATGCTCGCTGCGTCCATTGGTCGCAACCGGCAATAATGGTTTCACAGGGCTCCAATTTGGAGCCCTGTTTTTTTGTGTATCAATCTGTTGTAGGGTGGCTGATGGGCAGTAAAAGTGGTTAAGATGAGCTATTGCCTGATATGAATGGGACACTATCTTGGACTTGAACGAAGACCTAAACCTGACCGAACAGCTCTTTACCCGCGTCAAGAAGGTATTGGAAACATCCGAGATCTCCAACTCCAGTGCGGCTGATCTGGCGCAAGCCGACTCAGACGAGATGTTTATCGACGGCTCCATGTCAAAGAGCTGGTATCGCCTGCTGCGCCGCCCCTCCTGGACCTGGCAGGGGGCTGATCCCATCGAAGTGGAGCAGACCCTGGCCCGTATCGCCATGGCGACCGGCGAGCGCACCCATGACTGCTATCTCGATACCATCAAGGGCTATGTGCCCGGCAACTGGATCTACGAGTGGAGCCAGGTGGCTGGCAACTATTTCAAGCAGGGCCGAGAATTGCGCGAGAAGGGTGATCCTTCTGGCGCCTTGAAACAGCTGCTCAAGGCGGTGCGCTACTACTCCATCGCCAGCTATCCCCATCTCAAGGATGATGAACTGGCGGATCAGGCCCAGCTGCTCGGTAACATGGCCTATCGCGAGGCGGGTCGCCTGTTCAAGGTGCCGCTCAAAGAGATCCAGGTGCCTTTTCGCGGCAAGCATATTCAGGGTTATCTCCACCTGCCGACTACCGAAAAACCGGTGCCGCTGGTGATCATCAGCGGCGGGATCGACTCCCTGCAGCTCGATTTCCTCAACTTCTATCTCAAACGGCTCGAGCCCAACGGTATCGGCATGCTCTCCCTCGATATGCCCGGGGTTGGCTATGCCGAGCATTGGCCGCTGGTGCAGGATACTAGCCGTCTCCATCAGGCGGTGCTCCATTACCTCTCCGAAGTGGCCTGGGTCGATCATCAGCGTATCGCCATGGTGGGGATGCGTCTGGCGGGCAATATCGCAGCCAGACTGGCCTTTATCGAACCCTTTAAGCTGCGCACCGTGGTCTGTGTCGGCGCCGGTGTCAATCAGGTGTTTACCAATCAGGAGCTGTTTGCCAAGTGTCCGCGCATGATGCGGGACAGTCTGGCCAACCGGTTGGGGGCCGATGCGGCGCAGTGGGACGGCATGCGTACCAAGTGCCAGGTTTTTTCACTTAAAACACAAGGATTACTGGGGACTCGCACCTCAGTGCCGATATTGAGTATTGGACACAAGCGAGATTTTATTTGTCCCGAGCAGGATGTACGGGCATTGGCGGCGGCCAGTCGTAACGGCAAGGCCATCGTATTCGACAAGCAGCCTTTGCTGGAGGTGTATGACAAGGCGCTGGACGAAATCGTCGAGTGGCTGAAACAGCATTTGTGTACCTGACATTGCGCTAAAGAACTGACGCCATCCCGAGGTGGCGCGGCTTGTTTAACAGGGAGGTTAACATGTCTGAAAGAGTGACCTACAAGCGACTGCTGAGGCAGTTTGCTGCCATTGGCCCCTATTTGCGTGAGGATCTCTGCGAAGAGGGGCGTTATCGTTTCGACTGCCTGTCGGTCTGTGTCAGCGCCAAGCCGGCGCCGGACAAACGGGAGTTCTGGGGCTGGTGGCTGGTGCTGGAGCAGGACGATCACCATTTCCGTTACCATTATCAGCTCGGTTTCTACAATGCTGATGGTGAGTGGCTGGACAAGCCGATCCCCAAGAAGCACCAGGTAGAAGTGGAGCGGACCCTCAACCGTTTCTACAAGCTCATCAGCGACAAACTGACGGCACTGGAGTGCCAGTTAGCGCCAGCGGATCAGGTCACCAATGAGTTGACCGTGACCGCCGCTTGATCCCTGATGCCCGGCGAGCAGCATCCCGCTGTTTGCCGGGCCATCAGTCAGCCATCTTCCCTTCCGCCCGCAATCATCCGGGCCTTTGCCACATCTCCTCCCTCCGGCGTTAATTGCCTTGCAGGGCTCCATGGCCGTGGGTATAAAGATATTCCTTACTTTTTAGCCTTTATGCTCCCATGGAAAACAGAACCATAGTCGTCAAGTTGGGCACCAGCGTGCTCACAGGGGGGTCTTCCCAGCTCAATCGTGCCCATATGGTCGAGCTGGTCAGACAGTGTGCGGCCTTGCACCGTCACGGCCACAGGGTTGTGGTCGTCACATCAGGAGCTATCGCCGCCGGGCGTGAACATCTGGGCCACCCGCCACTGGCGCCAACCCTGCCCAACAAGCAGATGCTGGCGGCGGTTGGTCAGACCCAGCTTATTCGGGTATGGCAGGATCTGTTCAACCTCTACGGTCTGCATATCGGCCAGATGCTGCTGACCCGCGCCGATCTGGAAGATCGGGAGCGCTACCTCAACGCCCGCGACACCATGCGAACCCTGCTCGATCACCGCATTATTCCGGTCATCAACGAAAACGATGCGGTGGCGACCGCCGAGATCAAGGTCGGCGACAACGACAACCTCTCCGCACGGGCCGCCATTCTGGCGGATGCGGATCTGTTGATCCTGCTGACAGACCAGAAGGGGCTCTTTACCGCCGATCCGCGCACCAATCCCGATGCCCAGCTTATTGAAGAGGTGCAGACTATCGACGATACCCTGCGCTCGCTGGCGGGTGACAGTGTCAGCGGCCTCGGCACCGGCGGCATGGCTACCAAGCTGCAGGCCGCCGATGTGGCACGCCGCGCTGGTGTCAACGTGGTGATCGCGACCGGCCAGATGCCGGAGGTGATCGGCCGTCTTGCCAAGGGTGAGCGGATTGGCACCCTGTTCCCGGCGCTGGCGTCCCCGCTGGAAGGGCGCAAGAGCTGGATCCTGGCAGGCCCGCCCCCTCACGGCGAAGTGCATGTGGATCAGGGGGCTGTCGCCGCCATGAAGGATAAAGGCTCCAGCCTGCTGCCCAAGGGGATCGTCGCGGTCAGGGGTGACTTTATTCGAGGCGATGTGGTGCGGATCCTAGATCCCAAAGGCGCTGAGCTGGCGCGCGGTATCTGCCGTTACGACCATCTGGAGCTGGATAAGCTGCGTGGCGTCCACTCGGATCAGATTGAGCAGGTACTGGGCTATGGATATGGTTCAGTAGCCATCCATCGAGACGATATGGTGCTGCTCTAATCAGGGCGGCACGACATGAACAAAGGGAACCGAGATGAGTCTGGAGAAAATGGGGCAGGCGGCCCGTGAAGCCGCCTATCAGCTGGCTACCATCAGCACGGCGCAGAAGAATCGGGCGCTGGCCGCCATCGCCGACGAGCTGGAGGAGCGCAGTGAGCAGATCCTCGCAGCCAATGCGAAAGATATCGCCGCTGGCCGTGAGGCAGGCTTGTCAGAAGCCATGCTGGATCGCCTGCTGCTCAATCCGGCCCGGCTGGCCGGGATTGTGGCGGATGTGCGCAAGGTGATCACGCTGGATGATCCGGTCGGCGCTGAAATGGATAGCCGGGTGCTGGAAAATGGCCTGCGGCTCTCCCGTCGTCGGGTGCCCATCGGGGTTATCGGCGTCATCTACGAGGCGCGACCCAACGTCACCATCGATATCGCCAGTCTCTGCCTCAAGACCGGCAACGCCAGCATACTCCGCGGCGGGCGCGAGACCTTCCACTCCAATCTGGAGCTGGTGCGGGTGATCCAGCATGCCTTGGCGGCCTCCGGTCTGCCCGAGGCGGCGGTGCAGTACATCGACAACCCGGATCGGGCGCTGGTCGGCGAGTTGCTGCGCCTAGACCGCTATGTGGACATGATCATCCCCCGTGGTGGCGCGGGCCTGCACAAGATGTGCAAGGAGAACAGCTCCATCCCGGTCATCATCGGCGGGTTCGGTATCAGCCATATTTTCGTCGACGAGAGTGCTGATCTGGTGCGCTCTCTGGCGGTCATCGACAACGCCAAGGTGCAGCGCCCCTCCGCCTGCAATGCCCTCGATACCCTGCTGGTACACGAGAAAGTCGCTTCGGCTTTCCTGCCGCAGCTGGTGACGCTGATGAACGAGCGCAAGGTGACGCTGGTGGCCGCGCCCAACGCCATGAGGCAGTTGGCGGGTGCCGACAACCTGTGCGAGGCAGGGCCGGAGGATTTCGATACCGAGTGGCTCGGGCTGACCCTGGGGGTCAAGTTAGTGGCGGATGTGAACGAGGCGCTGGCCCATATGCGCGAGCACAACGCCGGCCACTCCGATGCCATCCTGACCAACGATCTGGCCAACGCTGAGCGTTTTGTCAATGGCGCCGGTTCGGCGGCTGTCTATGTCAACGCCTCCACCCGTTTCACTGATGGTGGCCAGTTTGGTCTGGGGGCTGAAGTGGCGGTCTCGACCCAGATGCTGCATGCCCGTGGCCCCATGGGGTTGACCGAGCTCACCAGCTACAAGTGGGTAGGGCAGGCCGATTACCTCAGCCGCGCCTGATAACCGGTTGTGTCAGATACAAAAATGCCGACCACTGGGTCGGCATTTTTTTCGCTGGTATCGCGCCGATACCACGCAGTGCGCTATCGCTCGGAGTTATTCCCCGTGATAGAGCACCTTGTCACCGGATTTGAGCACATAGCCCTTCCAGGGGAAGAGGGTGTAGCCGCTGCCCTGCCACGACCAGTTGCCCTCCGCACCTTGACGGGTCAGCAGGTGCTGCTCGCCGCTTGGCAGATGCAATTCGGCCTGCGTCTGGTCGGTGTTGAACATCACGAAGGCGCTGCTGGTCTGGCTGGTATCGGTCGGATTGAGCCGGATACCCTCTTCAAACAGGCGCACACATTTGCCAGTCAGCGCTGACCACTGATAGCCCGCACTGCCGATACAGCCGTGGCTGTCGCGATCGCCGCCCACCAGATGTTGTTCCGGTGTACTGCATGCCGCCAGCAGCAGAGAGGCGGCCATCAGAGTCAAGGTGCGCATGGTTACTCCTGAAGATCCCGTTCGATGACGATGTTGGAGAATCCCAGCTCCTTGAAGTAGTTCTCCTGGTAATCCTTCACGCTCTTTTTGTCACGGCGACAAACCTGAGCCAGCTGGGCCTCCATGGCGTGAAAACTGGTGAGATCCAGCCCTTCGGCAGCGGCGATGGCGTCGTAGATGCTGCGGAACTTGTCGTTCGCGTAGCCGATCTCTTTGGCCTGTTTTTTATAGGTGTAGGTAATCTTAAAGGCCATCTTGCCCTTCCTTCTTCGATTTGGCTTGCTTGCGCTGGACGTAGAGGTAGAGGCTTTCGACCTTCTCCCGAGCCCATGGGGTCTTGCGCAAGAACTTCAGGCTGGACTTGATGCTGGGATTATCGGTGAAGCAGCGGATATTGATCTGCTGCCCCAGCTCTTCCCAGCCGTAGTGTTCGACCAGCGCGGTGACGATGGCTTCCAGCGTCAGCCCGTGCAGCGGGTTGTTCTTCTGCGAGGCGTTCGGTTGCTCGCTCATGCCTGCTCCGCCAGCTTGGCAAAGGGCTGACCCATGCGGGTGGTGACCCCGTTGGCCAGATGGGGTTCGAAACCGGCCAGCATGCCCGGGCCAAACAGGCAGACGACAGTACTGCCCAGCTTGAACAGGCCCATTTCGGCGCCTTTCTGCAGGGTAATGGCCTCGTCGCCGCTGTAGTCCCAGCGCACCACCTTCTTCTCTTTGGTCGGCGCAATGTTGCCTGCCCAGATGGTCTCGATGCTGGCCACAATAGTGGCACCAACCAGCACCAGCGCCATGGGGCCGTGCGGGGTGCGGAAGGTGGCGACCACCCGCTCGTTGCGGGCAAACAGGTTGGGCACGTTCTCGGCGGTGAGCGGGTTGACGGAGAAGAGATCCCCCGGCACGAACACCATGCTCTCGAGCACGCCGTCCAGCGGCATGTGGATGCGGTGGTAATCCTTGGGCGCCAGATAGATGGTGGCGAAGTCGCCATCCTTGAACGGCGCAACCAGATCCTCATAGCCGCCCAGCAGCTCGCGGGCGCTGTAGTCGTGGCTCTTGGCCTGAATGATGCGACCCTGCTGGATCGGACCGAGCTGGCTGACGGTACCATCCACCGGCAGCGCCAGAGTCATGGCATCTTCTACCACGGGGCGGATACCGGGCTTGAGCTCGCGGGTGAAGAACTCGTTGAAGCTCTTGTAGTGGGCCGGGCTCTCGTGCAGCGCCTCGCTCATGTCGACCTTGTACTGCTTGATAAAAGCCTCGATCACTTTGGTGGTGATGTTGCCCGCTTCGGCAGCGGCAAATTTGCCGATCAGACGGGAGAGGGCGTGCTTGGGCAGACAGTATTGACCGGCAATTTTCAGGTTGTCAGTAATGCTCATGTTCATCATCAACGTAGGTTAAACAGGGTCACAGGCGCGCTTGCTGGCGACCGTGACGGGCTTCCTGCATGGTTTCCAGGATGCGGTGATAGTTGTGGAAGCGATCGGCGCTGATAGCGCCAGCGTCGACCGCGGCGCGCAGGGCACAGCCGGGATCGTCCTTGTGGGTACAGTCGCGGAACTTGCAGCCACCCAGATAGTCGCGAAACTCGACGAAGCACCAGGTGATGCGGTCGGCTTCCAGATGCCAGAGGGCGAACTCGCGGATCCCGGGGGAGTCGATGAGATCGCCGCCGCTGGGGAAGTGGTAGAGCCGTGCCGTGGTGGTGGTGTGCTGGCCGAGCCCCGAGTTTTCGGAGATCTCGCCGGTCAATACATCCAGCCCCGGCATCAGGGCGTTGGTGAGCGAGGATTTGCCCACCCCGGACTGGCCGACGAAGATGCTGATCTTGTCGGTCAGTGCGGCTTTAAGCTCATCCAGCCCTTCGCCGCTCTCGCAGCTCACCAGCAGCACCTCGTAATTGAGTTTGCGATAGGTTTCGAGCTGGCTCTCGATGCGCGCGCGGGCCACATCATCGAGCATATCGACCTTGTTCAGCACGATGAGGGGGCGGATCTCCACATCCTCGGCGGCCACCAGATAGCGGTCGACGATGTTGGTGGAGAACTCGGGCATCACCGCCGAGACGATGATGATCTGGTCGATGTTGGCGGCGATGGGTTTGACCCCGTCGTAGAAGTCCGGTCGGGTCAGTACCGAGTGGCGCGGATGCACCGCCTCGATGACGCCGGCGATGGCGGCATTGAGGCCGGGACGCCACACCACCTTGTCGCCGCACACCAGACTGCTGATGCTGCTGCGCCGCAGGTTGCTGCGGTGGATGGTGCCATCGCTCGCTTCCACGTCTGCGTGCTGACCAAAACGGCTGATCACCACCCCTTCGATGGCCGGGCCAAACAGGGTGTCATCCACCTCTGTGGTGTGCTCTTTTTGCAGCCGACGCTCGCGGTTGGCCTGGACGCGTCTTTGTTGACCCAGATTGAGTTTTGCTTTCTTTGCCACTCGATTCGCCAGTTTATGAACAGATCCAAAGCCAGTATGATACATGCAAATTGGCAAAATTCCGCCATTCCTCCCAACAGAGAGAGTAATCATGACAGTCAGCGCGCAGAACCTGGTATGGATCGACATGGAGATGACGGGTCTCGACCCCGAAGAGAACGTGGTACTGGAGATTGCCACCATCGTCACCGACAAGGACCTGAACGTGCTGGCCGAAGGGCCGGTGATCGCCATTCATCAGAGTGATGAAGAGCTGGCCAAGATGGACGACTGGAACGTCAACACCCACACCAAGAGCGGTCTGGTGGCCCGGGTCAAGGCGAGCCAGCATGACGAGGCGAAAGCCGTTGCCGAGACCCTCGCGTTCATTCGCCAGTGGGTGCCGGAGCGCACCAGCCCGCTGTGCGGCAACAGCATCGGTCAGGATCGCCGCTTCATGGTCAAGCACATGAGCGATCTGGAAGCTTTCTTCCACTATCGCAACGTCGACGTCAGCACCATCAAGGAGCTGGTACGCCGCTGGCAGCCGGAATTGCTGGATCAGTTCAAGAAGAGCGGCACCCATCAGGCGCTGGACGACATCCGCGAATCCATCGCCGAGCTGCAGTTCTATCGCAGCCACGTCTTCAAGATCTGATTCCCCGGCAAGGGTTTGTCATGCGCTGGCTGCTAAAATCGACAGTTCGGCCAGCTTTTGAGCGAACGCGCGCAACCAGACAAAAAAGCCCTTGCAATTGGAATGACTGCTCTTATAATTCGGCTCCCGTACAGTAGCGCAAGCAACCAAATGCTGTACGGCCTGTTTTAAGGTAGTTGCGGGAATAGCTCAGTTGGTAGAGCACGACCTTGCCAAGGTCGGGGTCGCGAGTTCGAGTCTCGTTTCCCGCTC
>NZ_JAAKOV010000028.1:0-42190 GCF_049171595.1 Aeromonas sp. 603607
GGTCGCGGGTTCGAGTCCCGTCCGCTCCGCCACTAATTTGAAGGCCTTCCCAGATGGGAAGGCCTTTTTGCTATGGGTGGTTTTATCAAGTGACCCACAGGTTTGCACACCATAACCAACACAAAGCCCAGTCTGACGACCGGGCTTTGGTGTTTTTAGTGTGTTAAACCAGCCAATGGCTGGCTTTTACCTGTCGGAAGGATCGTAAGACAGCCGGTTATTTCCACCATTTTCTGGCTATATCCGAGCCTTATCAGCCATTTGAGCGAGTTTACAGGCGGCCAAATCAGCCTTCTGCTGGTTGCAGGGCAGTTCCATATTGACCACCCCCTCGTCCATCTGCACATCGATCTTGAAGCCAAGCCGTTTGGCGAGGTTGACCATGCCGCGATTGCTGGGCATGGTCATGCCGGATAGCTGGCCAATCCCCTGCTCTTTGGCGTAACGGATGATCTTCTCCATCATCAATTTGCCGAGCCCCACCCCTTTCAAGTCCGATCGCACCAGAATGGCAAACTCGGCATCGCTCAGGTCCGGGGTCGAGATAGCGCGTACCACGCCGAGGATTTGATCCTGCAGCTCGCCATCTTGCCCCACCGCTACGAAGGCCATCTCCCGGTCGTAATCGATCTGGGTCATGCGGGCCAGCTCTTCGTGACCCAGTTCGCCGACATCGGCGAAGAAGCGTTTGTACCTGTCTTCATCAGAGACTTGCAGCACGAACTGCTTGTGAGCCGGTTCATCTTCCGGCCGGATTGGGCGCAGCAGGATATGGCGCTGATCTTTAAGCCAGGCACCCTCCTCCAGTTCGGTGGGATAGGGGCGGATCGCCAGTCGGTTGATTATCGGGATGGCGGGGTCAGTCAGTGTGAGGCTGGCATCCAGTACCACCATCTCGGTACCGCATGCTTGCAGCGGGTGCAGGTCCAGCTCCTGAATCTCCGGAAAGGCGAGCAATAGCTCGGAGAGCTGGCAAAGCACTTGGCCCAAGGCATCGATATCCAGTCGTTCCGGTGTGGCCTGCTCACGGATCTTGCGACTCTTGAGTGCGCCGATGATCTGGTAACGGGCCAGTGCCTGATTGAGCGGTGGCAAGGCAGCCACCATCTCCTGCGGTTCCGCACCCGACTCACCCAGCAGAATGACGGGGCCAAAGATGGCGTCTTGCTGGATGCGTACCCGCAGTTCGAGGCCGCCGCTGCGGCGAGCCATGCGTTGCACGAGCAAGCCTTCGATACGGGCGCCCGGATCATGCTGTTTGACCCTGTCCAGAATGGCATCTGCGGCTTGCGCCACTTCGGCCGAGGTGCGCAGATTGAGTACCACTCCGTGTACGGCAGACTTGTGCAGGATATCGGGCGAGCGCAGTTTTACCGCTACTGGATAGCCGATCTGCTCGGCGGTGAGGGTCGCCTCGATGGCGTCGGTGACGATCCAGGTTGGCAGGGTCGATAGACCGGCGGCTTGTAAAATCGGGTGCACCAGATGGGTATCCAATCTTAGCTGTTTGCGCTCCTGCGCTTGGCGGATCAGCTGCTGGCACAGATCTACATTGAGCTGGTTGCCATGCAGGGATGCCGGTGTCTCCATCAACTGCTTCTGGTTGCGGCGGTATTCCACCATGTGCATGAAGGCGGCCATGGCGCTTTCCGGCGTGCGGTAGGTCGGGAAGCCCGCCTCGGTAAAGAGTTTGCGCCCCTCCTGCGCCGAGTATTCGCCCGCCCAGTTGGTGAGGATGTTGAAACGGCGCGCTCTGGGATGCTGTTTCAGATGGGCAATAAGATGGCTGGCCAGCGGCGCGCTCGGTGCCGTGAGCGAGGGGGCGTGGATGATCAGGATGGCGTCGATGCCATCTTCCTGCAACACGTTGTCCAGTGCCTCCTGATAGGTGGTGATGGTGGCATCGCTGCCGATATCGAGTGGCGGGCGAGCCAGCTTGCCGCCCCGCTCCAGCAGCACATCCACCGCCATATTGGCCAGTCCGCGGCCGTTGGAGATGATGGCGAGTCGCTCTCCCTTGAGGGTCATGGAGTGGCTGAGGGTTTCCACCGCGGCAAACAGTTCGTGGGTATCCCGTACCCGCAGCATGCCGGCGCGACGGATGGCGGCATCATAGACATTGTCGAGACCGTGGGCCGGATCGTGGCGCCCGCTTTTCAGCACCAGGATCGGCTTGTTGCGCGAGGCTGCCCGCGCCGCCGAGAGAAAGTGGCGGGCGTCGTGCAGCTTGTCCATGTAGATCAAGATGGCGCGGGTGACGCTGTCGCGGGAGAGCTGATCCAGCAGCTGGCCGAAGTCGATGTCGCAGTGATCACCCAGGGAGATGAAGGCGGAGAAGCCCAGCTCATGCTGCTTGGCCCAATCCAGAATGGTGGTGCTGACGGCGGCGGATTGCGAGAGAAAGGCGACCTGCCCCGGCTTGGCGGCAATGGGGGAAAAGCTGGCGTTGATCCCCTGGCCGGGCAGCAGCATCCCCATGCTGTTGGGGCCGAGCAGGCGAATGCCATATTGTTGGCAGACCCGTTTCAGCTCCAGTCGCTCCTCGGGGGAAAAGTCGGCGGCCAGTATGATGGCCGCCCCCGCGCCCTTCTGGCCGAGCGCTTCCAGCAACGGCAAGACCCGCTCCCGCCTGGTGCAGATGATGGCGAGATCCGGGGTCAGCGGCAGGCTGGCGATATCGGGATAGGCCAGCACGCCGGCGATGGCCTTGTTGCGCGGGGTGACGGGGAGGATGGGCCCTTTGAACTGGCCCGCCAGCAGGTGGCGCATGATCACATGACCCGCCTTGAGCGGGTCGGTCGAGGCGCCGATCACGGCGATTGAGTGGGGTTTGAACAGCCGATCCAGACCGCTTGCTTTCATGGGCACTCCCGACAAAAGGGGGAAGATACCAGTCTAATACGCCTTTGCTGCGGGTTCTGTGACCGGATCCTGATCACCGTTTGTTGAGGGCATTGGCACGCAGATAAAAGCGCAGTTCGCCTTGCACCCGGCGAATGGCTCCCAGGTGGCGTTCCTGCAGATAGATATCCTGCTCCCGGTCGAGCGCCGTGCTGGGCACGCCCATGCTTTGCAGATACTCGTCAAACAGGGTTGAACCCTTGATCTCTACCAGATGCTGTTTCATGGCTCTCCTCCCTGCGCCTTGGCGTTTGTTGATGAACGCCCAGTCTGCGATGACCTGTCGGGTTTGCCTATTGTCACTTTTGACACGAGATTTGACACGAGAGCGCTCACACATCTTTCAGAGAGGGCGCCGTTGAGGTGCTGGCTGGCGTTATAGTATGGCGAGGAGCATGAGGCACGGATGGTGCGCAGGATGATCAGAGTCTGGTGGTGGTGCATGGCACTGTGGACGGTTGGCGCAACGGCAACCGAGCAGCCTATCCGCGCCTGGAATCTGCTGCTGGATCATCCCAACCCCGCCGTCGTCCAGTTGCTGCGCCTCTCCCTCGATCTCACCGTGCCCGAATATGGCCCCTACCAGCTGGTTTCCAGCCCGCAGATGGAGCAGGGGCGGGCAGTGAAGGAGCTGCGCAGCGGCGAGCTGGTTCAGGTCGGTGTCTTTGCCCCCGATGGTGAGCGAGAGCGGGAGTTGCTGGCAATCCACATTCCGCTGGCCAAGGGGCTGCTGGGGTGGCGGGTGTGTCTGGTTCGGCAGGGGGATGAGGGGCGTTTTGCCGCGATCGGATCGTTGGCGGACTGGCATCGCGCCGGGCTCTCCATCGGTCAGCATAGATCCTGGCCAGACACCCAGTTGCTGCGGGCTAACGGCCTCAAGGTGACGGTGGGCAATCTCTATGAGGCGCTCTTCAACATGCTGCGCAAGAAGCGCTTTGACTGCTTCCTGCGCTCGGTCATCGAGGTCGAGGATGAACTGCGGCAGCACACGGATCTCGCCATCGAGCCCCGTCTGGTGTTTCGCTATCCGCTGGCGCTGCTCTTCTTTGTCTCGCCAAAATATCCGGAGCTGGCGCAGCGCATCGAGCTCGGCCTGCAGCGGGCGCGGCAGTCTGGTGCTTTTGACCGGGTCTTTGAAGAGGGATTTGGCAGCACCATTCGGCGGCTGAAACTGGATGAGCGGGTGCGCCTCGAGCTGCACAACCCCGACTTGCCGCTGCCCAGCCGCATCATGATGGCCGATCCGGCCCTTATCTATAATCCGGTGTCAGCGCAGTGAGCCCTGATTCTGCGCGGTATCCCAGAAGGCGCGGATCAGCGGCTCCTCCAGCCGCTTCTTGAGCACCCCGATCCCCACATCAAATGGCTTGAAGGCTGGCTTGAGGTCGATGATACGCACCTTGTCGCCGAGCGGGCTGTGGTCGATCACCGCCGCTGGCACCAATCCTACGCCACAGCCGAGCGCCACCATGGCGACGATTCCCTCGTTACCCGCCACTTCGGCATAGATGTTGGGGGCGATCCCCTTGTTGCGAAACCACTGATCGCTGCGTTTGCGGGCCAGCCCCTGCTCGGAGAGGATAACTGGCAGCTGCTCCCAGTCCGGCTCGCCCTGACGGAACCACTGGTTCAGCTGCGGGGCATTGCGCGGCGCGATAAAGACCAGCGGCACCAGTTGCAGGCTGGCGAACTCCAGCTTGGCGGGCAGAGCATCGGGACGGGCGGCGATGGCGAGATCGGCCTCGTCGGCCAGAATCTTGTCCACCGCCAGCGCCGGGTCGCCGGTCTCCAGCTTGATCTCCAGCTGGGGGTAGCGGCGGCGAAAGCGCTCCAGTACCTCGGGCAGCAGAAAGTAACTGGCGGTGACCGAGCAGAACACCCGGAGCCGCCCCTGCAGCGGTTCATCGCTGCGTTTGAGCTCCTGCTTGAGCTGGCGCCACTCCTGCAACAGGCCGCCACCAAACTCCCGCAGTTTCTCGCCGGCGGGGGTAAGCCGCACCGAGCGGTTGTCCCGCTCGAACAGGATGCAGCCGGTCTCCTGCTCCAACCGCTGGATGGCGCGACTCAGGGTGGAGGGGCTGACCGCCATGGCATCGGCGCTCTTGCCGAAGTGGAGGGAGTCGGCGAGGTGGAGAAACAGCTCGAGATTGCGAAGATCCATCTTTCAGCTCCTGGCGCGGCATGTGTGCCCGATATCCAGCGGTTGGCGGCTTGTTTCTGCCATCTCGCGGTACATTCAGCAGGCAATTATGAAGGGTGAGCGTTTCAGTTATTGCAACGTACTGTTTCGAATATATCAGTTCAGGCAATAAGTGTCCCGCGCTATAGTGGTTCAGACAACGCCGCTATCCGGCATGGAATCAATCGAACGGAGCAATCACCATGGCTAACTATTTCAACACCTTGAACCTGCGTCAGCAGTTGGCCCAATTGGGCAAGTGTCGTTTCATGCAGCGCGAAGAGTTCGCGGACGGCTGCAACGTGCTGAAGGGCAAGAAGGTGGTGATTGTGGGCTGTGGTGCCCAGGGTCTGAATCAGGGTCTGAACATGCGCGACTCCGGGCTGGATATCTCCTACGCCCTGCGCAAGGCTGCCATCACCGAGAAGCGTGCCTCTTGGCAGAAAGCCACCGACAACGGCTTCGTGGTCGGCACCTATGAAGAGCTGATCCCGACCGCCGATCTGGTGCTGAACCTGACTCCGGACAAGCAGCACTCCGACGTGGTGAAAACCGTGATGCCGCTGATGAAGCAGGGCGCCGCGCTGGGTTACTCTCACGGTTTCAACGTGGTGGAAGAGGGTCAGCAGATCCGCTCCGACATCACCGTCGTGATGGTGGCGCCCAAGTGCCCGGGTACCGAAGTGCGCGAAGAGTACAAGCGTGGCTTTGGTGTGCCGACCCTGATCGCCGTTCACCCGGAAAATGACCCGAAAGGCGAAGGCATGGCCATCGCCAAGGCGTGGGCCTCTGCCACCGGCGGCGACCGTGCCGGGGTGCTGGAATCCTCCTTCGTGGCGGAAGTGAAATCTGACCTGATGGGCGAGCAGACCATCCTCTGCGGCATGCTGCAGGCCGGTTCCCTGCTCTGCTACGACAAGCTGGTTGCCGAAGGGACAGACCCGGCCTACGCCGGCAAGTTGATCCAGTTCGGTTGGGAGACCATCACCGAAGCCCTGAAACAGGGTGGCATCAGCCTGATGATGGATCGCCTCTCCAACCCGGCCAAGCTGCGTGCCTTCGAGCTCTCCGAGCAGCTCAAGACCCTGATGCGCCCGCTGTTCAAGAAGCATATGGACGACATCATCGCCGGTGAGTTCTCCCGCGGCATGATGGCCGACTGGGCCGAAGACGACATCAAGCTGCTGACCTGGCGCGGAGAGACCGGCAAGTCCGCCTTCGAGAACGCCCCGGCGTTTGACGGCAAGATCGCCGAGCAGGAGTACTTCGACAAGGGTCTGGTCATGGTGGCCATGGTCAAGGCCGGGGTCGAGCTGGCGTTCGAAACCATGGTGGCCTCCGGCATCTACGAAGAGTCCGCCTACTACGAATCCCTGCACGAGCTGCCGCTGATCGCCAACACAGTTGCTCGCAAGCGTCTGTACGAGATGAACGTGGTCATCTCCGACACCGCCGAGTACGGTAACTACCTGTTCGCCAACGCTGCAGTGCCTTTGCTGCGCGAGCACTTCATGCCGACCCTGAAAGCGGGCGATCTGGGGGCCAGCAAGGCGGAAGGGCAGAGCGTGGATAACCTGGCGCTGCTGGCGGCCAACGAAGCGACCCGCAACCACCCGATCGAAAAAATCGGTCAAGTACTGCGCGGTTACATGAAGGACATGAAACGCATCGCCGTTGGCGGTTAAGTCTGCATCGGGCAGGATGATGATGGGGCGGGGATGACGATCCCCGTCGCCGGTCGGACTGGACACCCGACCGGCCAGCCAGAAAAATCAGCCCGACAATCATAAAAAAGCCCCGCTCATCGAGCGGGGCTTTTGCATTCAGAAAGGCTGGATAAATCAGGCTTTCCACGCTTTCCAGGTGTTGATCAGACCGTTGGTGGAGCAGTCGTGGCTGGTGACAGCTTCGTTGTTGCCCAGCTCCGGCAGGATCTTGTTGGCCAGCTGTTTGCCCAGCTCCACGCCCCACTGGTCGAAGGAGAAAATGTTCCAGATTGCGCCCTGTACGAAGATCTTGTGCTCGTACATGGCGATCAGGGCACCCAGGGTTTTCGGGGTCAGGCTCTTGAACAGGATGGAGTTGGTCGGGCGGTTGCCTTCGAACACCTTGAACGGCACCAGATCCTTGACCTGCTCCAGGGTTTTTCCAGCCGCCAGGAACTCGGCTTCAACCTCTTCCTTGCTCTTGCCGAAGGCCAGTGCCTCGGTCTGGGCGAAGAAGTTGGCCAGCAGTTTCGGGTGGTGGTCACCGATCGGGTTGTGGCTGATGGCTGGTGCCAGGAAGTCACAGGGGATCAGCTTGGTGCCCTGATGGATCAGCTGGTAGAAGGCGTGCTGGCCGTTGGTACCCGGCTCACCCCAGATGATGGGGCCGGTCTGGTAGTCAACCGGCTTGCCGTTGCGATCCACGTACTTGCCGTTGGATTCCATGTTGCCTTGCTGGAAGTAGGCAGGGAAGCGGTGCATGTACTGGTCGTACGGCAGAATGGCTTCGGACTCGGCACCGTAGAAGTTGTTGTACCACAGGCCAATCAGCGCCAGCAGCACCGGCACGTTCTGCTCATAGGAGGCAGTGGCGAAGTGCATGTCCATTTCGAAGGCGCCTTGCAGCAGGGCTTCGAAGTTCTCGAAACCGACAGACAGGGCGATGGGCATGCCGATGGCAGACCAGGAGGAGTAGCGGCCGCCAACCCAGTCCCAGAACTCGAACATGTTGTTGGTGTCGATGCCGAACTCGGCCACGGCCTTGCCGTTGGTGGAGAGGGCGGCGAAGTGCTTGGCAACGTGGGCCTTGTCACCGGCGATCTTGATGAACCAGTCGCGGGCGGTCAGGGCGTTGGTCATGGTCTCCTGGGTGGTGAAGGTCTTGGAGGCCACCAGGAACAGGGTGGTTTCCGGATCGATCTTCTTCAGGGTCTCGGCGATGTGAGTGCCATCGACGTTGGAGACGAAGTGCATCTGCAGGTGGTTTTTGTAGGGACGCAGTGCCTCGGTGATCATCACCGGGCCGAGATCGGAGCCACCGATACCGATGTTGACCACGTGCTGGATCGCCTTGCCGGAGTAGCCTTTCCACTCGCCGGAGATGATCTTCTCGCAGAAGCCCTTCATCTTGGCCAGTACGGCGTTCACTTCCGGCATCACATCCTTGCCGTCGCTCTCGATGGGGCGGTCGGAGCGGTTGCGCAGGGCCACGTGCAGTACGGAGCGGCCTTCGGTCATGTTGATCTTGTCGCCATTGAACATGGCATCGATCGCGCTGCGAAGATCGGTCTCTTTGGCCAGATCAACCAGCAACTTGAGGGTTTCTTCGGTGATCAGGTTCTTCGAGTAATCAACCAGGATGTCGCCGCCGAAGGTGAGGGAAAACTTGTCAAAGCGCTTCGGGTCCTGCGCAAACAGATCCTTGAGTCGGGTCTCTTTGTTTGCTGCAAAGTGGGCTTCCAGTGCCTGCCAGGCCTGGGTTTGGGTTGGATTGATATTTTTCATAGGATTCCTGAAATGCCAAGTTGTGTTTGAACCTTGCAGGCAAGGTCCCGCCAAACCTTATTATCCGAGCATTATAGCGAGCCGATCGGGCGGCCCGTGTAACAGATTTTTACCGATTGTCTTTTACCGCAATGGGTCACTGTCGGGAGCATACAACCAGAACATTGGGATTATGTGTCACGAAAGCAAGGCGGATCTTGCGCTTGCTCATGATTGGGGCCACCCCGATAGCCTGAAATTGTTTTCATCCGGTTGGCGTGGTTATGCACCGACATGGCCATGGGCTGGTGCCAGAAACGACAATGCCAGCCCGAAGGCTGGCATTGTCTGTTGCAGCAGAACCGCGATCACGCCTGCGTTTTTTGCATGTGCATCACCATCTGCGGGAAGGGGATCTCGATGCCTTCGGCATCAAAGGTCAGTTTCACCTTCTCGTGGAAGTCGAACCAGACACCCCAGTAGTCAGCGGTTTTCACCCAGGGACGCACCACGATATTGACCGAGGAGTCGGCCAGCGCGGCAACGGCGATGGTGGCTGCCGGATCTTTCAGGATGCGCGGCTCTTCGCTTACCAGACGCTCGAGGATCTGTTTGGCCTTGCGCAGGTCAGAGCCGTAGCCGATACCGAAGGTCATATCGACGCGGCGGGTATCCATACGCGAGTAGTTGACGATGGTGCCGTTGAGGATGGCGGAGTTCGGTACTACCACCATCTTGTTGTCACCTGAGGTGAGGGTAGTGGTAAAGAGCTGAACGGACTGCACCACACCCGCAGTGCCTGCCACTTCGATAAACTCGCCCGCCTTGATGGGGCGGAAGATGATCAGCAGGAAGCCGGCAGCGAAGTTGGAGAGCGAGCCTTGCAGCGCCAGACCGATGGCCAGACCGGCGGCACCGATAATGGCGACGAAGGAGGCTGTCTGCACGCCGACACGGCCCAGCGCGGCGATCACCACGAACACCAGAATGGCGTATTTGAGGATGCTGCCGACGAAGTGGGTGACTGTGGTGTCCAGCTTGCGGGCCTGCATCACCTTGACCACGCCACCGCTGATGAGGTTGGCGGCGATGTAGCCGACCAGCAGGGTCAGCAGGGCGGCGGCGATATTGACGCCGTATTCGATCAGCAGTCCCTGATTATTGACCAGCCAGGTCTGCGCTTCGGTAATGATTTCGGGTTCCATAGGATGTCCTGTCAGGTTCTAAAAGGTTTATGGTGGATAAATCTAACACCGCAGCGCGACAGTACGGGTCGCATCTGGTACTTCTTTTCTGCCATAAAAACCTGACACAAAAAAGAAGGGAGGCCAAAGCCTCCCTTCTTTTTGCTGAATGACGCGAAAAAAACATCAGCTCTGCAGCAGTTGGCTGCGGATAAATTGCCACTGATCTTCGAAACCTGCGGTCGGCTTGAGCTTGAACTCGGAGCGCACGAACTGGCTGATGCGACCTTCGGTGTAGGCCAGCAGCAGATTGGCCAACATGGTCTCGTCGAGCTGGAAGCCCTGACCCTCGCGCAGCCGCTTCTCGCGCAGCACCTGCTTGATCTGGGTCTCCAGCTTGTCGAACAGGATGCTGATGCGATCCCGCAGCCGATCGTGCTCACCCAGCAGGGCGTCGCCATTGAGGATGCGGGTAATGCCGGGATTGCGCTCGGCGAACACCAGCAGCAGCTGCAGGATATGGTGGCAGCGCGCCATGGTGTCCTTCTCTTCCGCCATGATCAGATTGACCCGTGACAGCAGGGAATCCTCGATAAAGTCGATCAGCCCCTCGAACATCCGCGCCTTGCTGGGAAAATGTCGATAGAGGGCTGCTTCAGAGACGCCGACCTCGGCCGCCAGACGGGCCGTGGTGATGCGCTGACCCGGACTGGTTTCCAGCATATGGGCGAGCGCCTGCAGGATCTGATCGCGCCGACTCTGTTTCTGATTACTGCTTGCCATGGATTCCCCTAAAAAAACAATGGCTTGATTCTATTATTAGGCACCGCCATCGGGCTGGTGTGGTCTGTTATTGGCGACCAGAAGAACCAAAACCGCCTTCACCCCGTTCGCTCTGATTGAACTCATCGACCAGTTGGAAGCTGGCCTGAACTACCGGCATGATCACCAGCTGGGCGATGCGCTCGCCGGGTTGCACGGTGAACTCATCCTTGCCGCGGTTCCAGACCGAGACCATCAGCTGACCCTGGTAATCGGAATCGATCAGACCGACCAGGTTGCCCAGCACGATGCCGTGCTTATGGCCGAGGCCGGAGCGGGGCAGAATGGTGGCACACAGACCCGGATCCTGGATGTGGATGGCCAGACCGGTCGGCACCAAGGTGGTATCACCCGGAGCCAGAGTCAGCGGCGCATCCAGCAGTGCGCGCAGATCCATGCCGGCAGAGCCCGGTGTGGCGTAGGCGGGCAGCGGGTACTCGGTACCGATACGGGCATCCAGAATCTTCAGTTCAATTTGTGTAGTCATGAATCGCTTTTTCAGTTGGATCTTGTATTGGCGCCCCTCTTGGCAAGGCGGGGCGCCGTGAGTCTTGTTCTGTCGGGACGCTCAGTGCCGGTAGTGGCGCGCAATCAGGGCGATCAGGTGACGGGCCAGCGTCAGCTTGTCGGCCAGCGGCAGCGGGGCCTGGCCCCCTTGCCAGAACACGGTCAGGGCGTTGTCATCGGCGTTGAAGCCTTGCCCCTCGCGGGACACATCGTTGGCGGCGATCATGTCCAGCCGCTTACGCTGCAACTTGTCGAGGGCGTATTGTTCCACATCCACGGTTTCGGCGGCAAATCCGACGGTGAAGGGTTTGTCTGAAAGGGCGCCGACGGCCGCGATGATGTCGGGGTTTTTCACCAGCTTCACCACCATCTGGTCGTTGTCGCCGGTTTTCTTGATCTTCTGGCTGGCCACCTGCTCAGGACGATAGTCGGCTACCGCCGCGCAGCCGATGAAGAGGTCGCACTCGCCGACTCGGCTCATTACCGCCTGATGCATCTGCTCGGCGCTTTCGACATCGATGCGGGTGACGCCAGCTGGTGTAGCCAGCGTTACCGGGCCGCTCACCAGCGTCACCTCGGCGCCCGCTTCACGAGCGGCGCGAGCGATGGCGTAACCCATCTTGCCGGAGCTGTGGTTGCTGATGTAGCGCACCGGATCCAGCGCCTCGCGGGTCGGGCCTGCGGTGAGCAGCAGCCTGACGCCTGCCAGCAAGGGTTCGGCGGCCAGTTGCTGGCAGCAGCGATCCACCAGTTCGAGGGGATCCAGCATCCGCCCGGGGCCCACATCGCCACAGGCCTGGCTGCCGGCATCCGGCCCCCACAGCAGAATGCCGCGGCTGGCCAGGGTCTTGAGGTTGGCCTGGGTGGCGGCGTTGAGATACATCTGCTGGTTCATGGCGGGCGCCAGTGCGATGGGCGCCGGAGTGGCCAGACAGAGGGTGGTCAGCAGTTCGTCGGCCATTCCTGCAGCCATCCGCGCCATCAGGTTGGCGCTGGCGGGGGCGATCAGCACCAGATCGGCCCACTTGGCCAGTTCGATATGGCCCATGCCCGCTTCGGCAGAAGGATCCAGCAGGCTGTAGGCCACCGGATGACCGGAGACCGCCTGCAGGGTCAGCGGGGTGATGAACTCCTTGGCGGAGCGGGTCATCACCACCCGCACTTCGGCGCCCTGATCTTTCAGGCGGCGTACCAGCTCGGCACTCTTGTAGGCGGCGATCCCGCCACTGACACCCAACAGGATGCGTTTATCGGCCAATCTCATCTGCTGTTTCTCTATCCGGCTCATTCTGACTGGTCGGCTAAGATACCACAGGCAGAGGATGACGACAGGGGTTGGCATCAAGGGGTTCTGGCGGTGAACACGCAAATATTTGCTATGTTTTTCCTCAACAGGGATGAGGGAGAGACAAATGAGCATCAAGGAGTGGCCGGAAGATGAACGTCCCAGAGAGAAGCTGCTGCGACAGGGGCCCGCGGCGCTCTCCGATGCCGAGCTGCTTGCCATCTTTCTGCGCACCGGCGTCAATGGCCTGAGCGCAGTGGATCTTTCACGCAAGTTGTTGAATCAATTTGGCTCTTTGCGCAGCTTGCTGGGCGCGGATCAACGGGCATTCTGCGAGGCGCACGGCCTTGGCCCGGCCAAATATGCCCAGTTGCAGGCGGTGCTGGAGATGGCCAGACGCCATCTGGCCGAGCAGTTGCAACGGGGTGATGCGCTCACCTCTCCCCAGCTGACCCGGGACTATTTGCAAGCCCAGCTGCGGGATCGGCCGCGCGAGGTGTTTGCCCTGCTGTTGCTCGACAATCAGCACAGAGTCATTCAATTTGTTGAGCTTTTTTTCGGCACTATCGACTCGGCGAGCGTCTGGCCAAGAGAAATCGTGCAGATCGCGCTCAAACATAATGCAGCCGCAGTGATTCTGGCGCATAATCACCCGTCCGGCGTCGCCGAGCCCAGTAGGGCCGACCGCCAGATCACGGATCGGATCACGGCCGCTTTGGCCCTGATCGATATCAGAGTGCTGGATCACTTGGTGATCGGTGACGGCATCACGGTTTCTTTTGCCGAGCGCGGTTGGCTATAACTGTGCTCTGGCACCGTATTAGTTGATCTTTGATCACGGATGCTGTATAAAATGCCGCCTTCTGTTTGCCCCGCAATCGAAGGCCAGCGGGGCAGATATTTGCTCGAGCAATGAAGTAAGATTTGGAGAGACTGACATGTCTAGAGTATGCCAAGTAACCGGCAAGCGCCCGGCAGTTGGTAACAACCGTTCGCACGCTAACAACGCCACCAAGCGTCGTTTCCTGCCGAACCTGCACACTCACCGTTTCTGGGTTGAGAGTGAAAAACGCTTCGTAAGCCTGCGCGTATCCGCAAAAGGCATGCGTATCATCGACAAGCGTGGCGTTGAAGTGGTTCTGGCTGAACTGCGCGCCAGCGGTGTTAAGGTATAAGGAATTAGATCATGGCTAAAGGTATTCGCGAGAAAATTCGCCTGAACTCCAGCGCCGGTACTGGTCACTTCTATACCACTACCAAAAACAAGCGCACCATGCCCGAAAAAATGGAGATCAAAAAGTTTGATCCCGTTGTTCGTCAGCATGTGATCTACAAGGAAGGCAAAATCAAGTAATTACTTGATGCTGCATTCCCAAAAACCCGGCTTCGTGCCGGGTTTTTTTATGCGCCGAATTCAGTACACTGCCGGTTCAAAGGGAGGCTTGCCATGTTCAAATTGAGCCGCAAAGGCTGGAATAACGTGATCATCGTGGTGGTGCTGATCGTGATCACCCTGTTGCATCGTATGGAGTTGGCCCAGCAGGAGAATAGCGCCAAGCGGGCTCGCCCCTTGCTGCCTGATGCGGCTGTGGTGCTCACCTGGCAGGGGCCGAGCTGGCAGATTGAGCGGATCGGTCAGGGCTGGCGCAGCGGGCCGGATCTGGGGCTCGACAGCGCGCAGCTGGATGCCCGTCTGGCACGTTGGCAGGGCTGGTTGTTACCCCCCGGTGAAGCGGTACGCGGTGCGCCGGTGACCATCAAGGTGTGGATTGCCGGCCAGAACGATCCGGTCGAGATCGGCCTCTATCAGAATAGCGGTCAGTATGGTGCCCAGCTGCCGTCCGGTCTCTGGCTCGCCCTCACAGCCGAGCAGTATCGCGATCTGCTGCGCCCTGCCCCCTGAGTTCCTTTTCCTTGTGAGGTACCCATGCCTGAATTGCCAGAAGTTGAAGTCAGCCGTCAGGGGATCTCCCCCTGGCTCACCGGTATCAAGGTGACGCGCGTGGTGGTGCGGGATGGCCGCCTGCGCTGGCCGATCCCCGGTGAGATTCAGGAGCTGGTGGACCTCACCATCCATCGGGTGCGCCGCCGTGCCAAATACCTGCTGCTGGAGACCGATTTCGGCACCGCCATCCTTCATCTGGGGATGTCCGGCAGCCTGCGGGTACTGGATATCGGCACCCCGGCCGAGAAGCACGACCACGTGGATATCGAGCTGGAGAATGGCAAGCTGCTGCGGCTAAACGATCCGCGCCGCTTCGGCGCCCTGCTCTGGACCAGGGAACCGGCCGAAGCCCACGCGCTGCTCGCCAAGCTGGGGCCCGAGCCGCTCACCGATGCCTTCAGTGCTGATTACCTGCAGGGGCGTGCCAAGGGGCGCAGCACTGCCATCAAGCAGTTCCTGATGGACAATCAGGTGGTGGTCGGGGTAGGCAACATCTACGCCAACGAGGCGCTCTATGCCGCCGGCATTCACCCCAAACGGGCGGCGGGCAATATCAGCGCCGAGCGGCTGGGAACCCTGGTGGCCGAGACCAAGCGGGTGTTGGCCGAAGCCATCCGGCAGGGCGGCACCACCCTCAAGGATTTCACCAGTGCCGATGGCAAGCCAGGCTATTTCGTGCAGCAGTTGCAGGTCTACGGCCGTGGCGGTCAGCCCTGTTTCCACTGTCACACCCTGCTGACCGAGACAAGAATGGGGCAGCGTACCACGGTTTTTTGCAGTCATTGCCAGCGCTGAGCGTACTTTTTTCCCCGATCCGGGGGAAGTTGTAACAGCATATTTCCAGGCTGTTGAATATTTGCGCAGTCATTACTAGTATCAGCGGCCGTTCAGGCGGTTTGAGAACTAGAAATGACTTTAAAATCAATAGACTGGGAGTATCTATCCCGGCAGGAGCGCTATTGCGCAAAATCCATGGCCCGCTTCCTCTATCCCGAGGGGTGCGAGCGCCAAACCTTCAATCGCGGCAAGTTTGTGCTGCGCAGCCTGCTCTATCGCAAGTCGTTGAGCCGGGTCTTCAGCCTGTTTCAGTGCGACTCGCTCAAGGCGCTTCCAGCTGTTTATCCCGAGCTGCTCGACAAGCCGATGCGTCCCTATCGCTTCGCCTGTGCCAGCGCCCGTCAACGGGCCGAGATGCTGGAAAATCACTATCGGTTGCTGCTGGAGTGCTACCCCCAGCTGATTGATCCCCTCTATCTGGGCGAGGGGATCGAGTTGGGGCACTATCCCCAGAGTGGCTGCCGCCTTCTGCTGCGCCATGATGGCACCTTCCGCCGCGAGGCCGAGCTGGCGCTCTCCATCGTCAACGGCGAGGGGCAGCGCCTCTACAGCTGCGCCTTTTCGCTGGCGGGTAGCGTCGATCATTTGATTCTGATGATCGGCTCCATGCAGGGGCCGGAGCCTGCGGTCGAGAATGCCCAGGATCGGGTGCGCGAGCTGACCAAAGAGGGACACGGCCTGCGGCCCAAATCCCTGCTGGTGCAGCTGGTGCTGCAACTGGCGCAGAGCATGGGGGCGGCGGAGGTGCTGGCGGTGCGCAAGCGTGCCCACGTGTTTCAGGCTAGGCGCTACAGCAGCAAGCAAAAAGCCAACCTGCAGGCCGATTATGACGAGCTGTGGCAGGAGTTCGACGCCCGGGATGTGGATGCCAACTTTGTCGCCCTGCAAACCCAGCCGCGCAAGCCGCTGGAGGAGATTGCCTCCAGGAAGCGGGCCATGTATCGGCGCCGCTACGAGTGGCTCGATCTGCTGGTTCAGGAGATGAACGAGCGGTTCGCCCGTCAGTAACCGGCAAGCAGGCTGACCTCTCCATAACGAGACAGATACAACAAGGGCTACCCGCGGGTAGCCCTTGTTGTATCTGCCATCAGGGGGGGGGATTAGCGCTGTTGCTGTTTGGCTGCGATGGCCTGGGCCACTACCGGGTCGACAAACTGGCGGATGTCGCCACCGTGCAGCGCCACCTCCTTCACCAGAGTGGAGGAAATAAAGGAGTTCTCCTCGGCCGGGGTGAGGAAGACGCTCTCAAGCGTGGGCATCAGGCGGCGGTTCATGTTGGCCAGCTGGAACTCGTACTCGAAGTCGGAGACGGCGCGCAGGCCGCGGATAAGCACGTTAGCCTGATGCTCTTTGGCGAAATCGACCAGCAGGCCGGAGAAGCCCACCACCTTGACGTTGGGAAGCGAGCTGGTCACTTGCTGGACAAGCTGGACACGTTCTGCCAGATCGAACAGAGGTCGCTTGCTCGGGCTGTTGGCGACCCCGACCACCACCTCGTCAAACAGCTTGGCGGCGCGGCCGATGAGATCGGCGTGGCCATTGGTAACGGGATCAAAAGTCCCGGGATAAATTACCCTGGTAGTCATCTTTGCGGTCCTGCAACCTGGAAATTTGGTCGCATTATAAGGTCGTCGCTTGAGAATAGCAGTGCATCAGGCAAGAATACGCCATCGCGCATCAAGCCTCCCTGCATTGGTGACAGGGAGCAAAGGGATTTTTTATGAAACGTATTCTGGTCGTTCGCAATGACAAGATTGGTGACTTCATGCTGGCGTGGCCTAGCTTCGCCATGCTCAAAGGCTCCATGGAGTGTCATGTGACTGCCCTGGTTCCGGCCTACACGGCGCCGCTGGCCCGGCTCTGCCCCTGGATTGACGAGGTGATCATCGATCCGGGCGTGCGGGCCGACAAGGAGCAACAGCGAGCGCTGCTGGCGCGGATCAAGGCGGCGGCGTTCGACGCGTCCATCTGCCTCTTCTCCAACTCCCGCAACGCCATGCTGGTGTGGAAGGCGCACATCCCTTACCGACTGGCCCCGGCGACCAAGCTGGCGCAGGTGCTCTACAACCAACGTCTGGTGCAACGCCGCTCCCGCTCCCAGAAGCCGGAGTCCGAGTACAATCTGGAGCTGATCCGTCGCTTCCTGACCGACCATCAGGTCGCCGTGGTGGAGCCCAAGACCCCCTTCCTCAGTTTCGATGAGGCGAGCCTGCAGCAGGTGCGCGAGCAGCTGGCACTCAAGCTCAAGCTCGATGCCAGCCGCCCCTGGCTGATGGTGCATGCCGGTAGCGGCGGTTCGGCCAACAACCTCTCCATCGAGCAGTATGCCCGTATCATCATCAAGCTCAATCAGGCCTGCCCCGAGCTGCAGTGCGTGCTGACCGCAGGCCCGGGCGAGGAGAAGATGGCCGAACAGCTGGCGGCCGAGTTGCTGGCCCACGGTGGCAACGGCTGGATCTATCGCTCCAGCGATGGTCTGCCGATGTTCTGTCAGGTGTTGGCTAACGCCGCCCTGTTCGTTGCAGGCAGTACTGGCCCGCTCCATATCGCCGGCGCGCTCGATGTGCCGACCATCGGTTTCTTCCCGATGCGCCGCTCCGCCACTCCGCTGCGCTGGAAGCCCCTCAACAGCGAAGGGCGTCACCTCGCCTTCAGCCCGCCGGAGGATAGCGACCATCCTGAGGATATGAGCCAGCTCGATCCCAAGACCATGGTGCCGGTGATGGCCCGCTGGGCGGCGCCTTTCTGGCGAAAATAACGTATGCAGCAATGCAAACAGGGCCCCGGGGGGCCCTGTTTCGTATGACGGTTATTCCGGCTGCTGCGGTTGCTGGCGCACCCAGAGGTCGGCGTATTTAACGAAGGTAGAGTGGGCGGAGAGGATCGCCAGCAGCAACCCCTGCTTGCCATCGAGGAAGCCCGCTTTGAGCAGGTACATCTTGAGGAAGCAGCCAACAGCATGGATCAGCCCCTGACTGAGGGAGCCCTTCTTGCCGCGGGCGGTGCGCTGATCGGCCCAGGCACGGGCATAACCGGCGGATTTCACCAGATAGTGCTCCAGATCCCGATAGGTGAAGTGGAGCAGGTCACCATGAATGTTGACGATCTTCATGTTGGCCCGTACTTCCACCTTTTCGTGCACCAGCGCCTCGTTGTAGCTGGTGAGTGCCTTGGGATAGAGGCGCAGCACCCGATCCGGATACCAGCCACTGTGGCGGATAAAGCGGCCAAACACCCAGGAGAGGCGCGGGATCGAGTAGATGGTATCGCTGGCCGGATTGGCCATCACGTTGGCGATGGCGGTTTTCAGCTCGGGAGTGAGCCGCTCGTCGGCATCCAGCCACAGCACCCAGTCGGACTGCACGTGGGACTGGGCCAGTCGGCGCTGTTTGCCAAAGCCCGGCCACTTGGCATTGACGAAGAAGCGGGCGCCAAACTCGGCGGCAATGGCCGGGGTCTCGTCCTGACTGCCTGAGTCCAGAATGACGATCTCGTCCACCAGTCCGTCGAGGGAGGCGAGGCACTTGCGCAGGTTGTCGGCTTCATTCTTGACGATCAGAACGGCAGCCAGAGTCGGTTTTTTCACGAATGTGGGCTCACGGTTATTGCCCGGCTGGCGGGACATGCTCGAATTGGCGCCCATTCTAGCCTAAAAGCGTGGCCGGGGCATGACCCGGGTGGCGGCTGGCCGAGGCGACTACCAAGGATCTTCTGTTATTTATCCGACCATTCTTGGGGCATAATCTCGCCCAGTGATGATTAACCGCCGGGCCAGACCCGAGAGAAGACGCGTAATGAAAATATTGGTGATCGGCCCCTCCTGGGTCGGCGATATGGTGATGTCCCAGAGTCTCTACAAGGCGATCAAGGCCAACCATCCCGAGTGCGAGCTGCACGTGATGGCCCCTGCCTGGTGCTGCGCCCTGCTGGAGCGGATGCCGGAGGTGGACAAGGCGATCACCATGCCCCTTGGCCACGGTGACTTCAAGCTGGTGGCACGCCGCCGCCTCGGCAAGCAGCTGGCCGCCGAAAAATACGATCAGGCCATCGTCCAGCCCAACTCCATGAAGTCGGCGCTGATCCCCTGGTTTGCCCGCATTCCGGTCCGTACCGGCTGGAAGGGCGAGAGCCGCTACGGCCTGCTCAATGACCTGCGCAGCAACAAGTCCGCCTTCCCGCTGATGGTGGAGGGCTATCTGGCGCTCGCCTATCCCAAGGAGCAGATGAAGAGCCGGACCGATATTCCGACCATTCCGCATCCGGCGCTCCACGTCGATCTGATCAACCAGAGCAAGGCGCTGGAGCGGCTGGGGCTGGATCGCGCCCGCCCGGTGCTGGTGCTCTGCCCCGGTGCCGAGTTTGGCCCGGCCAAGCGCTGGCCTGAAGGGCACTATGCCGTGGTGGCCCAGCAGCATCTGGACGAGGGGTGGCAGGTGTGGATCTTCGGCTCCAACAAGGATGTGCCGGTGGCCAATACCATCCGGGATCGGGTCAATCTGCTGACTCGTCCCAACTGCCATGTGCTGGCGGGCAAGACCAGCCTGCACGAGGCGATCGATCTGATGGCGCTGGCCGGCCGGGTCATCTCCAACGACTCCGGCCTGATGCACATCGCCGCCGCCCTCAACCGGCCGCTGGTGGGCGTCTATGGCTCCACCTCGCCGCTCTACACCCCGCCGCTGGCGGATCGGGTCGAGATCGTTCACACCGACATCGAGTGCCGCCCCTGCTTCAAGCGCACCTGCAAGTTCGGTCATCTCAAGTGCCTGATCGACTTACCACCGGAGCAGGTGGTCGATGCCTGCAAGAAGCTGGAGCAGAGTCAGTAAGATGCCCTATCGTCTGCTCTACAACCTGCTGATCCACCTGGGATTGCCGCTGGCGCTGCTGGCCCTCTACAAGCCAAAGAAGGGCAAGCCAGGCTTTGGCGAGCGCTGGGCCGAGCATCTCGGGCGGTTGCCCGCCACCGGACAGGATGCACCGCTCTGGATCCATGCGGTGAGTGTGGGGGAGACGCTGGCCATCACGCCGCTCATTCGTGCCCTCAAGGTGGAGCGGCCCGATCTACAGATCCTGCTCACTACCACCACCCGCACCGGCGCCGATCAGGCTGCCAAGCTGGGGGATCTGGTGATCCATCGCTACGCGCCGCTCGACTACCCCTGGGCCATTGCGGCATTTCTCGACACCTTCAAGCCGCGCGCGCTCTGGGTGATGGAGACCGAGCTGTGGCCGAACTGGCTGGCCGCCTGCGAGAGGCGCCATTTGCCGGTGACCATCATCAACGCCCGCCTCTCCGAGCGATCCTGCCAGCGTTATGCCCGCTTCCACGGCGCCTTCGACGCCCTGAGCCGACCGCTGACCCATCTGCTCTGTCAGCATCAGGATGACGCCGACCGCTTTGCCCGCCTCGGTATCGAGCGTTCGCGGCTGGCGGTGACCGGCTCCATCAAGTTCGACATCCAGTTTGGTGACGAGGTGCAGGCCAAAGGTCGCGCCCTGCGCCAGCTGCTGGGCGCCGAGCGGCCGGTCTGGATCGCCGCCAGCACCCATCAAGGTGAGGACGAGCAGGTGCTGGCCGCCTTCGATCTGCTGCTCAAACGCCATCCCGATGCGCTGCTCATTCTGGTGCCGCGTCACCCCGAGCGGTTCGACCGGGTGGCCGAGCAGAGTGCCCCTTACGGCTGCGTGCGGCGCACTGATGGTGCTGCGGTGAGTGCGGAGGATAAGGTCTATCTCGGCGATACCATGGGCGAGCTGCCGCTGATGCTGGCGGCGGCCGATGTGGCCTTCGTCGGCGGCAGTCTGGTGAAGATCGGCGGTCACAACCTGCTGGAGCCGGCAGCCCTCGGCAAGCCCTGCCTGACCGGCCCCGCCTATTTCAACTTCAGCGATATCACTCGTCAGCTGGTGGCTCAGGGGGGCGCCGCCATCGTGGCCGATGCCGCCGAGCTGGGCGAGCAGGTGAGCCAGCTGTTTGCCGACGAGAGCACCCGCCGCGAGATGGGCGAGCAGGCCCGCGCCGTGGTGCTGCGCAATCAGGGAGCGCTGGCGCGTACCCTCTCGCACTGCCTCACTGCGCTGGAGAACGACTGAACCCATGATGAGCACCGCTCTGGCTCTCGATTTTCAACTGCAAAAGCGTCAAAGCAGCGGATCCCCGTTTCACACGTCATCAAAGAGGCAACCATGTTCAAGGCTCTGTTACTGGAAAACCAAGACGGCAAGACTGTTCCGACTCTGACCCGGCTGGCCGAGAGCCAGTTGCCGGAAGGTGAAGTGCGGGTAGCGGTCGCTTACAGCTCCATCAACTACAAGGACGGGCTGGCCATTACCGGCAAGGGCAAGATAGTGCGTCAGTGGCCGCTGGTGCCCGGCATCGACTTCGCCGGCACCGTGCTTGAGTCTGCCGACAGCCGCTATCAGCCCGGCGACAAGGTGGTGCTGACCGGTTGGGGTGTGGGCGAAGGGCACTGGGGCGGCATGGCCGAACAGGCGCGGGTCAAGGGGGACTGGCTGGTGCCGTTGCCCGCCGGGCTGGATGAACGGCAGGCCATGTGCATCGGTACCGCCGGTCTCACCGCCATGCTCTGCGTGCTGGCACTGGAAGAGGCGGGCATTACTCCCGAAAGCGGCGAGGTGCTGGTCACCGGCGCTGCTGGCGGCGTGGGCTCCACCTCGGTTGCCCTGCTGGCAGCCCTTGGCTATCAGGTGGCTGCGCTGACCGGTCGTCCCGAAGAGCAGGGCGCCATGCTCACTGCGTTGGGTGCCAGCCGCATCGTGCCGCGCAGCGAGCTGCTGGTGCCTGCCAAACCGCTGGAGAAGCAGCTGTGGGCCGGTGCCATCGACACCGTCGGCAGTCAGGTGCTGGCCAAACTGTTGGCTCAGATGAACTATGGCGGCGCCGTGGCAGCCTGTGGGTTGGCGGGCGGTTTCGATCTGCCGACCAGTGTGATGCCCTTCATCCTGCGCAATGTGCGGCTGCAGGGGGTCGATTCGGTGATGTGCCCGTTTGAACGTCGTCAACTGGCGTGGCAGCGACTGGCACGGGATCTGCCCGCCAGCTTCTTTGAACAGGCGGTCACCGAGATTGGGCTGGAGCAGGTAGTGGAGGCCGCCGAGGCCATCACGCAAGGCCAGATCGCAGGTCGCACCTTGGTCAAACTTTGAACTCTCTCTGACTGGCGAGCCCGACAATTCCGGATAAAATTGGAGTGCGGGTGAACTATCCAAGGAGAGTGAAGATGGGTGGACACAAGCCGGATTACGACTCCTCTGATGATGATTGGGAGCCGGATTCCTGGGAAGAAGAGCTGGATCAGTGGGAAGATGAAAGCTGGCAGGATGATGACACTTTCGATGACCAGTGAACCACGGCATTGAACGAACAGGCGGGCTTTGGGCCCGCCTGATTTTTTTGCCGCGCTCACATGGCTGAGCGTTCGCCCTTGGTCAGGGGCGGGCCGCTGGGTAGAATGAACTGCCCAAATGACGCTCAAGGATGACTATGCGACTCACCATCATATTGTTGGCTGCCCTGCTGGGTGGCTGTGTCTCCAACGATGATCCCTGCGAGAAGGTGTGGAGTGAGGTGGGGGAGGCGGATGGCAAGCTGGGCTTCACCACCGAGCGGATCGAGTTCCATCAGGGGCAATGTGGCAAGAAGGTGGATCCTGAACTGTGGAAGCAGGGACATCAGAAGGGATTGGCATGGTATTGCCGCCCAGAGCACCTCTATCTGGCTGGCCGCTCAGGCGAGGAGTATCGCGGCGTTTGCCCGAATGATACCCAGGCACGCAGATTGTTCGAACAGGGGCGTCAGGGGTGGACCGATCAATAACGCCCTGACCGTGAGGGGTTACTCCTCTTTCAAGCGGAGTGGCAGGCAGAGGTAACCCTTGTCATTGGCGCTGCGGGCGCACTTGCCGCAGACGAATTTCGGCTTGCGAACAATTTTGCGCAACGCTTTGAGATCAGTGGGGATCTCGTGGCGACGCCACTCACACAGGGTCTTGCTGCCCATAACGACTACCTCTAAGACTCGACGGCCGTATTGTAATCGATTTTCATTTCGAGTGAATCGGTAAAGCTCGCTTATTGGCCGCTATGCCAATAAGCGATTGTTTCGGGAGGGATTACTGGTAGAGGAACTTGGTGAAGATAAGCTCGCGCACCGCTTTCTTGCCAGTCTCTTTGACCAGCAGTTCGTTGACCTTGGTTTCGCACTCCTTGCGCAACTCTTCACGGCTGACCAGGGATTTGATCTGCTCGGCGCTCTTGCTGCCCATCAAACGAATGATGGTATCTCGGATCAGCGGGTCATGCTGCTCCAGCAGCTTGAGGTCGGCTTCGTTTTCCGCCATTAGCTCCACCGTGACTCGGACATAACCGAGGGTTTTGCCGTTGCTCAGGTAGTTGGTGATGATGTCGGGGTCGAGCGCGTGGTAGGAAAAGCCCGGCTTGGCGGCTGCGGCTGCTTCTTCTCCCTCTGCGGGCGGCTCTTCTTCGGATGAGGCTTGTACATGCAGCGCACCACAGCTCAGTAACAACACCAGCAGAATTTTGAATATCTTCATATAGATGGCTCATCAGCAAGAGATAACCCATTTTTGATGTTGCCATCGGGGCCGTCAAGCACGGATGTTCTTACATTTCGCTATTGATTTACGGATAATAAACCGGATTTTAACCTGAACACGGAAATCTCTGGATGGTGAAGCTGTGAAGTCCGAGTTGACTGTTCCCCTCACGCCGTTAAGCGGGTGGCTGGCCCCCGAATGTTGCGAATTGCCCGCCAGCTTGCGCCCCTGGCTGCTGGAGCCCGGCTCCATGACCCGGCGTCTGCGTCAGCACAATCGCCACTTTTCGGTGGAGTGGCTGGGCAATCACCCGGTCGCCCTTACTGCCGATGAGCAGTGGCTGGTGGATTCGGCCTCGCCGGCCGGTACCTGCCGCGAGGTGATCCTGCACGGGGATCGTGGGCCCGCCGTGCTGGGCTGGACCCTGTTTGCCGATGACGCATTGCAAGGGAGCGGCATTGCCGAGCTTGGCGAGCAGCCGCTGGGTGAGCGGGTATTTGGCCATGAGCCTGCCCGCCGCGATTATCTGCAGCTGGCCCGTTTCGATATTGCCGCCAATCCCCGTTGCCCGGCCGCCACTGTCTGGGGGCGTCGTTCCCGTCTGTTTCTGGGGCAGTGGCCACTGCTGGTGCACGAGCTGTTTCTGCCCTCTCTCGTCTGTGACAAGGAGTTGGAGTGAATCTGTTAACCAAGGAGCGGGGACTTGCCTATATGCAGTTGGCCCGCGTCGACAAACCCATAGGCACTCTGCTGCTGCTGTGGCCAACCCTGTGGGCGCTCTGGCTGGCCGCTGGTGGCCTGCCCAATCTCTGGGTGCTGACCGTGTTTGTGGTCGGCGTCTTTCTGATGCGCTCGGCAGGGTGCGTGATCAACGACTATGCGGATCGCAACTTCGACGGCCATGTCAAACGCACCGCTGGTCGCCCCTTGCCCACGGGCAGAGTCAAGCCGTGGGAGGTGTTGGCGCTCTTCTTCGTGCTGGCGCTTATTTCGTTTGGTCTGGTGCTGACCATGAATCCGCTCACCATCGGCCTGTCGTTTGTCGCCCTGCTGCTGGCGGTGAGCTACCCCTTCATGAAGCGCTTTATCTCGAACCCCCAGCTGGTGCTCGGGATGGCCTTCTCCTGGTCGATCCCGATGGCCTATGCGGCCCAGGCGGATGCCCTGCCGCTGGTGGCCTGGCTGCTCTTCTTCGCCAACCTGCTCTGGACCGTGGCTTACGACACCCAGTACGCCATGGTGGATCGGGATGACGACCTCAAGATCGGCCTCAAATCCAGCGCCATCCTGTTTGGTCGTTACGACAAACGGATCATCGGCGCATTGCAACTATCGACGCTGCTGCTGTTGCTGGCGGTCGGGCAACTGATGACGCTGGGGGGCTGGTATTACTGGGGATTGCTGGGGGCGGCGGTGCTGTTTGTCTATCAGCAGCGGCTCATTCGCGAGCGGCAGCGGGAAGCCTGCTTCCAGGCGTTTCTCAACAACAACTATGTGGGGGCGCTGGTGTTTGCCGGTCTGGTGCTTGACTACCTGCTGGCGTGACATGTTCCCGCGCAGACTCCGATAAAAATGAAGGCCGCATCATGCGGCCTTCTTTGTTTGCGTTGCAGATTAGAGCTGATTGCCTGCCTGAATGGTGCGGCGGATCTTGTTGCTCAGCAGCGGCACTATGTTGTCTGCCAGCGCCTGGAAGCGGCCGAGATCCGGCTTGCACTCGGGGGAGAGGTAGCCCTCCTTGCGCAAGGTGTGGATCAGGGTGCTGAACAGCTTCTGGTCGAAGAACTCGGGGGCGTTGATGCCGTGCAGGGTGCCGAGGCGCTCTGCCATCATCAGGCCATCCGCCTCCAGCTGCTCCGCCTCGATATGGGGCTGGGCCAGCACCCGGGTCAGCACGATGGCGTAGCGTTGCAGGGTCTCCTGAATGCTCTCCGCCAGCAGCAGCAGGCGCATCTGGTTGGCCGGATTGACCCAGTAGCCGTCATCGCGGGTCTCGATCAGTTGCTGGGTCTGCAGCGCGTCGAGCAGGCTGTCGACCAGCGCCGGCAGCTCCTCCTCTTCATAACGCAGGAACAGCTCGGTCTTGAGCAGCGGATAGATGTCGATGCAACGGGCCATGATCTCGCTGCGGGAGATCCCTTCGCACCGTTCGATCAATGCCGCCACCAGAGAGGGCATGGCGAACAGGTGGAGGATGTTGTTGCGGTAGTAGGTCAGCAGGATCGCCTGATAGCGGTCCAGACTGATGATCTGCCCCAGTTTGTCCTCGCTCACCTCGAACTTGTTGAGCTCCATCGCCTGATCCAGCAGGGTCTTGGCATCCTCATCCGGAATGGTGCTCTGCGGGCTGTAGGGCACCGCCTTGAGCAGATCCAGATAGGTGTTGAGCTGGGCCTGCAACTCGTCGCGGGTCAGGGCGTGGCGCTCGGCGGCCAGCAGCGCCAGCGCACTCAGGGTCAGGCCGTTGACCGCGGCAGCGCCGTTGATGCGGGTCATCAGCAGTTCGGCCAGATTGTTGACGGTGCCCGCCATCCACTCCGGACGCTCCTCTTCCCCGATGTGCTTTTTCCAGTCGGGAATATGTTCGCTCAGGTAGCTGTTGAGGGTCAGCGGTTCGCCGAAGTTGACGAAGCCACGGCCGTAGTTACGCAGCTTGCGCAGGATGCCGAGCACCTGCAGGAAGCTCTCCTTCTCCTTGCGGCTCCCTTTGAGCTCGTTGTGGTAGGTGTTCACCTCCATCACGTGCTCGTAGCCCAGATAGACCGGCACTAGAGTGACCGGCCTGTCCAGCCCGCGCATCATTGCCTGCAGGGTCATCGCCAGCATGCCGGTCTTGGGCGGTAGCAGGCGACCGGTACGGGAGCGACCACCTTCGGTGAAGAACTCTACCGAGTAACCCTTGGCAAACAGCAGGTTGAGGTATTCCCGGAATACCGTGCTGTAGAGCGGGTTGCCCTTGAAGGTGCGGCGAATGAAGAAGGCACCGCCGTGGCGGAAAATCGGGCCCGCCGGCCAGAAGTTGAGGTTGATGCCTGCCGCGATATGGGGCGGCACCATCCCCTGGTGGTAGATGACGTAGGAGAGCAGCAGGTAGTCCATGTGGCTGCGGTGGCAGGGGACGTAGACGATCTCGTGCCCTTCCTGCGCCAACTGGCGTACCTTCTCGGCGCCATTGACCGACAAACCGCGGTAGAGCTTGTTCCACAGCCAGCCGAGGAAGCTCTCGCCCAGGCGGATTAGACGGTAAGAGAAGTTGGAGGCGATCTCGTCCATGTAGCCATGGGCGCGCTTTTGCGCCTTCTCGAGGCTGATCCCCTCGCGCTGGGCCTCCTCTTCAATCGCCTGCTGGATCACCGCGGAGTCGAGCAACTGCTTGAACAGCAGGTTGCGGTTCGGCAGTTTCGGGCCGGTGGCAGCCAGCTGCTGGCGGCTGAAGTGGGTACGGGCCACTCGTGCCAGCTTGTGGGCGATGGCCTCGTCGGTGCCGTGCTTGTCGGCCATGTAGCGCAGGGAGAGCGGCGGCGAGAAGCGCACCAGATTCTCGCGACCCTTGAGGATCACGATAAGCGCCTTCTTCAGCCGGTTCGGCGCCAGGCTGCTGATGATGTTGAGGCCGGAGGCTTCTTCCCCTTCCCGACCCGGAGCGCGGCCCCAGAACAGGGTGACGGGCACTACCTGGATATCCAGCTCGGGATCCTGCTTGTGCAGATCCAGCAGCTGGTGGAACTCCTGCAGGAAGGGGAGCGGTTTGCTGCGTTTGCCAAACAGGGGAGGCGGACGATCCAGACAGACATAGCGCGGCAGCAGCTGGCCATTCAGTTCCAGCGGCGTGAAGGGACCGGGCAGACCGAGATCCTCGCAGCACTGCTGCAAGGTCATCAGGTCGGTGATCGAACTGGTTTTCAGGGCATAGACGATGGGTCTGGCCGGATCCAGATTGAGTTCTGTGATGGGATTTTCCGGCAGGCTCTTGTGATTGACCAAGCCGCTGACCGGCCATTGCAAGATGGCTCTGGAAATCTTCTGTCCTAGGGACATGTGCGTCTGCTCTCCAAAAAAATGCGGCGTGAGCATAGCAAATCGACAGCCCCTTGTCGCCGAGAGGTACGATGAGTCGGCTGCGCAGGATCAAAACAGCAGTAAATGAGGGGTTGGTTGCGACAAATGTCAGCTGCGCCTTGCCTTGGCCACTGCACTGTATATACTGCCAGTGTGCTGTATAAAAAGACAGGTGCCAATTCTATGAAACCCCTTACCCCCCGCCAGGCCGAAGTGCTGGAGCTGATCAAGGTGAACATGAGCGAGACCGGTATGCCGCCGACTCGTGCCGAGATTGCCCAGAAGCTTGGTTTCAAGTCGGCCAATGCGGCCGAAGAACATCTGAAGGCCCTGGCCAAAAAAGGGGTCATCGAGATCATGCCGGGCACGTCCCGCGGCATTCGCCTGTTGCTCGAAGAGGAAGAGGTGCTGGAAGAGAGCGGCCTGCCGCTCATCGGCAAGGTCGCTGCCGGTGAACCTATCCTGGCTCAGGAGCATATCGAAAGCCACTATCAGGTTGATCCCGCCCTGTTCCATCCGCGCGCAGATTTTCTGCTGCGGGTACAGGGGATGAGCATGAAGAACATCGGCATTCTGGATGGCGATCTGCTGGCGGTGCACAAGACCCAGGAGGTGCGCAACGGTCAGGTAGTGGTCGCCCGTCTCGATGAGGATGTCACCGTCAAGCGCTTCCAGCGCAAGGGCAGTCAGGTATGGCTGCTGCCGGAAAATGAAGAGCTCTCCCCCATCGAGGTGGATCTCTCCTGCCAGCAGCTCACCATCGAAGGGCTGGCGGTCGGAGTAATCCGCAACGCCGACTGGATGTAATCATCCCCGCCAACTGCGTTTGCCACACGGCCTCCTTCGGGAGGCCGTGCTGTTTCTGGTGCACTTTCCCTGTCATATCAAACAGATCATCGGCGGCGGCATTTTTGTCCTGTGCGACCGGCTACCAATCATCCATTTCAGATATATGCTCAGATCAGTGCCCTGTCGCCGAGACTGGGCTTGGCACCTCCCTCTGACCATCACAATGCGTCGGTACGGGAGGGCCGGTAACAACGAGAATCGGGCAGTACACCTTCACGGGATATGAAGGGGGAGTGGGGAGATCCCGAACCTTGTCAGGCAAAGGGGACCACTCGTAATGGTTGCAGATAGTCGTGACGGGCCTGTTCCCAGTTCAGGCCGACGAAGCAACATGACCTGTCGGTCAAGGAGGACTGGTATGGCATCAAGATCGCCATGGGATTCAGAGGCTGGGGCTGCGCCAGCGGAATCGTCAATCACCCGTTTCGTCAAAGGTAGCCGGATGACCTGGTTTTACGGTCTCTGGCTGCACCATCGTGGTTCGCACTGGACGCTCTGGCTGGGATGCCCGAAAGAGAAGGTGGTGCGTCTGGTATTGCTGTTCAAGCGTGGTCATGGCGATCGCCAGGGGGAAGAGGGCTGGCTGGCCCCCGTGATTCCCATCGGCGTGCGGGCCATCGGCAAGATGTTGCAGCAGGGACGCAACGCTCGCCCCTGAGCAGAAGAGACAAACAAATCCATCCATAACCGGCACCCGAGGGGGCCGGTTTTTTTATGGCCGCAACTGGCGATTAATTATGCCAAATGGTCGACTCCTGACAGGGCGTTGCACAAGGTTGAACCACCTTGGCGGCTCGCTGGGGTACAATGCCCCCTCTTGTCCGGTCACTGCTGGCCATCTGCCTCGAACTGAAAGGGTCTCTTGTTATGATGAAGCTCCGCTATCCCTTGCTCTTTCTGCTGCTGACAGCCTGCCTGATCCTGGTGTTCTACGCCACGCAGCCAGAGCAGCCGGAACAGGCCGATTATTATCCGGCGGGGCGGGACATCAATGATTTCGCCTTTACCGATGCGGACAACCAGCCGTTCACTCCTGCCAACCTTAAGGGGCACTGGACCTTCCTGTTTGTCGGTTACACCTTCTGCCCCGATATTTGCCCCACCACCCTGGCAGATATGCGTTCCGTCTATGACCAACTGAAGAAGATGGCGCCCGACAGTCAGGTGGTGTTTATCTCGGCGGATCCCCAGCGTGATGATATTCCACGTCTCAAGACCTATACCGCCTTCTTCAATCCCGAGTTCAAGGCGGCCACTGCCCCCCACGACAAGCTGTTCCCGTTCGTGCGCAATCTGGGGCTGATCTACTCCATCGCCAATCAGGGGGAGAAGGATTACCTGATCGATCACTCCGCCTCCATCGTGCTCATCAATCCCAAGGGCAAGCTGCAGGCGGTATTCCGCCCGCAGGTGGCGCCGGGTCAGGTACCACGGGTGCAGATGGCCACCATGCTCTCTGACTTCGCCCGCATCCTGAAGCTGACAGGCCACTGAGCGTGACCCCAGCTGTTGCCTCCTGGTGGCGAGATCCCTCTCGCCACCGCGCCGTCTTTGCGCTCGCTCTGCCCATGGTTTTTTCCAATATCACCACCCCCTTGCTGGGGCTGGTGGACACCTGGGTGATCGGTCATCTCGGTCAGGCCTGGTTTCTGGGGGGCGTCTCGGTCGGTGCGACCCTGATCAACCTCATCTTCTGGCTGCTCGGCTTTTTGCGGATGTCGACCACCGGGCTGACGGCGCAGGCGCACGGCGCCGCCGATGGTCGTGCCCAGCTCGATACCCTGCTGCGGGCGCTGGGGCTGGCCATTGCTCTTGGCCTGGCGCTGCTGTTGTTGCTCTTCCCCCTGTTGCCACGACTGATCGCCCTGAGTGGCGGCTCGCCCGAGGTGCAGCTCTATGCGGGCCAATATGTGGCGGTGCGGATCTGGAGCGCTCCGGCGGCGCTCTGCAATCTGGTGGTCATGGGCTGGCTGTTGGGGATGCAGGATGCCCGCAGCCCCATGGTGATGTTGATCCTCACCAATCTGGTCAACATGGCGCTCGATGCCCTGTTTGTGCTGGGGCTCGGCTGGCAGGTGCGGGGTGTGGCGGCGGCCTCGGTCATGGCGGACTACTGCGCGCTGGCAGTCGGTATCTGGCTGGTACGCCGTCAGCTGCGGCAACTGGCGCCGACGGTGTGGCAGGATGGTTGGCAGCGCTGGCGGCAGCTTGCGCCCATGGTGCGGCTGCTCGGTCTCAACCGCGATATCTTCCTGCGCTCCCTCTGTTTGCAGCTCTGCTTCGCCTTCATGACTCTGCAAGGGGCGCGGCTGGGGGATGTGGCGGTGGCCGCCAATGCGGTGCTGCTCAACTTCCTGATGCTCATCTCCTATGGGCTCGATGGTTTTGCCTATGCGGTGGAGGCCATGGTAGGGCGAGCCATCGGTCAGCGGGATCGGCAGAAACTGCGGGAGGCCATCGTGCTCAATCTGGGCTGGGCCGCCCTCATTGCCAGTGGTTTTACCCTGGTGTTTGCCCTCTTTGGTGCCCAACTTATCGGCTATATCACCGACATTCCGGCCGTGGTGGCGGAGGCAAATCATCAGCTTCCCTGGCTGATCGCCATGCCCTTGTTGGCGGTCTGGTGTTTCCTGCTGGATGGTGTCTTTATCGGGGCGACCCGGGCGAAGGAGATGCGCAACAGCATGTTGCTGGCCGCGTTTGGCGGCTTCTTCCCGATCTGGTGGCTCTGTCAGTCGTGGGGCGTAGCCGCGTTATGGGCGGCGATGGCGGCGCTGATGGTGGGGCGCGGTCTGTCTCTGGGGGTCACTTGCTGGCGGCTGGAGCGCAGCGGGCATCTGCTCGACGCCCGCCACTGATCATCGGTGGCGCTTACATGGCGCCGTCGTAGCCGAGCTGGCGCCAGCTCTCGTAGACGAACACAGACACCGCGTTGGAGAGGTTCATGCTGCGGCTCTGGGGCACCATAGGGATGCGTAGCCGCTGCTCGAATGGCAGGCTCTCGATGATCTCGATGGGCAGGCCGCGACTCTCCGGGCCAAACAGCAGGGCATCGCCAAGGGCATATTGTGCTGCCGAGTGCGCGGTGCGGCCCTTGGTGGTGCAGGCAAACACCCGCTTGGGTGCCACGGCAGCAAGAAAAGCCTCATAGCTTGGCCAGCGCTTCACCTCGGCAAATTCGTGATAGTCGAGTCCCGCCCGCTTTACCCGCTTGTCATCCCACTCAAATCCCAGCGGCTCGATCAGATGGAGCCGGTAACCGGTATTGGCGCAAAGCCGGATGATATTGCCGGTGTTGGGCGGAATTTCCGGCTGGTAGAGGACGATATCGAGCATGACGAGCTCCTGCAAAGAGATGTAAAGCCAAGAAGGGGCGCCAGCATACCCAGCGCCCGTCCGGATGAAAAGGATCAGGCGATGGGCAAGCGGATGGTGATGGTCAGCCCGGTCGGGTGATTGTTGCTGGCCGCAATGGTACCGCCGTGGCGCTGGATCGCCTCCGAGGCGATCGCCAGCCCCAGCCCGGTGCCGCCAGTCTTGGCGTTGCGGGCATCATCGACCCGGAAGAAGGGCTGGAACAGCAGCGCCTGCTGCTCGTCAGGCACCCCGGGGCCGTCATCCCGAATGGTCATCACCCACTCCAGTCCCTCCCGATACCAGTCCACCTTGATGAACTCGCGGGCATATTTGAGGGCGTTGCGCAGGGGGTTCTCCACCGCCCGGGCCAACAGCTCGGGCCACATCTGGATCGACTCTGCGGGCAGTGGCGGCAGTCTGAGCTGTTTGCCGCTCTGGTTTGCCTCGAACATGGCATCTTCGAGGATGGGCTCCAGCAGGTCGGCCAGCGGCTGTACCACCGGTGCCTCCACATGCTGCTGCACCCGCGACAGATCCAGCAGATCGCCGATCAGCTTGTCCAGCCGTCCGATCTCCGATTCGATCCGCGCCAGCTCGGCGCTGTCACCCTGCTTGCGGCGGATCAGCGCCTGCGCCAGTTGCATCCGGGTGAGGGGGCTGCGCAGCTCGTGGGAGATATCGGAAAGCAGCTGTTTCTGCTTCTGGATCATGCTCTTGAGTGTCTCCACCATGCGGCTGACGTTATCCGCCAGCTGGCCGATCTCGTCGCCCCGTCCCAGGTTGGGGATCTGTACCTCCAGATTGCCAGCCGCCAGTTGGGAGACCGACTTCTGCAACTGCAGGATGGGGCGGGTCAGCCGCCAGGCGAGCAGCAGGCAGAGCGGGGTGCTGACCAGCATCGAGATGCCCAGAATGCGGATCGGGTGATCCAGCACCTGTATGAACAGGAACAGGTAGGGGTTCTCGGCATTGAGGCCGAAATAGACGTGATAGCGATGGCCGCGGTGCTCCATCAGGAAGGGACCAGCGATCGCCTTGCGATCCTCGTTGCCCAGCATGGGTTTGGCCGGGTCATCGGCGTCCACCATAAAGCGCACCACAAACTTGCGCGGATGGGTGGTGGACTGGATCTGCCCCCTCTCGTCGCGCAGGTAGACATTGTCCACCGGGAGCATGGCGATCTTGTCCATCGTTTTGGCCAGATCGAAATCCTGATTCGGATCGGCAGCGTTGAGCAGGGCCTGCACATTTTTCTGCATTCGCACCGCCTCATGGGTCGGCAGCGGGATCTGGTTGCGAGGATCCAGAGTGGGCAGGCTGATCACGGCGGCCAGCATCACCAGCAGCATGAACCAGAACCAGAGGAAGATGTGGGTCGATATGCCGTTGAGGGAGCTGGTACTCTTTATTCTTGCTCTAGCCACAGGTAACCGCGCCCCCGTACGGTTTTGAAGCGGGGCTGGCCATCACTGCGGTCCGGCAGCTTCTTGCGCAGGTTGCTCAGGTGCATGTCGATGGCCCGATCGAAGGGCTCCAGCTTCTTGCCAAGCACCTGTTCGGAGAGGTGGCTCTTGCTGACAATCTGGCCGGGATTGCGCAGCAGGCACTCCAGCAGCCCGAATTCGGTGGCGGTCAGCTCCAGCAGTTGTACGCCGCAGCGGGCCTGCTGCAGGCCGGGTTGCAGCACGATATCCATGAAGTGCACTTCGTCGGAGGAGCTGCCACGCTGGGGCGGGGCACTCTGGGTACGGCGCAGGATGGCGCGAACCCGGGCCAGCAGCTCCCGATCGTCGAACGGCTTGGCCAGATAGTCGTCGGCACCCGCTTCCAGACCGTTAACCCGATCCTGGCTGTCGCCACGAGCGGTCAACATCAGCACCGGGGTTTCATGGGTCTTGCGCAGCTTGGTCAGCATGGCAAAGCCGTTGAGTTTGGGCATCATCACGTCCAGCAGCACCAGATCGAAGCCCTGCTCCGCCAGCCGTTGCAGCCCCTCTTCACCATCCTCGGCGACCGTGACCTGAAATCCTTCCAGGGTCAGAATTTCGGTGAGCAGCTGGGTCAATTCAAGATCGTCGTCGACTAGGAGTATTCTGTTCATCGGGTGTTATTCCGCAGATTTTCGCGCCAAACTGACGCCGGGGTCAGGGTATAATAAGTTTTTCATCGCCAGAGGAAAGCCGGTTTTGAGCCATCAACAATATTCCCGTTGGGTTACCTTTGCCAGCATGGCGGCCGTCACGACTGCCACCCTGCTCATCATCGGCAAACTGATCGCCTGGCTGATGACCGACTCGTCGACCCTGCTGGCGTCGCTCACCGACTCTTTTATGGATGTGAGTGCCTCCATCATCAACCTGCTGGCCATTCGCTATGCGCTGGCCCCCGCCGATGATGAACACCGCTTCGGTCACGGCAAGGCGGAGTCTCTGGCGGGGCTGATCCAGTCGGCCTTTATCTCCGGTTCCGCATTGCTGCTGGTGATGCACGGCATCTCCTCCCTGCTCAAACAGGCACCTATTGAACGGTTAGAGGCGGGTCTCTGGGTTAGTGGCGGTTCCATTGTGCTGACCCTGCTGCTGGTCAGTTTCCAGAGTTTCGTTATTCGCAAGACCAACAGCGTGGCCATCAAGGCGGACATGTTGCACTACCGCTCCGATCTGCTGCTCAACGCCGGTGTCTTGCTGGCGCTGGTGCTGGCGGGGCAGGGGGGGTACTGGGCTGACGGCCTGTTTGCCATCCTGATCGGGTTGTTCCTGTTGTGGGGGGCGGGACATATCGGCTACGAGTCGGTGCAGGCCCTGCTCGATCGTCAGTTGCCAGCGGAAGAACAAGCGAGAATAATGGCCCTCTGCTGCGCCGTCGAAGGGGTACACGGCGTACATGACCTGCGCACCCGTCAATCCGGGCCGACCCGATTCGTACAGTTGCATCTGGAACTGGATGATCAGATCCCCCTGGTCAAGGCCCATCAGATCGCCGATGAAGCCGAACTGGCGGTTCGCCAGGCATTCGAGCGGATGGATGTCATCATCCACATGGACCCCATCTCGGTGCTGACAAAAGAACAACAGAGCCCTCACCCAGAACAACAGTAGGCTGCAACATGGATGAACTGGTTGCCAAAACTTGGCACAAAATTCAGCAAGAAGCGGAGTGCATGGCGGCCCAGGAGCCGATGCTGGCCAGCTTCTTCCACTCCACCATTCTCAATCACAAGAATCTGCGTTCGGCGCTGAGCTTCCAGCTGGCCAACAAACTCGACAGCGCCACCATGCCCGCCATCGCCCTGCGCGAGGTGATCGAGCTAGCCCTGCGCAGCGAGCCCGAGCTGCTGACGGTAGTGGCGGCCGACATCTGCGCCGTGCAGGAGCGCGATCCTGCGGTCGACCTCTTCTCCACCCCGCTGCTCTACCTCAAGGGGTTCCATGCCCTGCAGGGGTATCGGGTCGCCAACTGGCTGTGGCGTCAGGGGCGCCGCTCGCTGGCTCTTTATCTGCAGAACCAGATCTCGGTGGTGTTCGGGGTGGATGTGCACCCGGCCGCCCGCATCGGCAAGGGGATCATGTTTGACCATGCCACCGGCATAGTGGTCGGCGAGACGGCGGTGATTGAAGATGATGTCTCCATCCTGCAGAGCGTGACCCTCGGTGGTACCGGCAAGGAGAGCGGCGATCGCCACCCCAAGATCCGCGAAGGGGTGATGATAGGGGCGGGCGCCAAGGTGCTCGGCAATATCGAAGTGGGCGTGGGTGCCAAAATCGGCGCCGGCAGCGTGGTGATCAACCCGGTGCCACCTCATACCACGGTTGCTGGCGTACCCGCCAAGATCGTCGGCCGTCCGGAGTGCGACAAGCCTTCACTGGATATGGATCAGTGTCTCTGATCTCCCGGCCGGAGTAGTCGATGGCCAAACGCTGGTCGGGTTATCTGATTTTGGGGATGTGGCTGCTCAACCTGCTTCATCTCTATCTGGGGCTCTCCCCCTGGCCAGCGGCCATGGCGGCCTGGGGGGCGTCACTGCTCACCTGGCCCTGGCTGGTGGGGGCCGCCAAGCGGCAGGCGCTGGCCCTGTATGGCGCGGCGCTGTTGCTGCTCTTCTTCTCCTGGTGGCGGGGAGCGACCCTCACCGCCGGTGACTGGCTGCTGCCCAACATCAATATGCTCACCATGTTTGCCGCGGTGAGCACCCTCAACCTTGCCACCTCGGGTCTCTTGACCGGCACCACCTCATGGACCGGGCGCAAAGGGCTGTGGAGCACCATGGCCAGCCTCAATCTGCTGGGGGCGGTCATCAACCTCTCGGTGCTCTTTATCATCGGCGATCGGCTGGAGCGCAATGGCACCCTGGAGCGGCGTCAGGTGATGGTACTGAGCCGGATCTTCTGTGCCGCCGCCTTCTGGTCACCCTTCTTTGTCGCCATGGCGGTAGCACTGACCTATGCGCCGGGTTTGCAACTCTCCCATATTCTGCCGTTCGGGATCCTCGCCGCCTTGCTGGCGATGGGGCTGACCGCCTGGCAGGTGGAGCGGATCGGAGTGGCCGATTTTGCCGGTTATCCGCAGCGGCTGCAGACACTGGGGTTGCCGGTCACGCTGGCGCTGCTGGTGCTGCTCATCAAGCAGATCTGGCCCCAGCTCGGCATTCTGGCGGTGATCGCGCTGGTGGCCCCGCTGCTGGCGCTGCTCTTTATGCCGAGGGTCGGGCGCAAGGCGGCCCTCAAGCGGCAGGTGGTGGAGCGCTTCCCCGCCATCGGTGGTCAGCTGGTGCTGTTTCTGGGGGCCGGTTTGCTGGCGGCAGGCATCAACAGCGCGCTGTCGGTCATCGATCTTGGCTCCGGTCACGGCTTGCCGCTGTTCAATCACTTTGGCTGGCTGGAGGCATCCCTCACTCTGCTGCTGATCCTGCTGGTGGCCATCGTCGGGGTACATCCGCTCATCAGTATCTCCGGGCTGGCGCCACTGCTCTGGCCGCTGGCGCCGGATCCCAGCCTGCTCGGTATGTGTTTCCTGCTGGGATGGGGGCTTGCCACCGGCACCAGTCCGCTCTCCGGATCCAATCTGGCGCTGGCCTCCCGTTACAACCTCAGTGCCGGGCTGATCCTGCGCTGGAACCTGCTTTACGGCCTGCTGATGTATGTGGTCGCCTGTCTGTTGCTGGGGGCTTATATCGCCTTGCATGGATAGCGACCGTGCCATCAGGATGGCATCAATGATGCGTTGGTAGCGGCGCTTTTTAGGTACGGTTTAGAGTGTTGTCGCGGCTCGGGCGCAGGATGCGAGAAAAATAGACGCATATTTAGACAATACATCTATGGAAGGCGCATTTTACAGCGCACTGGCTTGTTTGTGCCGATAGGCTCGGGGTATGCTGGCTCCACGCGCTTGAATCGCCCTCTGTGGGGCATCGCAATTGAACAAACAGGTATGCATATGTCACTAGAAGTCCTTGAGCAACTCGAATCCAAAGTACAATCCGCTGTCGACAACATCTCCCTGCTGAAGATGGAGCTGGACGAGCTGAAAGAACAGAACAGCAAGCTGCAAGACGAGAACCATCAGCTGCGTAACGAGCACGCTGCATGGCAGGAGCGTCTGCGTGCCCTGCTGGGTAAAATGGATCAGATGGGCGAAACCATCTAATTCATCGCCTTCAGGCAGAATTGAAAACGGGCCGCTCTATGAGCGGCCCGTCTATTTTTGTTTTGGCGGGATGGGAATTACAGCGCCAGCAGTTGTTTGACTGTCTTCTCGATGCCGTCCGCGGCTTCGACTATGTTGTTGGCCAGCATGTAGGCGGGGGTGGAGATCACCTTGCGCTCCTGATCCACCACGAATTCGTTGACCGGGCAGTTGAGATGGCTGCCACCCATCTCCTCGATGGCGTTGGCGGTACCCTCGTCATGGCCGATGGTCGCCAGCGTTCCAGCACCATATATCAGCGGGATCATGGCGGGCGCGATGCAGATATAGGCGGCCGGTTTATTGGCTTTGGCAAAGCTCTGGCACGCTTTCAGCACATCGGGCTGGATCTGGCATTCGGCGCCCCTGATTGCGAAGTCGCACAGGTTTTTGGCAGCGCCAAAGCCGCCGGGCACCAGCAGGGCGTCATAATCTACCGCATCCAGCTCGGCCACATCCTTGATCTGGCCACGGCAGATGCGGGCCGCTTCGACCAACACGTTGCGGCTCTCTCCCTTGCTCACTTCACCGGTCAGGTGGTTGATGACATGGAGCTGCGCCACGTTCGGGGCGAAGCACTGGACGGCGGCTCCCTGACGGGCCAGCGCCAGCAGGCTGATGACGGCCTCATGGATTTCGGCTCCGTCAAAGACACCGCAGCCACTCAAAATCACGGCCACTTTTTTCATGGCAAACTCCTCGTTGTTGAAAATGTGAGCCAAGATGGATTGTTGTACTTTTGTATGGTTATCGCTCGCCATCTGCTGGTCAAGTCATCTTGCTGTGCTAGGATTGTTTCGTTTTGGATCCTGCCGTACCTACTCCCTTAAATCTTTTTCCACATTGATCGAGATCATTCCAACTGTCTCTCGATCGGTTTTTGCGATCTCAATTCATTGTTTTTAATGGCTTTTTATATTCTTATGCACAGTTTTATCACTGTGCACTCTGATGCGCCCCATTTTTGAACACAGAGTTATCCACAGATTGAGTCCCTTTATCAGGCGCTGTGTGCTGTTGCTGCGCCCCTTGGTGTGAGGGGGGCCCTGTGGCATCCTAGCGGCTGTTTATCTCTGGCAGGACGATTTCATGGCCCCTAGCAACCCCCTTATTCTGGTCGACGGCTCCTCGTATCTTTACCGCGCCTTCTTCGCCTCCCAGCAGGCTGATCTGCGCACATCGACCGGTTTGCCGAGCGGCGCCGTCCGTGTCATGGCCAACATGATGCGCAGCCTGCGCAAGCAATATCCTGACTGTCATGTGGCCGTGGTGTTTGATGCCAAGGGCAAGACCTTCCGCGACGACATCTATCCCGAGTACAAGGCGACCCGCGCCAGCATGCCGGACGATCTGCGCAGCCAGGTTGCCCCTATCCACCAGATGATCAAGGCGATGGGTTTCCCCTTCCTGATGGTGGAGGGGGTGGAGGCCGACGACGTGATCGGCACCCTGGCCCGCCAGGCGACCGAGAAGCAGCTGCCGGTGCTGATCAGCACCGGTGACAAGGATATGGCACAGCTGGTCTCCGACCATGTCACCCTGATCGACACCATGAAAGATGTGAAGACCGATCGGGAAGGGGTGATCGAGAAGTTTGGCGTACCGCCCGAGCTCATTATCGACTATCTGGCCCTGATGGGTGACAAGGTCGACAACATTCCCGGCATGACCGGTGTCGGCGAGAAGACCGCACTGGCCCTGCTGCAGGGGATTGGCAGCATCGACGAGATTGCCGCCAATCTGGACAAGGTGGCCGCGCTCGGCTTTCGTGGCTCCAAGGCCTTTGCCGACAAGTTCCGCGAGCAGGAGGAGCAGGTTCGTCTCTCCTATCGACTGGCGACTATCAAGACCGATGTCGAGCTGGAACAGAGTCTGGAAGAGCTGTTGCTCAAGCCGGTCGACAAGGAGTCCCTGCTGGCGGTCTATCGCGAATACGAGCTGCGCAACCTGATCAAGGAGCTGGAATCCGGTGGTGAAGAGGGGAGCGAGAGCGCCGGACAGGACGAAGCTGGCGATGAGAGCGCTGCTCCGGTTGCCGCCATCGAAACCGACTACCGCTGCATTCTGGACGAAGCCGAGTTTGACGGCTGGCTGGAACAGTTGAAAGCGGCACCGCTGTTTGCCTTCGATACCGAAACCACCAGTCTCGACTATATGGAGGCACGGATTGTTGGCGTCTCCTTCGCGGTTGAGCCGGGCAAGGCTGCTTATGTGCCGTTTGGCCATGACTATCTGGGGGCGCCGGTACAGCTGAGCGAGGCCGTGGTGCTCGGCAAGCTCAAGCCGCTGCTGGAAGATCCGACCCGTCTCAAGGTGGGGCAGAATCTCAAGTACGATCGCAACGTGCTGCTTAACCATGATATCGACCTGCAGGGCATTGCCTACGACACCATGCTCGAGTCCTACGTGCTCAACTCCACCGCCAGCCGCCACGACATGGATTCGCTGGCCAAGCGTTACCTCGGGGTCGAGACCACCTCCTTTGAAGATATTGCGGGCAAAGGAGTGAAACAGCTCACCTTCAACCAGATCGAGCTGGAGCAGGCCGCTCCCTATGCGGCGGAAGATGCCGATATCACTTTGCGCTTGCACCAGACCCTGTGGGATCAGCTGGAAGCCGTGCCGGGCCTTGCCAAGGTATTCAGCGAGATCGAACTGCCCCTGCTGCCGGTATTGGCGCGGATGGAGTTGCTCGGCACCACCATAGATCCCAAGCTGCTGTACCAGCAGAGCCAGGAGATCGAGCTGCGGTTGGCGGAGCTGGAGAAGCAGGCCCATGAGCTGGCCGGGCAGGAGTTCAACCTCTCCTCGCCCAAGCAGCTGGGGGAGATCCTCTTCACCAAGCTGGGGCTGCCGATCATCAAAAAGACCCCCAAGGGGGCGCCGTCCACCGCAGAAGAGGTGCTGGCCGAGCTGGCGGAGACCTATGAGCTGCCGCAACTGCTGATGGAACATCGCGGTCTGGCCAAGCTCAAGTCCACTTACACCGACAAGCTGCCGCTGATGATCAAGCCCCGGACCGGGCGGGTGCACACCTCCTATCATCAGGCGGTAGCGGCTACGGGCCGTTTGTCATCATCTGATCCCAACCTGCAGAACATCCCGGTGCGCAACGAGCAGGGGCGCCGGATCCGTCAGGCCTTTATTCCGAGCGCCGGTTACAAGCTGGTGGCGGCGGACTACTCCCAGATCGAGCTGCGCATCATGGCGCACCTTTCCGGTGACAAGGGGCTGCTGACCGCCTTTGCCGAGGGCAAGGACATCCACAAGGCGACTGCCGCCGAGGTGTTCGGCGTGGCGCTCGATGCGGTCACCAGCGACATGCGCCGCAGCGCCAAGGCGATCAACTTCGGCCTTATCTACGGCATGAGTGCCTTCGGTCTGGCCAAGCAGCTGGGGATCGGTCGTGCCGAAGCGCAGAAGTACATGGATCTCTACTTCGAGCGCTACCCGGGCGTGCTGGAGTATATGGAGCGCACCCGTCAGCAGGCGGAAGCCCAGGGGTATGTCGAGACCCTGTTTGGTCGTCGCCTCTATCTGCCGGATATCAAGTCCCGCAACGCCGGTCTGCGCAAGGCTGCCGAACGGGCCGCCATCAACGCCCCGATGCAGGGCACGGCCGCCGATATCATCAAGCGCGCCATGATCAACGTGGATAGCTGGATCCGCGGTATCGAGGATGAGTCGATCCGCATGCTGATGCAGGTACACGATGAACTGGTGTTCGAGATCCGCGAAGAGAAGCTGGAGGAGTACATCGCCATCATCAAGGAGAAGATGTCGGCCGCTGCCGAACTGCATGTGCCGCTGCTGGTGGAAGCGGGTTCCGGTGACAACTGGGATCAGGCCCACTGATTTCCGGTCAGCCGTTCTGCACGGCTATATAGCTATATAAGAAGCGAAGCCCGGCATCATGCCGGGCTTCCTGTTTCTGCCTGCCCTATGAGGTCTCTTGCAGATACTCATCCTTGAGCAGGACATAGTTGTCAGCCGAGGTTTTGAGAAAGGCGATCTCGGCAGGTTTGAGCGGGCGAGCCTGTTTGACGGGATTACCTATATATAGAAAGCCCGATTCGAGTCGCTTGCCCGGTGGCACCAGCGAACCTGCGCCGATCATCACATCATCTTCAACCACGACGCCATCAAGCAGAATGGCGCCCATGCCGACCAGCACCCGGTTGCCGATGGTGCAGCCGTGCAACATTGCCTTGTGACCCACAGTGACATCTTCACCGATCAGCAGCGGATAGCCGGTCGTATTGCTGGCGCTCTTGCGAGTCAGGTGCAGCACGGTGCCGTCTTGAATGTTGCTGCGGGCACCGATACGGATATGATTCACATCCCCCCGTGCCGCCACCATGGGCCAGATGCTGGCATCGTCACCCAGCTCGATATCGCCCACCAGGGTGGCACAGGGGTCTACATATACCCGTTTGCCCAATTGCGGGCGTTTTCCTTTGTAAGGTCTCAGTCGCAAGTCCATCTTGGCCTCCTTGTTTTCGGCCATTCTAGCAACCTGGAGGCGGTTTCTGTG
>NZ_JAAKOV010000029.1:0-28778 GCF_049171595.1 Aeromonas sp. 603607
AGGCGTAAATATCAAAGTGTGTTTGTATGAGGCCCTGGGGCGCCCCATGCAACACGTAATTGGGACATAGCCTTTTTATTGCTCTTTAGCGGCTTGTTGCCATCCTCACAGAATTTGTGTCGCCGCTTACCTTTTGCATCGAATCAAGTATACTTGTGCGCGAATTTAAAGAGCCAAATTGTAAAAAGGAAATTCACGTGAATCCTATTGTTAAGTCATTCCAGTACGGTCAACACACCGTCACACTGGAAACCGGTGTGATGGCCCGTCAAGCCACTGCGGCCGTTATGGTCAGCATGGACGATACCTGTGTATTTGTGACCGTCGTAGGCAAGAAAGAGGCCGATCACGGCCGTGATTTCTTCCCGCTGACCGTCAACTACCAGGAGCGTACCTATGCTGCTGGTCGTATCCCGGGTGGTTTCTTCCGTCGTGAAGGCCGTCCGAGCGAAGGCGAGACCCTCATCTCCCGTCTGATCGACCGTCCAATTCGTCCGTTGTTCCCGGAAGGCTTCTTCAATGAGGTTCAGGTGGTTGCCACCGTCATGTCCGTGAATCCGGCAGTCTCCCCCGATATCGTTGCCATGATCGGCGCCTCTGCTGCGCTGGCCATCTCCGGCATTCCGTTTGGCGGCCCGATCGGTGCTGCTCGCGTGGGTTACATGAACGGTCAGTATGTGCTGAACCCGACCACCACCGAACTGCCACAAAGCGATCTGGATCTGGTTGTTGCCGGTACTGCCAACGCCGTACTGATGGTTGAGTCCGAAGCGGCCATCCTCTCCGAAGAGGTGATGCTGGGCGCCGTGGTATACGGTCACGAGCAGATGCAGACCGTTATCAACGCCATCAACGAATTTGCCGCTGCCGTCGGCACCAAGCCGTGGGACTGGACTCCGCCTGCCGTCAACGAAGCGCTGAAAGCCAAGGTTGCCGAGCTGGCGAGCGCCGAGCTGGGTGAAGCCTACCGCATCACCGAGAAGGCTGTTCGTTACGAAACCATCGCGGCCATCAAGGGTCGTGTGGTTGAGCAAGTTATCGCTTCCGGCGTGGAAGAAGATGCCAAGAAGATCGGCGAAGAGTTCCACAGCCTGGAAAGCCGCATCGTTCGTGGCCGCGTAGTGCGTGGTGAGCCGCGTATCGATGGTCGCGATCCGGAAATGATCCGTGCCCTGTCTGTCGCTACCGGCGTATTGCCCCGTGCTCACGGTTCTGCCCTGTTCACTCGTGGTGAAACCCAGGCTATGGTCGTTGCGACCCTGGGTACCGAGCGTGACGCCCAGAACATCGACGAGCTGACCGGCAACCGTGCCGATCGCTTCATGCTGCACTACAACTTCCCGCCATACTGCGTCGGTGAGACCGGCATGATGGGTAGCCCGAAGCGTCGTGAAATCGGTCACGGCCGTCTGGCCAAGCGCGGCGTTGCTGCCGTGATGCCGAGCGCCGCCGAGTTCCCGTACGTGGTGCGCGTGGTCTCTGAAATCACCGAATCCAACGGCTCCTCCTCCATGGCGTCTGTCTGTGGTTCCTCCCTGGCGCTGATGGATGCCGGTGTGCCGATCAAGGCCTCCGTCGCCGGTATCGCCATGGGTCTGGTGAAGGAAGAAGAAGGTTTCGTCGTGCTGTCTGACATTCTGGGTGACGAAGATCACCTGGGCGACATGGACTTCAAAGTAGCCGGTACCACCGAAGGTGTGACCGCGCTGCAGATGGACATCAAGATCGAAGGCATCACCAAAGAGATCATGGAGATTGCCCTGAAGCAAGCTCGTGGCGCCCGTCTGCACATCCTCAAAGTGATGGATGAAGCAATCCAGGCTCCCCGTGCCCAGATCTCTGATTTCGCACCGCGTATCCACACCATCAAGATCAATCCTGAGAAGATCAAGGACGTGATCGGTAAGGGTGGTTCCGTGATCCGTGCGCTGACCGAAGAGACCGGCACCAACATCGAGCTGGATGATGACGGTACTGTACGTATCTCCGCCGTGGCCAACGAAGCTGCCATGGAAGCGATCCGTCGCATCGAGGCCATCACCGCCGAGATCGAAGTGAACCGCATCTATGAAGGTAAAGTTGTCCGTCTGGCCGATTTTGGTGCATTCGTCAACATTCTGCCGGGCAAAGATGGTCTGGTACACATCTCCCAGATCACCGACGCTCGCGTGCAGAACGTGGCTGACCATCTGACCATCGGTGACGTGGTCAAGGTGAAGGTACTGGAAGTGGACCGTCAGGGCCGCGTACGTCTCTCCATCAAGGAAGCGAACGCTCCGACTGATGCAGCCCCGGCTGCTGATGCTCCGGTTGCTGCCGAAGCGCCTGCCGCAGAGTAATCTGTCCTCCTGAACCGGATTCTCCGGTTGCAGTAAAAAGTCCGGCGCCCTTTGGGGCGCCGGACTTTTTTATGCGCTCAGACTCATCACGCCGAAGTTGGCTCTCTGCTCAGGATGTGGTGGGCATTGCCGGAGCCTCAAGAGGTCAGGTTAGAAAAGTGTCGCGAAGGGGGAGGGAGAGCGGTGTGGGAGAAAGGAGCCTGAGGATTCAGGCTCCTGATAAGGATCAGGCCTCGTTGGCGTGGGCCTTCTGACACCCTTCGACGGCGTGAGCAATCAGTTCCAGTGCGCTCTGGTCGCAGGGGGGCAGTTCCGCCTCGCACTTGTTGATAGGGGTAACACGATCGCCCCACTTGATGATGGCTGCGCCCCAGGTCAGGCCGGCACCGAAGGCGGCAGTCAGCAGATAGGAATTCGGCTTGACGCGCCCCTGCTCCAGCGCTTCGCACAGGGCGATAGGTACGGTAGCTGCGGAGGTGTTGCCGTAGTTTTCGATGTTGACCATCACCTTCTCCATCGGCGCATTCATCCGTTTGGCGAGGGTCTCGATGATGCGGATATTGGCCTGGTGCGGCACGATCAGGTCGACCTGCTCCGGCGCAATACCGGCCTGCGCCAGCACAGTGCTGGTGGCCTCACCCATGCCGCGCACAGCACGTTTGAAGATCTCCGGCCCTTCGAAGTTGAAGGTGAACAGGCCATCGATATCGGCAAAACGCACCCGGTCGGTACCGAAGTTCGGTACATGCAGGATCTCCCGCGCTTCGCTGTCGCAACCCAGCTTGTTGGCGATCAGGCCACACTCCTGCTCGCTTGCCTCTATCACCACGGCACCGGCACCATCGCCAAACAGTACGGCGGTATCGCGGCGTGCCCAGTCCAGCAGGTAGGTGAGGCGCTCGGCACCGATCACCAGCACCTTCTTCATCATGCCGGTCTGCACCAGCGAGGTGGCGACCGAGAGGGAGTAGACAAAACCGGTACAAGCAGCGTTGAGATCAAACACGGCTGCATTGACGGCGCCCAGCTTCTTTTGCACCGCAGAGGCGGCGCTTGGCAGCAGGTTGTCCGGGGTGGCGGTGGCCAGGATGATGCCATCGAGATCGCTGGCTTCCAGACCGGCGCAGGCCAGTGCGCGGCGACCGGCCAGGGTGGCGAGATCCGAGGTGCTGACATGGGAGATCCGGCGGGCCTTGATGCCGGTGCGCGGATAGATCCACTCATCTGACGTATCCATGATGGTGCTGAGGTCGTCGTTGGTCAGCACGGAGGGAGGCAGGCATTTGCCCCAGCCGGTGATATTGGCGTATTTCATCTTGTTACCGCTTCTCAAGTGGATCGCCCGCGGGCGGAAAATCGTGCAATTATGCCGTACGAGACAACCACTGTCATCTTGTGGTCATGGTTATGTGCAGGGGGCTCAGCTGTGCTATCTGGTCGCAAAGGGCTGCAACGCGCGGAACATGGCTGGAAATTTTGCTTAAAACGCGGGACTCATCTGCCCTAAGATAGGCGTTTCACCACCGATGAGGGTATCTCCTTGCTCAGAGCCAATCTCAACTTGTTGCCGACCCTCAAGGTGCTGCTGGAGACCCGCAATATCAGCCGCGCCGCCGAGCTGTTGCACCTGAGTCAGCCCTCCATCAGCAAGCAGCTTGCCCAGTTGCGCAGCGAGTTTGATGACGAGTTGCTGGTGCGGGAGGGGCAACGCTGGCTGCTGACGCCACGGGCCGAACTGTTGGCCGCCCAGCTGGCGGATTCTCTCGGTGCGCTGGAGCGGCTCTACGAGGCGCCCGGATTTGACCCGAGCCGCTGCGAGCGGGTATTTCGGCTCGCCTCCTCCGATTATGTGGCCCAGCATATCCTGCCCGATATCTGTGCCGCGCTCGCCAAAGAGGCGCCGTTGGCGGCGCTGGAGTACAGCCTGTGGGACAAGCGTCAGCTGCCGCAGTTGTGGCAGTCCGAGCTGGATCTGGTCTCCACCATCACCGAGCAGGTACCGGATCAGATCCGTGGTCTGCATCAGGGGGAAGATCGGCTGGCGGTGTTGATGGGACGTCACCACCCGCTGGCGGGCAAGGCGCTGAGTCTCGATGACTATCTCGCCTGGCCTCACCTGCAGGTGAGCGGGGGAGGCGACAAGGACAGCCCGGTGGAGCAGGTGTTGGCGCCGCAGGGACTGAGTCGGCGCTGGTTTGCCAGAGTTCCCTTCTTTCAGGCGGCAGTGGAGGTGTTGCTGCGCACCGATTGCCTGATGACCACCCCGGCCCATATCGCCTGGCAGCTCTCCTGTGGCCATGAGCTCACCTTTGTCGATCTGCCCTTTGCTACCCGCGACCAGCAGTATCATCTGCTGTGGCATCAGCGCCACCATCAGGATCCAGCCCACCGCTGGTTTCGCGAGCTGGCCTACCCCTTCCTGCGGGATCATCTGCAACGCACCGTTGGCGAGAGTCGCAAGCTGCTCGATCTCGGCGGTTAGCCCCGGTCAGTTGTGTGGCGTTATAGCCATGGGTTATGGAATCTATTCATAACTTTCACTACTGGCATAATGGCTCAGCCCGTACCCTGAGTGCAGGTCATCATATCGAGCACAAAAGAGGAAAAGCATGGAACTGACGAGTTGGCTGGCACTGGCCGCAATCTGCGTGATGGGGGCCATCAGCCCGGGGCCGAGTCTGGCGCTGATCATCCGCAACACGGTGCAGGGCGGGCAGGGGCATGGCGTCGCTACTGCGCTTGGCCACGGCCTCGGGGTTGGTATCTATGCGCTGGTTACCGCGCTTGGCCTCTCCATCCTGATCACCCAGACCCCGATCCTGTTTGATCTGATCCGCTACGGCGGTGCAGCGTTTCTTGCTTGGCTTGGGATGAAAGCCCTGCTGGCAAAACCAGCCAGTGGTGAAGCGAGTGAAGAGGTTCACCAGCGGCGTGGTCGGCAGGGAGCCTTTGAAGGTTTTATGGTGGCCTTTCTCAATCCCCAGCTGGCGGTCTTCTTCATCGCCCTGTTCAGCCAGTTTGTGCGGGCCGATACCGGTTGGAGCGAAGGGGGCATCATGATGCTCACCGCGGGCGGGATCGATGCCGTCTGGTACGTGCTGGTGGCGCTGGTGCTCTCCCGCGGGCCGGTGCTGGCGTGGCTTAAAGCCAAATCCTTTGTGATCGACAAGGTGAGCGGCCTGGTGCTGCTCGGGCTGGCGCTCAAGGTGGTTATCTAATCCTGTATTTCGCAGATATCTTAAGCGGGATCAAGGCACGCGGGTGGTGAATGGGCTAGAGTAGCGCCCATTTGCTGTCCGCCCTGATCCCGAGACCATGCACCAGAACAAGCACCCATTAAGCCACAATAACCGGTTGGAGCTGCTGGCTCCGGCCAAGAACCTCGCCTACGGCATAGAAGCCATCAACCATGGTGCCGATGCCGTCTACATGGGTGGCCCTGCCTTCGGCGCCCGCAGTGCGGCGGGCAACTCCATCGAGGATATCGAGGCGCTGGCGCGCCACGCCCACCGTTTCGGTGCCCAGGTCTTTGTCGCCTTCAATACTTTGCTGCACGATCACGAGCTGGAGCAGGCCCGGCGGCTGACCCACCAGATCTACGAAGCCGGTGCCGATGCGCTGATTGTGCAGGATATGGGGCTGCTGGCCCTCGATCTGCCACCCATCGCGCTTCATGCCAGTACCCAGACCGACAACCGCACGCCGGAGAAGGTGAAGTTTCTGCAGGATGTGGGCTTCTCTCAGGTGGTGCTGGCGCGCGAACTGTCGCTGGCGCAGATCCGCGAGATCAGTGCAGCGACCAATGTGCAGCTGGAGTTCTTTATCCACGGCGCGCTCTGCGTCTCCTACAGCGGCCAGTGCAACATCAGCCACGCCCGTACCGGCCGCAGTGCCAACCGCGGTGAATGTGCCCAGCTCTGCCGTCTGCCCTGCTCGCTGCAAAAGCCGGATGGTGAAGTGCTGGTGGCCGACAGTCACCTGCTGTCCCTCAAGGATATGGATCAGACTGACAACCTGGAGGCTTTGATTGAGGCGGGGATCCGCTCCTTCAAGATTGAAGGGCGTCTCAAGGGGCTCGATTACGTCAAGAACGTCACTGCCTGGTATCGCCAGAAGCTGGACGCCATTCTCGACAGCCGCTCCGATCTGGTGGCCGCCTCTGCGGGTCGTTGCAGCTACAGTTTCACGCCTGACCCCAAGAAGAGCTTCAACCGCGGCAGCACCGATTACTTCCTCCATGGCCGCCAGCAGGGGATCGACTCCACCAAAAGCCCGAAATATGTGGGCGAACCGCTGGGGCGTGTCACCAGGGTGACCCGTGACGGTATCGAGATCGATGGCAAACAGGTCACCCTCAACAACGGCGACGGTTTGGGCTTCTTCAAGCCGAACAACGAGCTGGTGGGGATGCGCCTGAACAAGGTCGAAGGTAAGCAGTTACTCCTGTCGGAGCGTATGCCGGGGCTGAAGGTGGGTACCGAAATCTACCGCAACCACGATCAGGCGTTCAGCAAGATGCTGGAGAAGGCGAGCGCGGATCGCCGCATCCGGGTCGATATGGTGCTGGCAGAGTGCGATGAGGGCGTGAGCCTCACCCTCACCGACGAGCAGGGCATTAGAGCCGCGGTGACCCTGCCTTGCGACAAACAGCCTGCCGACAACCCGGAGCGGGCGTTGCAGCAGGCGCGTGATCAGCTTGGTAAACTCGGCAATACCCTGTTTGTGGCGCGCAAGATTGAGTTGGCATTCACTCACCCGCTATTTATCGCCGCATCACAGCTCAACGGCTTGCGCCGGGATGGTATCGCCGCGCTGGAGGCGGCGCGGGTGGCCAGCTACCAGCGCCCCGAGCGACGTATCGCCCTGCGGGATATCAGCTATCCCCAGCACCGTCTCTCCTACCTTGGCAACGTGCTGAACAGCGCGGCCGAGCAGTTCTTCCGCGAACATGGGGTGGAGCGGATTGCTCCCGCCTATGAGGCGAACAAGGAGGAGCGGGAAGTGGTGCTGATGATCACCAAACACTGCATCCGCTACAGCCAGAACCTCTGCCCAAACGAGGTGCCCGGTCTCAAGGCCGAGCCGCTGGAGCTCAAGATGGGTAAAGACACCTTCCGCCTGCGTTTTGACTGTAACCGCTGCGAAATGCATGTTATGGGCAGCCTGAAACGCTGATCAATGAGCCCCTTTCTCAGTCCGGAAAGGGGCAATTTTTTATCGCAGGCGCTCTTCTCAGACTCCTTTAATTGCCCCTCTCCAGCGCCAGCAGTGCTTTTTTAATCTCCAATCCCCCCGCATAGCCGGTCAGGCTGCCGTTTTGGCCGATCACCCGATGGCAGGGAATGATGATCGAGAGTAGATTGCGGCCGTTTGCCGCGCCCACTGCTCGCACCGCATCCGGTTTGCCGATGGCTCGGGCAATATCGCTGTAGCTGCGAGTTTCGCCGTAGGGGATGTCGCACAGCGCTTGCCACACAGCTTGTTGAAAAGCAGTGCCACGGGCGGCAAGGGGCAGGGAGAAGCGCTGCAAGCGACCGGCAAAATAGGCGTCAAATTCGGCGAGGAAGGGGGCCAGTGCCCCGTGATCTTGCTGCCAGCCACTCATATCGGGCAGTGCCCGCAGGCCCGCCACAAAGTCCACGTGCACCAGACCGGATTCATTGATGGCGACCAGCAGATCGCCGCAGCGGGTCGGCAGGATATCGTAGCGGATCATGGGGTTATCTCCTGTTGTTGGGTATCTGGCTGTTGTTCATTGCTGGTGGCATGGAGCAGCAAATCGGGCGCTTCACTCATGGCATGCCACAGCCAGCTGGCCGCATAGCTGCGCCACGGCTGCCATGCTGCGCTTTGCGCCAACCCCTCTTTTACCGGCAGCTTGGTGCCGCCTCCGAGTGCCTTTTGCAGCACCAGATCGGAGGCGGGGAAGGCATCGGTATCCAGCCCGCAACGCAGCCGCCAGTAAGAGACCGTCCAGGGGCCTATACCCGGCAGCGCCAGCAACTGCTCGTCACTGGCTGTCGTGAGGGTCAGCTCGCCACTGGCCAGCGCCAGCGCCACTCCGCGCAGGGTGCGAATACGGCTGCCGGGCATGCCGATACCGTCGAGATCGAGTTCGCACAACTGGGCGGGGGTCGGTAGTTGCGCCACCCCGAATTGCGCCTCGGTACGGGCTACCAGTCGCCCGAGTATGGTGATGGCCCCCTTGACCGAGACCTGTTGGCCGACGATGGCGCGCAGCATTACTTCGTACTCATCCCAACCACCTGGCAGCCGTACGCCGGGCCAGCGCGCTTGCAAGCGGGCGAGCAGCGGATCCTGACCGAGCAGATCACCGATCCGCTGCATATCGGCATCGAGATCCCACATCCGGCGCACTCGATAGAGCAGATCGGGTAGCGCCGCGAGCGGCAGATCATGAACGGTGAGTTGCAGGCTGTGCCCCTTGCCCTGCGCGATGCGCACCAGCGCGACCTGATCACCGACCTGGTAGCGCCGCTCATACACCTCGCCATCTACCCGCTCCAGCCCGGGGATCGCACGCAGCCGGTAGAACGCCAGCATGGCCGCTACGTCATACGGGGGGCGATAGGGCAGTTGCAGGGTCAGGGGGGCGCCGCGCGGCTCCGCACTTATGTGTTCTGGCGCGTCAGCGTGCTGCTCCTGCTGGCGCAGGGTGCGTGGGGCCAGTCCGTATGCGTTGAGCCAGGCGTCATTGAAGCGGCGGATGCTGGCAAATCCGGCGGCAAACGCGATGTCGGTAATGGGCAGCCCGGTTTCAGTCAGCAGCCGTTTCGCGAGCAGCAGGCGGCGCGTCTGCTCCACCTGTTTTGGCGAGGCGCCGAGGTGCTGCTCGAACTGGCGGCGCAGGGTGCGTTCGCTTATCCCTGCCTCAGTGGCCAGTTTGGCGAGCGTGCCGTCAGCCAGCTCGCCGCGATCGATGCGCGCCAGCAGACGTGCCAGTTCAACCGGCAGATCGCCACGGGCGGCGGGGGCCAGCTCAGGGCGGCAGCGCAGGCAGGGTCGCAGGCCATACTGCTCGGCGGCCGCGGCGCTTTGGAAGTAGCACACGTTGTGCTCGTGCGGTGGCCGTGCCGGGCAGACTGGCCGGCAGTAGATGCCGGTCGAGATGACGCCGGTAAAAAAACGGCCATCAAAGCGAGCGTCGCGGGCGAGCCGTGCGGCGTGACACTGTTCACGGCTGAGGGTGTTGATCACCTCATCCGGTGACAACTCAGGGCTTGGTTTTGCATTCATGGTGTTGGCGGCTTTGCTGGAATAGATGACAAGAGAGTAAGGGGGCGCGGGGGCCGTGACTAGCCAGAAGCGGACAGGGATAGGAAAAATCGGCCGCAGGTTTCGTTGCACTCTTCCATGTCGACTACCCCTTCATTTTGTTTACCACTGTGCACGGGTAGCAGAGCCCATAGCGGATAGATGGGGGCGCAATGGGTTTAACTTTATTTGTATTGCGAGATTAGTTGTGATGAGAAAGGCTTGGAAATTAACAATGGATCACATAATTAGCTTTTTTACATTGAGCATTACAATTTTGTGTTGTTCAATTGAGTCGGTTAATTTTTGATGATTATTAAGTCATCGCATCTACGGCTCAGGGCCGACCAATAACAACACTTGCCAAGGATGATAAGTGAACGACTGTAAGGCATGGCCCCATTGCTGGGGGTTTAGTCTGATCGAGTTGTTGATCGCCATGACGGTTGTCAGCATTCTCGCAGCCATCGCGTTGCCAGCGTATCAGGGTTATCTGCAACAGGGACGTCGTTACGAAGCGCAGCAGCAACTGCTGGAGCAGGCGCTCGCCCTCGAACGTATCTATACCCAACAGGGCCGTTATCCCGACACGTTTGCCACTCCTTCCAACACGGATTTCTACCAGTTCAGCTACAGCCAGCAAGATGCTGGCGACTACCTGCTCAAAGCCATTCCAACGACGCGACAACAGGATGAGTGCGGCACTCTGACCCTAGATCAGACCGGTTATCGCGCGGCCAATCGCCATGACTGCTGGGGATCATAAGATGAACGTGCGCGGATTTACTCTGATTGAGTTGATGATCACGGTCGGCATCGCCGCTATTTTGCTGCTAGTCGGGTTGCCCTCCATGAGTCAGCGCCTCGCGGCCGAACGACTCGATCGCAGTGCGACCGAGCTCGCGTCAGCCTACCGCTTTGCCCGCAGCGAAGCGGTCAAGCTGACCCTGCCGGTGGTACTGCAGGGCACCGAGAACGGTGGCTGGGAGGTGATGGCTGACAGCAAGTTGCTGCGTCAGGCGGCAGCACCTGCTGGCGGAGTGGTGATCAAACCGTTTGAGCCGATCCGGATCGCGCCAACCGGCAGCAGCAGCCACGCCGAGATCACTCTGGCCAATCGCCTCGGTGAGCAGCGTGTACTCTGCGTGGCCCCGAGCGGTCAGCTGCTGCAAGGGAGCTGCTCATGAGACACGCCGCACTTGCCCGTCAGCAGGGGTTCAATCTGGTGGAGATCATGGTCTCCATGGTGTTGGCGGTGATGGTGTTTCTTGGTCTCGCCAAGGGGCAGGTGGTCTCGTTGCAGCAGGCGCACTATAGCCTGCAGAGCACCCTGGCCACGATCGAGGCGAGCAACAGCGTGGAGCAGATCTGGGGTTCGCTGTGCGAAGTGCAGCGCAAGCCGGAGCGGTTCACCCAGGGCGATTTTCTTGCCCGCTTCACCCTGCTCGAGGGCCACCAGCTGGTGCTGCCGAGTCGCTACAGCGACCACTTTGTGGTCGCCATCGAGTGGCGTGATGCGCGGATCTCCGGTGCCAAGCGGGTTGAGCTGAACGCAGGATTTCCACCACTATGCTGAACGTTCCCTTCCGACAGCGAGGTGTCAGTCTCGTCGAGCTGATGATCTCCATGGTGCTCGGTCTGATGCTGATGCTGGCGATTTTTGCCGGTTACGTGCCCATCAAGAGCACGGTCGAGCAGAGCAAGGCGCTGGAGCAGGCGAACGAAGTGCTGCGCTTTGCCACTCTCACCTTTACCAACAGCATCAAGCAGGCGGATCAGCTGATCGCGGTCACCCCTGATAGCCTGACGCTGGCGTTCAAGGTGGAAGGGGGCAGTCAGGTGCTCTCCTGCCTTGGCAACCAGAAAACCGCCGATTTTACCGAGCAGTACCGCTTCACGCCGCCGGTACTCAGTTGCGATGACGGGGATGGCCCGCGTCTGTTGCTGGCCCATCTTCAGGATCTTGAATTCGGCCAGCAGGGTGCGTTGGTCAATATCCGCATCTTGCCCGAAGGGCTGCCCAGCTATCTGGCGCCGGGGGTCGAGGTGCAGGTGGCACGCCGCAAGGCGGTCTGGGCGGCAGCACTGGCCACATCCGGTGCAGGAGGAGCAGGATGAACAAGGGATTGCAGGGGCAGCGGGGAGCCGTATTGCTGGTGGTGCTGGTGGTGAGCCTGCTGTCGAGCCTGCTGGTGTTTACCAGCATTCAGGAGAATCAGCTGCAAACCCGCCTGAGCGGCAATTTTCACAAGAAGATCAATGCGCAGCTCAGTGCCGAGCAGGGGATGAACGACAGTTATCGCGCCCTGCATCAGGCGCTCGGCGCTGAACCACGGATAGAGTGGGATCAACTGGTGCAGAAGGTGCCAAGCAATGGCGAAGGAGCCATGGCGGGCAGCCGCTTTCGCATCGATCAGCTGGATGCCTCTACAGGCAGCAAGTTGGCGTTGCAGAGCCATGGCCGTTATCTGGAGGGCAATGCCAGCCTCAACGCCCTGTTTGCCCTCAAGCGCGAGCCGGGCAATCTCATCTTTCAGGATTCGGTGGTGGCGTGTGAAGGGTTGAGCCTCTCTGGGAGCGGTTTTATCGACAGCTACGATTCGCGCAAGGGGGCGTACAAGGAGTCTGTTTCCGGGACTCTTAATCAGGGGCAGAACGCCAAGGTGGCGACCGTCAGCGACAAGGCCAATGTGGTGCTCGCCGGGCACTCCCCCATCTGGGGTGATGTGCGGGCGACCGGCTCGGTGACCTTAAACGGCTCTTCACCTGTTGCGGGTAATGTACTTGCTGGCGGCGATATCACCATTTCTCCCTCTGATGGGGTCGTCAGGGTTGAGGGCAGCGTGAACGGGAGTGGAAATTTTGCCTTGCAAGGGGGGCATATTGCCGGAGCTGTTGCGATCAATGGGGATGTTTCTATGGGTCATGGCACAAGCATTGCTGGCGACAAGTTGAACTATGGTGGGAACGGGGCATTCCTTGATGCCAAGCATCAGAAGTATCTGGATCCCCAATATCGCGCTCATCCCAAGCTACCGCCTGTGGCCGGGCAGGTGTGTGACCCGCTCAATGTGGCAGCGTTGCCCAAATCGTTCCCCCCTGCAACATTGCCCATCAATGGCCCGCTGACGCTCGGGGCCACCCAGCAGATGGTGCTGACCACGGATCCCTCCACCGGCTCGGTAACCAGCAGCAACCAGCACAAGCCCGGGCTACCGTTCCCCGGCAAGGGGGAGCTGTTTGGCAAGGAACAGACTATTTACAAGCTCGACAGCCTCAATATGGGGGCCGATGCCAAGCTCACCATCAAGGGGGATGTGGTGCTGCTGATCGACAAGGATTTCACCATGACAGGCAGCAACAAGTTGACGGTGAGCGAGGGGAGCAGCCTGACCCTGATCGTCAGCGGCAAGGTCGATCTTGGGGCCGGTGCCGAGGTGACGGCAGCCAAACAGGGGCTGACCGCTGGCGGTACGCCCGCTATCTCCATCTATTCCGCGTATAGCGGCAAGGATGGGGTCAAGCTGTCGGGCAATACGCCGCTCTATGCCGCTCTCTATGCCCCGCTCACCGAGATGAAGATCAGCGGAAGTGGCGGTCTGTACGGGGCGGTGCGTGCCAAGCACCTGACCGAGAGCGGTGCGGGCGGTGTGCACTATGACGAGGCGCTGGGCATGGCAGATCTGGGGGACGATCAGGGGCCGCCTCCGACGTTGGCACTGCGGCAGTGGCACTTTGTGCAGTGAGGCTGGCGAGCCGCTAAAAAGGATCGAATGGGGCGCGCAACTGTGAGAAGGTGGAGATCTGTCCACCCAGTCGTTCACTGTTGAGGAGTGCTCCATGCCAGGCCCAGCTCGTGCCGGTGCCCTGATCTATGCCAAGGATCCGGGCCTGCTGACCCACTTTTACCGTACATTGCTGCAGATGGTGGTCTGCAGTCAGGATGAGCAGTTGGTGGTGCTGGAAAACAGCGATATCCAGCTGCTGATCCACGCCATTCCCGAGCCTTATACCGGGCAAGTTGTTATCAAGCGGCCGCCGGAATTGCGGGAAGAGGGGGCCATCAAGCTGTTCTTCACCGTCTCCAGCCTCGCCTGGGCAGAAGCGAAGGCGGCGGATCTCGGCGGCGGCCTGTTGCCACAGCAGTGGACGGGGCCCGGCTTTGTGGTGCGCAACGCCTTCGACCCGGAGGGCAATATCCTGCAACTGCGCGAGTTGCTGGGTTCCCCTGATCCTCTCTGAATCCTTTCTTTGTGCAGCATTGCTGTGACGGTGTGCTGTGCCATGCACCGCCATAAAAGCGGGGCCCTGTAGTGGTCAACTAAAAAGGGCCCCGTTCTGTTGTTAGCTTACTGTGCTCATTACTTCAGGTAACGCTGTTCCAGATGCTGGCGCAGCCAGTGCGGGTTGAGCGCTTCACCGGTGGCGCGGCGCACCAGCTCGTCGGTGCTGTGCAGGCTCCCCTGTGACCAGATGTTGCGTCCGAGCCAGCCGAAGATTTCCGGCAGGCGGTCCGCCGTGATCACCTCACCCATGCTGCCCAGCTCTTTCTCGAGGGCAAAGCGCAGCTGGGCGGCATACATGGCGCCCAGGGTGTAGCTCGGGAAGTAGCCGAACGAGCCGTCGGTCCAGTGAATATCCTGCATGCAGCCATTGCGGTAGTTGCCCTTGGTAGAGAGCCCCAGCCACTGCTGCATCTTGGCGTCCCACAGCTCGGGGATGTCGGCCACCTCGATCTTCCCTTCCACCAGATCGCGCTCCAGCTCGTAGCGCAGGATAACGTGGGCCGGATAGGTCACCTCGTCCGCATCGACCCGGATAAAGCCCGGTTCGACCCGGCTGTAGAGCTTGGTCAGATTGTCCGGCGCAAACGCCGCCTGTTCGCCGAAGTGGTGACGAATGCGTGGCGCCAGCAGCGCGAGGAAGGCCGGATGATGCCCCAGCTGCATTTCACAAAACAGGCTCTGGCTCTCGTGGATTGCCATAGAGCGCGCTTCGGCCACCGGCTGACCCAGCAGATGGCGCGGCAGTCCCTGCTCGTAACGAGCGTGACCGGTCTCGTGCACTATGCCCATCAGGCTGGAGACAAACTCCTGCTCGTTGTAGCGGGTGGTGATCCGCACATCGGTCGGCACGCCGCCACAGAAGGGGTGACTGCTCACATCGAGGCGGCCGTGGGCGAAATCAAAGCCGAGCAGTCCCATCACCTCCTGACCGAGCGCTTGCTGGGTGGGGATGGGGAAGGGGCCTTGCGGCAGCAGCAGGGCATCGCCCTTCTGCTGTTCACTCACGGTCTGGATAAGAGCCGGCAGCCAGCTGGCGAGATCGCCGAAGATCTGATCGAGCCGTGCGCTGGTCATGCCCGGCTCATAGAGCGCCAGCATGGCGTCGTAGGGGCGCACGCCAAGGGCATCGGCCCGCAGCTGCGCCACTTCACGGGAGAGTTTCACCACCTCCTCGAGATTGGGGGCAAAACCGGCCCAGTCGTTGTTCTTGCGCTGGCTGCGCCAGGCGTGCTCGCACTTGCTGCCAGCGAGCGACAGCGCTTCGACCAGCTCACCGGGCAGCAGGCTGGCATCTTGCCACTGGCGCTTGATCTCGCCGAGGTTGGCACGTTGCACTTCATCGAGTGGCTCACTCTCGGCCTTGGCAATCCAGTCGCCCAGCTCGGGAGCGGTGCGCTTCTGGTGGATCAGCAGACCGAGTTCGGCCATTGCTTCGGCGCGGGCATCGTTGCCCCCTTCCGGCATCATGGCCGCCTGATCCCAGCCGCAGATGGCGGCGAGGTGGCTAAAGCGGTGGATCTGCTGCTGATGTTGTTCAAGCTTTTGATATGACATGGGATTGTCCTTGTTATCGTCCCTGATGGTATGCCGCCCCGTACCTGGCATGATCGGGGCCGTTCGATGCTAACACCGCCGCTGTATAGTTGACCACCTTCATGCGGGCGGGCAAAAGACGTGGGAGCGAAACGCGGATTAGCCGAGCCGCTTCTGGTGCCGTTCGCGGTTTTCCACTTTTTTGCGTTCGCTTTTACGCAGCAGCACGTATAGAGCACCGCTGCCGCCGTGGCGACGCTCGGCGCTGTGGATCGCCATGACGGCGGGCAGTTGCGGCAACCAGGCGCTCACATAGCTTTTCAGCAGGGCGCGCGGGGTGCTGCGCTCCCCCTTGCCGTGCAGGATCAGCAGGCAGCGGATATCCCGGACTTCACAATCCGCAATGAACTGCACCAGCGTCTGGCGTGCCTCATTGAGGGTTTTCTGGTGCAAGTCCAGGCTGGCCTGCAGCTCGTATTTGCCGAGCCGCAGCTTCTTGTAGACCCCCTCCTGCACCCCATCGCGTTTGAAGCCGACGATTTCGTGCGGATCGCGCATCTCGATGGCCTCCATGGTGAGGTGGTCGAGGGCGAGTTGTTCGGCGGTGGCAGCCTGGCGGCGAGCGAGCTGTGCCTCGGTCGGGGCGGATTTGGCCGCATGGGGATGGATGTTGTCGCTGCGAATGGGCCGCACGTCGGCCACTTCATTCATGAATAGCGAGAGTTCGTCGTTATGAGACACGGCAGGCTCCCCATAAGAAAAAGTGGGGGCCATTATAACGGCCGCAACCGGCACAGAAAACGGGGAAAGGGGGAGGGGATAAGGGGCGCCCAGCATGGACACTGGTGCAGTCTGGCCCGGGAATCACAGTCGCGAACCATAAAACAGCACAGGCGGTCAGTGTGAGCTACCGCCTGTGGTCAGAGGATTATTTTCCCTCTTTGGGCTGTTGAGAATGGGGTTGCTGTGAATGAGGCGGTTGCGAGTGCATCACCTTGTAGATGAAGTAGGCCGCGTAAGAGCTGATGAGCAAGAAGGTGCCGATAATCACCAGCATCGACATCAATCCCACGCTGTTGCCAAACATCAGGTCCAGCCAAAAGTCCATTTTATTGCTCCTGTCACCCGGTTGATGACAGGCATGATAAATACCTCTTTGCCCCGTCCGGGATGATCCCGATCAACTCCCTTGCAGGTTGTTTAATAACCAGCGCGTTCTGTGATCGTTCTCACTGGACTCCTTGCGACCGAGTCTGCACCGGACCTGGAGTGGTGAGCGGGGTAATGCGCCACCCTTGCTGCTCCAACAACGCCAGCAACCCCTGTTCGCCGTAAAGGTGCAGGGCGCCTACCACGATAAAGCTCTCGTTGGGCAGGGTGGACCATTTTTTCAGCCAGTTATGGTTGCGCTCGGCCAGCAGGGTCTGCTCCATCCAGCTCTGTAGCGCGGGCGGGGCCATCTCCTCCTTGAGCAGATTGATCAGCGTTGGCTCATCTCCCTGCTGCCACGCCTTCATCACGGCGGCGAAACCACTCTCCAGCATTGGTAGCTCATCCAGAGTGCTGGCGAGCATCAGGGTCTGGTTGTCACCCACGCTGGCCAGATAACCGAGCTGCTCCAGCAGGGTTTCAAAACCCACTACCGGTTTGCCCTCTTTGGCGGCCCGGACGGCAAAGTGCTGGTCTATCCCGAGTTCACTCTTGAAGTCGGAGCGGGCCATGGCGGCCTGGGTCAGGGTAATGGCGGCAAACCAGGGGCGCAGGGTGGCGAGGGTAGCCTCGTCGATGCCATAGCGGGCGCCTGCCATCAGGGTGCGTTGATAGAGCTCGGCAGGCAGATGATCCTTGAGCGGCTTGCCATCCACCAGTCGGGTGAGGGAGCCGGTCTGTTGCCACTGATCCTGCGTGATGCTGTTCATGTCCACCTCCATCACCAGTGCGCGACTCTGCAGCCAGGCACGCTCCACCGGCTCGGGCAGAGGATAGAGAGCTGGCTTGCCCGCATGGATGGAGCCCAGCAGCCAGTGTTGCAGGTTGCCCTTGCTCACCCGATAGAAGGCGGGATCGGCAAAGGCGTGCAGCGGTAGCAGCAGGCAGAGCAGGAAGGCAAAGAGGGTGCGATGAAATCTCATGGGGATCCTTAATGTGCGCCGGGTGACTTCTCTTGCTGACAATAACCCCTATGATAAGTCCTCATTTCAGATAACCAAGAGGTTTGCCATGCCCCATCTTCGTTTTCGCGCCGTGACGCTCGATACCCTGCAACAGGTGAGCGGCCCGCTGCTGGCCGAGCTCTGCGAGCTGACCGGCGGTAAGCCGGAGTTTGTCACCATGGAGCGGATTGATAGCTGCTGGATACGCAACGGCGAGTCAGAGGTGGGTTTTCCGTTTGTCGAGCTGCACTGGTTCGAGCGGCCGCAGGAGATGCAGGACGCCGCCGCGCGCCTTATCACGCGCCATTTGAAACGGGTGCTGGGGGAGCAGACCTATGTGGTGGTGCAGGTGATACCTTTGGTCAAGAGCGCCTACTACAGCAATGGCGAGCACTATTGAAGAGAGGGGCAAACAAGGTTGGCGGATTGGATTACGCCGCTATACAGCTAACTCAATCCGGGCGGCAGGATGCTTGTCGCCCATCACGGGATCAGGCCGATTTGGCCAGCAGTTTGTCGAGCCAGCGAGTGGGCAATACCCGTCGCAAGAAGGCAAACAGCCGGGTCGGAGTGGTCACCGGATAGCGTGCCTTGGGATGGGCGTGGGTCAGCGCATGGAGCAGCGGCGGGATGCAGGCTTCGCTCGAGAGGGTAAAGCCGCTGGTGGCCCCCTCTTTTTCCAGCCGCGTCAGGGTCTGGCGGTAGGCCGACTGATGACGGCTCTGAGCCGGATCGATGTGGCGCAGGAAGGCGTTGCGAGCATTGGCACGAAAACGGGTATCGATGGGGCCCGGTTCAATCAGGCTGATATGTACCCCGCTACCCGCCAGTTCGAGGCGCAGAGTGTCGCTATAACCTTCCAGCGCAAACTTGCTGGCGTTATAGGCGCCGCGATACTTCATGGCAACCAGTCCCAGTACCGAGCTGTTCTGCACTATCCGCCCCTCTTTGGCCTCCAGCATAGGCGGCAGCACCTGACGGATCAGATGGTGCCAGCCAAACAGGTTGGTATTGAACTGTTCCCTGAGCGCTTCGGTGGGCAGATCTTCCAGCGCCCCGGGTTGGCCATAAGCGCCGTTGTTGAACAGGCCATAGAGGCGCCCGCCCGCCAGATGGAGCGCCGCACTGGCACCCAGCTCGATGGAGGCAGGGTCAGCCAGATCCAGCTGTACCGCCAGCAATCCCTGTTGCTGCAAGCGGGCCACATCTTCCGCCTTGCGCGCCGAGGCAATCACGGTAAAACCGTGCTGCCCGAGCGCCTGTGCGGCGGCGAGGCCAATACCGCTGGAACAACCGGTGATCAAAACAAAACGGGGCATGATGGCGTCCTTGTGACTGCTGACAAAAGCGTGCTGGTGAGTGGATAAAACCCTTATCCGGCTCGCATGTTAGCCTGCCAACCGGAAAAAAGAAAACCGGGCCAAGTGGCCCGGTTTGCTGACATCGTATTGCCTGATTACATGAAGGTAAGCGGCATGATGATGTGGAACTTGACGTCGTGCTCGGAGGCGAAGATGTTGGGGTAATCGGTCCAACCGCCGCCCTGGCTGATGTCGTTGTTGTAGTCGGTGTAGTGCAGTTTGAACAGGGTGCCTTTCAGCTTGCCATCCTGCACGGTATAGCTGACATCGAAGTTGACGGCCCACTCGGTATCCTCGCCGTTGGCTGCTTTCTTGCCTTGGCCATTTTCGATATCCCAACCGTAGGCGCCGGATACACCGACAGCCCAGCCCGGCGCACCAACCAGATCATCCAGAGAACGGGTCACGCCGAAGAACAGTGCTTTTTCGTTGTTGGCGTTCCAGTCAGAGCGGGAATCCCACCAAATTTCGTTGGCGCCCTGGGAGTTGGCGTAGCCACGGGTCAGACGGGGCAAGTAGTTGCCTTCCGCACCTTCAGCCTTGGTCCACAGACCTTCCAGACGGAAGCCGTATTGGGCGTAGTTCCAGGCTGCAGTCAGTGCTTGTTGCCATGCCAGGCCGTCGTAAGTTTCAATCTGGGAGCCGCCCTTGGTGTAGGTCTCGGTCTCGGAACCGTAGAACTGGTAGCTGGTGGCGAGGCCGCCCAGTACGTCAAACTTGTGAGCCAGTTTGAAGTGGTAGCTGTCCATGTAGCCTTCGGACTGACCGAAAGAACCGGTCACGGCAGTGCCATTTTCAAAGGTGTAACGAGCCGCGATACCGTGGATATAGTCGATGACGTTTTCATCAGCGAACGGATCCATCCACGCTTTGGCGCGAGAGAAGACCTGAGTCTCTTTGTACCAGGGGGCCTTGTACTCGTCAGCGATGGCGTAGGTCAGGTAGAGACCGCCAAAGTTGCCTTCGACTTGACCACCACGATAGGTACCCGGCTGATAGGACCAGTTAACACCGATTTGGCCAGGGACATACAGCTGGGTGTAACCACCCTTGGCAGTCACACCGCCGTCCAGGAATTTCAGCTTCAGAGCTGCGTTGGAGAGGCTGAAGCCACCCTCGGGAGAGCCATCTTTGTAGTTGTTGCCCCAGGAGTTGCCTGCAAAGGAGAATTCGTTCTCCTGGTTGACCGGATGGTTTTCGGTAACGGCCAAGTCATAGGCACCGAAGCCGCCCAGATCCAGACCAACAGTGTCCCAGGCATAACCGGAGTTGAAGTTGAGAGCTGCCTGGACGGTGGAATGGCTCAGGTTGGACTGGTACTTGCCTTCTTTCTTGGCGGCAGTCGGGTCACCATCGATGCGCTGACGATCACGCTGGAAGTAGAACAGGCCACCGGTCAGTTTGGAGTCTTTTACGAAGGTTTCATAGGACTGGCCATATTCCGGGCTCATCATATCCTGGGCTGCCAACGCCATGCCGGGGGCGACCAGAGCGGCTACCACAGCGGCACTCAAAGCGGCGCGCTTGAAGATCACTTTTTCCATTTTTATTGCTCCTGATTTTATGGACTTAGCTTTTTTCCGGCAGCTGGCATCGGGCCTACCGCTCGGTATTGGCATTGCAATCAAAACCCCGAAGGGCAAAAAATCTTCTCTTGGTTATCTGCAAACCCGGATGTCTTGGCACATCTGTAGTTGGCAGTCCTGATCATCACATGTTGTTTTTTTTGTTCCGATTCTTGGCTATCGGACAACTCCAAGAGTACGTTCGCGGTGCGAAATATCAATGAAAAGTTCCCTCAACGTTTCAAAAGTATGACCGAGTGCAAATAATCATGGGCAAGGTCGTAAACAGCCTCATGGCAGATATCACGGTAATGAGAGCGTTTTCTTGGAGGTGTGGCCAGCGCCGGTGCGGGTTTTCATCAGATACGGGGGAAGGGAAGCTGTTAACCTGCAGGCAACATATAATTTTGTGCTACAAAAAAACTTTCCCTCTGGTCGAGGGAAAGTGAATTGGTGGGGATGTGGGGCGAATAGGGTCAGCCTTGCTGGCCGAGGATGCGGGGGATCTGTTGCGCCTGATGGTGGATATGGGACGAGACCTGCACCGAGAGTTGGCTTACCTGACAGGCCTGCTGACGAATACGGGCGATCAAATCGGCAAAACTGGCCAGCTTGTGCTCCTGACTTTTGGCATTGTCGGCGCCCTGCAGGGCGATCACTGCGGTGTTGCGGGCGATCTCCCGCACCGCCTGGGTGGTCTGGCGCAACTGCTCGGCTTGTGCCCGTTGGCGGCTTGACTCGCTGGTGATCCGGTTCAGCACGGTGCCAAGCTGTTCACCAGATTGGGTCAGACGCCGCAGAATCTCGGTGATCTGGTTGAGGGATTGCTGGGTATTGGCCGAGAGGTGGCGAACTTCATCGGCGACCACGGCAAAGCCGCGCCCCTGTTCCCCTGCACGGGCCGCTTCGATGGCGGCGTTGAGGGCCAGCAAGTTGGTCTGCTGGGCGATATGACTGATGACATCGACAATGTCCGTCACATCGGCAACCGAGCGGGTGAGGGCTTCCAGCGCCTCATCGCTCTCGTCAATTGCCAGCCCGGTCTGACGAGTAGCGTGCAGCATGCTGCCCACCAGATCTTCGCTCTGGCTCATCGCCTGTTCGTTATGGTGGGCATGCCGGGCGATGTCGGCGGCGACCTGATGGACCTCTCCGGCCAGCTGGTTCAGCTCATCCATCATCTGACCGCTCTCGTCGACTACCAGCTCGGTGGTGCGGGTGCTGTGGTGGATCTCGTCAACCTGGCTGACCATTCCTTTCAGACTGAGGGATACCGCAGACAGCTGCCCCTCTTTCTGTTGTTGATCCTGCTGCAGGCGACCGATCAGCCGATTGTAGCTGGCAACGATATCGGCCAGCTCGTTGCGATCACGCCCGGCAGATAACGGCTCGGCCTGCCCAGTCTGATCGAGCTGCAGAAAGGCTCCGCGCAGTCGCAACAAGGGAGCGAGCAGCCAGCGTCGTTGCACCAGTGCAAACAGCAGGGCGACTACCACCAGACAGAGCGCCAGCGTGCCGAGGATGGTGGCCAGCTCCTGATTGACGGCTTGCCGCTCGTGGGCAAGTTGTTCCCCCATCTGTCTGGTCGCTTGCAACATGGCCATGATGTCTTGCTGCACGGTCTGGCGGCCAGCCTGTTGCTGTTGTAGCGCCGTGCGGCTGTTGGCCAGCTCCTGCGGATAGCGGCCCAGCAGCGAGCGTAATTCGCTGCGCGGTTGATCTCCCAGCTCCTTGCGTACCGGCTCCCCCAGCGTGAACTCATCGGCGGGCGCCTCTTCATACATGCCGAGCAGCGGCAAGGCTTGCAGCGCTTGCGCCTGTTTTTGCAGTGCCTCCAGCTCGAAGCGGATCCCTTCGAGCAGCTTTTCATTGCCCTGCTCCATATAGCTTTGGCGCAAATGGGCGAGGCGCGGCAGGCCCGCCAGGATCTCGGCCGCACCGCGGCGATATTGCTGTGCCGCGGCAGATTGTTCCGTGCTGGCACCTTGCTCCCCATAGCGGATCAGCTCCATGGCCTGGCTGCCCAGTTCACTCTCGGCATTTTGCAGCAGCAGCTGGCTGTTGCCCGAGAGCTTGCCTGCGGCCTGATAGTCGTGCGCGATGCGCTGCGCCATCTGTTCGAGTTGCTGTCTGAGCGGGGCTGCCACGGCATCATCCTGAGCGGCCAGCGAGGAGAGCGCTTGCTGGCGGACCTTCTCCGCGGCTGTCAGTTGTTGCGGATCGCCGCTGTTGAGGTAGTCACGCAGGCTGTTTTGCAGGGTCACGGTCACCAGTTGTTGCAGCGTCTCGTGCTGATGCTGGGCCTGATTGGTACGGGCAAGCTGCTGCCAGCCGTGGTAGAGGACCAGCGCCTGTCCTCCCGCGACCAGTAACAAAACAAGGGAGGAGAGGGTGGCGTAATGGGCGATTTTCACGGGGTAATTCCTGTCAGCACAGACCATGGGGGAGCGTGGCCCGAGCCTAAACAGGGATGATGGCGTTTTTATGACAGCATGGTCAGGTGGCCCTATTTTACCGACTTAACTGGCTGGGGATGCCAGTGCTCTGTTGCGTTGGCCCAGCATACCGAGCAGGGCGCCGCCCATGATAAGTGCACCGGCCAGCAGATGGCGCGAGGTTAGCTCCTCTCCGTTCAATGTTACTAACAGCAAAGTACTCAGCAGAGGGGTCAGGTAGGCAAGGGCTCCGATCCGGCGTGGATCGCCGTCTCGCAGTGCCAGATACCAGGTAACGAAGGCCGCCCCCATCGGGCCCAGCGCCAGCCCGATGATCAGCCACCAGTCACTGGTGGGGAGCTGCGCGAGCGGCAGAGGCCCTTCGAGCAGACGGGCAAGCAGCAGCGCCAACAAACCTGCGGGCAGACAGGTTGCCGCAGTGACCACGGCGGGGGCTGGCGGCAGACGGCGTGATAATACCGAGTAGGCTCCCCAGACGACTGCCGCGCCCAGTGCCAGCAGGTATCCCGGCAGATAGGCCTGCTGCAGTTGCAGCTCGCCGTTGACCATCACCAGCATGGAACCCGCCAGACCAAAGGCGCCAGCCAGCAGGTGACGGGCATGGAGTGGATGGCCGGGCAACAACAGTGGGGTGAACAGAATGATGCAGAGCGGCCAGAGGTAGTTGATGAGGTTTGCTTCCAGCACCGGGGCATGGCGAAAGCTCATAAAGAGCAGCAGATGGTAGAGCAGCAATGCCGCAACCATCACCAGCCAGGTAATCGGACGAGCATGCCACTGGCGCCAGAACGGCAAGGCCCCGACCCCGCAGAAAAACAGCACCAGCCCGACCAGTACCAGCGGTGACACGCTGGTAACCCGTGACGTCAGCGCCGCCAGCGAGGCCCACAGCACAATGGTCAGCAAGGCAAAACCGGTGGATCTATCCCACCAGGAACATCCGGACATCCAACACTCCTTTGCAAGATGAAGCTGCTGGCTTTGCCGCAGGGCTCAGCCAAAAAGAAGCAGTCTATCAGAGAGAGGATAGATGCCGAATGCTGCGTGAATACAATTGCTTGTGACTTGGTGAGGATTTTGATGGTGCAAGCAGAGTGCTGCTGGACGTCGAACTAATCGCCAAAGAGATGAGTGAATGCGAAAAGGGGATGATGGGTGGCGTCCCAGGCAGGATTCGAACCTGCGACCTCGCCCTTAGGAGGGGCGCGCGCTATCCAGCTGTGCCACTGGGACGTGCGGGCATTATATAAAAATGCCAATAAAAATAAACAACTGCGTATGTCTGTCTATCCAGTTGATTACATTCTGGCCGGATTGTGCGTTTGTGCTCTGGGGGTCAGATAAACAAGTTTGTGGTGTCTGAATAAGAAGGGGTGGGGGGAGGAAGATGCTGGTATGCAATAAATTGACTTTTAATTCACTTGTTGCCGTGAGGTATGGCTACCTCTTGTTGTGTTGTGCCACAGGTGTTGAGCTTTTGTCGCTTTATTTTGTTTTAGTGAAATTTTTAGCTTAATCAGTTGGGTAGCTATTAATAATGGCCAATGCTCCCTTGTATTTTAAAGATGAATCATGAGGCCATGGCTCAGCGTCAGGTACGGTCAGTAGCGGGTTTGGAATGGTCTTGTTTGCTTAGTTATATAAATTGCCATAGAGTTAATTCGCGATTAGTTATCGCCGAAAATAAAGTTGTGACAAGGGCAAACCGATTGAAAAGTCGGGACGCAAAGCCTCCGGTCTAAAGGCGTTGTTGAGCTGGGATAGCGGGGCCACCACAGTGTTATGCTGGCTGCCTTTGCCAAGGGGTAGTCGTGTTTGTGTTGCCTGTCGTGTTGTGTTGCCCTTTCGTTTGTCCATAACGTAAAGGAAAACAATATGCTAAGTCCAAAACCCGCATCGCTGGCCATGATGGTCGGCTCCCTGCTTGCCTCATCTGCCGTTTATGCGGCTGCGCCGGGCAAGCCCACCATCGGCTGGGGTCCCATCAAGTTCGCCATTGTTGAAGTGGATCAGGCGGCAACCTCCTACAACAATCTGGTCAAGGTCAAGGATGCCGCCGATGTGGAGGTGAGCTGGAACCTCTGGAGCGGTGACGTCGGCCAGACTGCCAAGGTACTGCTTGATGGCAAGGAGGTGTGGTCTGGCCCCTCTGCTGCTGCAGGCACGGCCAAATTCAAGGTGAACAAAGGTGGGCGCTACCAGATGCAGGTGGCCCTCTGCAATGCCGATGGCTGTACTCTCTCTGATGCCAAGGAGATCGTGGTCGCCGATACCGATGGCAGCCACCTAGCGCCGCTAAAGGCCGCGTTGCAGGAGAACAACAAGCCCTACGCCAACAAGTCCGGCAAGGTGGTCGGTACCTACTACGTGGAGTGGGGCGTCTATGGTCGCAAGTTCACAGTGGACAAGATCCCGGCCCAGAACCTGACCCATATCCTCTATGGTTTCACCCCCATCTGTGGCGGGGATGGCCTCAACGATAGCCTCAAGGAGATCGAAGGGAGCTTCCAGGCGTTGCAACGTGCGTGTGCCGGTCGTGCCGACTTCAAGGTTGCGATCCACGATCCTTGGGCCGCCGTTCAGATGCCGCAAAGTGGCCTGACTGCCTATGACGAGCCTTACAAGGGTAACTTCGGTGCCCTGATGGCGCTCAAACAGGCTTACCCTGACCTCAAGATCCTCCCCTCCGTCGGCGGCTGGACCCTTTCCGACCCCTTCTACTTCCTCGGTGACAAAACCAAGCGCGATACCTTCGTCGCCTCGGTCAAAGAGTTCCTGCAGACCTGGAAATTCTTCGATGGCGTGGACATTGACTGGGAGTATCCGGGCGGACAGGGTGCCAACCCGAAGCTGGGTAGCCCGAGTGATGGTGCCACCTACGTGGCCCTGATGAAGGAGCTGCGCGCCATGCTCGACGAGCTGGAGTCGCAGACTGGTCGCCAGTATGAGCTGACGTCGGCTATCGGGGCCGGGGGGGACAAGATCCAGGATGTGGACTACAGGGCGGCCCAACCCTACATGGACCACATCTTTATGATGACCTACGACTACAACGGCGCCTGGAGCAACACCGAGTTGGGTCACCAGACTAACCTCTACGCGGCGAGCTGGGATCCCGATACCAAGTACACCACCGACAAGGCAGTCAACCTGATGCTGGCGCAAGGGGTTGACCCCGGCAAGCTGGTGGTCGGTGCCGCCATGTATGGCCGTGGCTGGACTGGCGTGAGCGGCTATCAGGGCAACAACCCCTTCACCGGCAAGGCGACCGGCAAGGTGAAAGGCACCTGGGAAGATGGCGTGGTCGATTACCGCGACATCGTCAACAACCGGATGGGAGCTGGCTGGGAGAAGAGCTACGACGAGGTGGCCGAGGCTCCCTATCTGTTCAAGGCTTCGACCGGCGATCTCATCACCTATGACAACGACCGCTCGGTCAAGGCCAAGGGGCAGTATGTGCTAGCCAACAAGCTGGGCGGCCTCTTCTCCTGGGAGATTGATGCCGACAACGGCGACATCCTCAATGCCATGCACGAGGGGTTGGGTCACGGCGAGGGAACCACTCCGCCAGCTAACAAGCCGCCGGTGGCCAACGCGGGCAGCGATCTGAGTGTCACTGGCCCGACCGAGGTGACGCTGAATGGTTCCGCGTCCCACGACGCGGAAAATGGCGCCCTCACCTATAGCTGGAAGCAGGTATCCGGCCCGCAGGCCACCCTGTTTGATGCCACTCAGGCCAAGGCCCGCGTTGTACTCGATGCCGTGTCCACCGACATCAATCTGGTGTTTGAGCTGGCAGTGACCGATGACCAGCAGTTGAGTGCCAAGGATCAGGTGGTGGTCACCAACAAGGCGCCGCAGCCCAACCTGCCGCCACTGGTGAGCCTGCCGGCTACCGCTTCCGTGGAGTCTGGCAAGCAGGTGACCCTCAAGGCGACCGCGTCTGACCCGAACGGTGATCCGCTCACCTATCAGTGGACGGTACCGGCCGGCCTCACCGCCAGCGGTCAGAACAGTGCCACCCTGGTGGTCACCGGCCCGAGCGTCACCAGCGACACCGCCTATGACCTTAGCCTCACCGTCTCCGACGGCGCGCTGGATGCCAGCGCGGCAATCCGTCTGACGGTCAAGCCGGTCAGCGGTGGTGGCGGTTGCTCGGCCACCGATCCGGATGCGGCCAACTGGCCAGTCTGGAAAGCGGCCAGCACCTATAACAGCGGCGACAAGGTGAGCCACAACCAGCTGGTGTGGCAGGCCAAGTACTGGACCCAGGGCAACGAGCCGAGCCGCACCGCGGATCAGTGGCTGTTGGTGAGCAAGGTGCAACTGGGTTGGGATGCCAATGTGGCCTACAACGGTGGCGAGCTCACCACCCATAATGGCCGTCAATGGAAAGCGCAGTACTGGACCAAGGGCAATGAGCCCGGCAAACACGACGTCTGGCAGGATGTGGGGGCCGCCAGCTGTAAATAAGGTTTGAGTTGTGGCGGGGCATGCTGGTCATGCCCCGCTTTTGCAACCCGCGGCGCTGAACATTGGCTGCTCTGCCAATCCCTCTTTTTCTGCTCTGTCTTGTATCCGGTCAGGCCGACTTGTTATGCCGGCATGAAGGCTCTCCACAAGTGATGGCTGCACTGCTCTCTGATAAGGTGTGAACCTGATTCGTGGCAACCTTTCCGCCGTTGTAATTACACTGCTGGAAAGTCTGCGGCCGAATATTTTCAGGTTGCCCAAGAGGCGAGCATCCCGCTGTTGGCGAGACAGGCCAGCGGGTCGGTATCGCCAGGATGAGGGCTTGCTCAACTTCGATTGCTCGCTCTTTTTAAATCTCTGTCCGTCGTCATGCTGTCCCTTCATGCAGTACTTAATCGACGGCATTTGGCTGTTGAACAAGGATGGCAAGCATCATAGCCAGCTTCCCGGATGCTGGTGTTATCCAAGCCAGCGCTCCCGGCAAGGGGATTTCATGGTGTCATACCTGGATCAGGCCGAGATCCTGCAATGAGCCGATGCAATAAAAGATGGGGCCTGCGGGCCCCATTCTTGTTTGGTGGAGTTCAGGTTTGGCCGTGGAACATCTGGCCCGGACAGGACAGCGCCTCGAAAGGGCTGTGTGATGATGTGTGTTGTTTTTTTATTACATTTTCCGTGAAAGGCTTTCAGCACTTACTTGCCGTAGCGGAAGTAGTATTCACGGGTGGAGGGGGCATAGACATCTTTCTCTACAATGCCGTTCTTGGTGGTTGCACCGCGCAGGTGGAACAGGACTGCCAGATTCTCAAACATGGTTTACCTCATCGCTCTGTCATTTATGGTTATGGTGTGTGACCTGGGTCACGGTTTGATCCTATGGTCATTTGTGAGCCAGATCAACTTTCTGTGTTGTAAATTTACAAAAATCATGGAAAGGGTTTTCAAATGCAATGCCCTTTATGGAAAGGCTTTCCCGAGGTGACGGGGGAGAAGCTGATGATCGGCCAGCAAAAGAGGCCTGATAGCGGGGGCGTTGCAAGGGGAAAGAGGCTCGCTGCACGGCCTCTCCTTTATAGGTGCTTGAGCCGATTTGTGACATAAAACAGAGAGATAGCACGCGTCTTGCTGGTAAAAACAGCGAACTGCTGCAATTTTGACTAAACGAATCAGTCGCGGTTATTTTAGGGTTGACAGCAAAGCGGGTGATGCCTATCATGCGCCTCCGTTGCCGGAGATAACTTCGGTGGCGCCGAGGTGAGTTGGGGTTATAGCTCAGCTGGGAGAGCGCTTGCATGGCATGCAAGAGGTCCGCGGTTCGATCCCGCGTAGCTCCACCA
>NZ_JAAKOV010000030.1:0-15589 GCF_049171595.1 Aeromonas sp. 603607
TCAAAAATTGTTTTTGATGTTCGATGCTGTGAGTGCCCACACAGATTGCTTGATTCAAATTGTTAAAGAGCGACGCAACAGTGTGTTGCTGCGGGAGTGGAATTCTACTCAACCGCTTTCTCGAGTCAAGCCTTATTTTCAAAGGCTTTTGAGGTTACCGACTTGGCTTTCTGCGTTGCCGCTTGCCCTGTCGATGGAGGCGCATTATAGAGATCTGGATCACGCTTGCAAGGGCCTTTTCGAATTAAATTCGCATTTTTGGTTCAACAGCTCACTAATCACCCAAAAAGCGTATTTATCCTGCAATGACATACCCGTTTGGCGAGCTCGCTATCCTCTAGGATGGCGTGGCGGTGGTAGCAGATCAAGGTTGTGGCGATTTGGTCTCTCTACATCTATATGCATGGTGATCGAGGTCACGCCTTCGGGTAACATAGCGCCCCTTTGCGATTCACACACTCTTGGGCTTTGGAGAGTTTAATGCCTTTTGCACTTGGCCAGCGTTGGATTAGTGATACAGAGACGGATCTGGGGTTGGGGACTGTCGTTGCTGTTGAAGGACGCATGGTTACCCTGTTGTTTCCGGCTACCGGTGAAAACCGCATGTATGCCAAAGAAGAGGCGCCGGTCACCCGGGTCAGCTTCAATGTGGGCGATCAGATCACCAGTCACGAAGACTGGACCATGACGATCGACGAAGTGCAGGAGAAAGACGGCCTGCTTATATATGTAGGTGTTCGCACCGACAATGATGAGCCGGCTGTCCTCAAGGAAGTGTTTCTCAACAACTTTATCAAGTTCAACAAACCGCAGGATCGCCTGTTCGCCGGTCAGATCGATCGGATGTCCCGATTTACCCTGCGCTACGAGGCGCTGGTCAACCAGCACCAGCGTCGTCGCAACCCGACTCGTGGTCTGGCCGGTGGCCGGGTCAGCCTGATCCCGCACCAGCTCTATATTGCCCATGAAGTGGGTCACCGCTACGCCCCGCGCGTACTGCTGGCCGATGAAGTGGGTCTGGGCAAGACCATCGAAGCGGGCATGATCATTCATCAGCAGCTGCTCTCCGGCCGCGCCCATCGAGTGCTCATTCTGCTGCCCGAAACGCTCCAGCATCAGTGGCTGGTCGAAATGCTGCGCCGCTTCAACCTGCACTTCTCCCTTTTTGACGAGGAGCGCTGTATCGAGGCATTCGCCGATGCAGAGAACCCCTTCGAGACCGAGCAGCTGGTGATCTGCAGCCTCGACTTCCTGCGCAAGAAGCGTCGTCGCTTCGAGCAGGTGCTGGAAGCCGAGTGGGATCTGCTGGTTGTCGACGAAGCCCACCATCTGGAGTGGAGTGAAGAGGCGCCGAGCCGTGCCTATGAGATGGTGGAAGCGCTGGCCGAACAGGTACCGGGCGTGCTGCTGCTGACTGCAACCCCGGATCAGCTGGGCCACCAGAGCCACTTTGCCCGTCTGCGCCTGCTCGATCCTGAGCGTTTCTACGACTACGAGGCCTTCCTCGCCGAGGAGCAGGCCTATGGTCAGGTCGCCAGCGCAGCGCAAGAGCTGCTGGATGGCGGGACCCTGAGCGATGAAGCCAGACAGACCCTCGCCAGCCAGCTGGAAGGGCTGGACTTGAGCGATGCCGCCGCCCGCCAGCAGGCGGTCGCCAAGCTGCTGGACCAGCATGGCACCGGCCGGGTGCTGTTCCGCAACAGCCGCGCCAATATTCAGGGCTTCCCCGAGCGTCACCTCAACGTCTACCCCATGCCGCTGCCGGAGCAGTACAAGACCGCCATCAAGGTGATGGGCATGATGGGTGGCAACGGTGGCGATCTGCAGACCCGTGCCCTGCGCTACCTCTATCCCGAGAAGATCTTCCAGCAGTTCGAAGGTGACAACGCCACCTGGACCCAGTTCGACCCGCGCGTCGAATGGTTGCTGGAGCTGCTGCTCTCAGCCCGCCAGCAGAAGGTGCTGGTGATCTGCTCCGAAGCGGCGACCGCTATCGCGCTGGAAGAGGCGCTGCGTACCCGTGAAGGGATCCGTGGTGCCGTGTTCCACGAAGGGATGTCGATCCTCGAGCGGGACAAGGCCTCCGCCTATTTTGCCCAGCAAGAGGGTGGCGCCCAGGTGCTGCTCTGCTCCGAGATCGGCTCAGAGGGTCGCAACTTCCAGTTTGCCAGCCATCTGGTGCTGTTCGATCTGCCCCTCAACCCGGATCTGCTGGAGCAGCGTATCGGCCGACTGGATCGTATCGGTCAGCAGAATACCGTCGAGATCCACGTTCCCTATCTGGAAGGGACTGCCCAGCGCGCCCTGCAGCTCTGGTATCACGATGGTCTGGACGCGTTCGAGCAGACCTGCCCGACTGCCCGCCCGGTATTCGAAGCGGTACGTGAAGAGCTGTTCGAGCTGCTGGCCGCCAACACCGGCGATCAGGCAGCCCTCGACGCCCTGCTGGTCAAGACCCGCGAACTGCACGAGCCGCTCAAGGCACGACTAGAGCAGGGCCGCGATCGCCTGCTGGAGATCCACTCCAGCGGTGGCGCTGCCGCCCAGCAGCTGGTCGAAAAGCTCGCCGCCGAAGATGACGACACCGGCATGATCTCCTTCGCTCTCAAGATGTTCGACGAGATCGGCGTCAATCAGGATGACCGTGGCGAGAACGCGCTGGTGCTGACCCCCGGGGATCACATGCTAGTCTCCAGCTTCCCGGGCCTGCCGCAAGACGGCATGACCATCACCTTCGATCGCAACACTGCCCTGTCGCGGGATGACATGGCGCTGCTCTCCTGGGATCACCCCATGATGCGCGGCGGTATCGACCTGATCCTGGGCTCCGAGATCGGTGCCACCTCGGTCGCACTGCTCAAGAACAAGGCACTGCCCATCGGCTCCATCCTGCTTGAGCTGATCTTCGTTGCCGAGTCTGCGGCCCATCCCCAGCTCTACCGCTTCATGCCGCCGACGCCGATCCGTCTGCTGATGGACAAGAACGGCCAGAATCTGGGTGAGAAAGTGGCGTTCGATGCCTTCAACCGCCAGCTGACGCCGGTCAACCGCCACCTCGGCAGCAAGCTGGTGACTGCATCCCAACCGGTGATCCACGGTCTGATCGGCAAGGGCCAGGCCATTGCCGAAGAGCTGAAAGCCGGGATTGTCGACAAGGCCCGCGCCCAGATGGCGCAGACCCTGCAGCAGGATCTGGATCGTTTGGAAGCGCTCAAGGCGGTCAACCCGAACGTGCGCGACAGCGAACTGGATTATCTGCGCAATCTGCAGGCAGAATTGCACCACCTGATCGATCAGACCCAACTCAAGCTGGATGCCATCCGCTTTATCGTGGTCACCCATAACTGACAAGGTACCGACTGATAGCGGCCAGACCCAGCTCAAACTGGATACCCAAGGCCGCTTTGTCGTGGTTACCCATAACTGATGGGGGCTTGCCCCCACCTTCTGATGCGAGACATTTATGTTTGAATACTCACCGCCTCTGGAACCCTGGCTCGATATCCTGTTCAAGGACAAGGACATCATGGTGGTCAACAAGCCCACTGGCCTGCTAAGCGTCCCCGGGCGCGGCCCCGAGAATGAAGACAGCGTCCTGCATCGGGTGAAACAGCAGCACCCCAAGGCGGCGGCAGCTCATCGCCTCGACATGTCCACCACTGGCGTCATCGTCATTCCTCTCAACCCCAACTCTCATCGGGAGCTGAGTCGGCAATTTCGCGAGCGGGAGACCGAGAAGCACTACCTCGCCTGGGTGTGGGGTGAGCCGGAGGCAGAGTCGGGTCAGGTAGATCTGCCGCTCTGCGTCGACTGGCCCAACCGCCCGAAACAGAAGGTGGATCACGAAGAGGGGCGTCACGCCCTGACCCTGTGGCAGAAACTGAAGGTGGAAAACGGCAACAGTCTGATCAAGCTGACCCCCATCACAGGTCGCTCGCACCAGTTGCGCGTCCATATGCTGGAGCTGGGGCACCCGATCCTGGGTGACAACCTCTATGCTCATCCGGATGCGCTGGCGGCAGCGCCCCATCTCTACCTTCATGCGGCCAGCCTGACCATCAGTCACCCCCGCAGTGGCGAGCGGATGACCTTCGAGGCGCCGGCTCCTTTCCCGGTCTAATCCCGCAAATCGCAGAGATAAAAAAGCCCCCATCGCAAGATGGGGGCTTTTTCATTAGGGTCAGACGCGAATATCGATCTTGCTTCCCAGAGAAGCGCTGGCCGATGTCGGTGCAACCGGCGCAGATTGCGCTGCGTTTTGCAGCAGCTTCAGCGCAGCTTCGCCCTCTTGGGTCTGCTGTTTCTTGGCCAGACTGGCCGTCATCAGAGCAGAACCAAACGACGCATTTGCAGAACTTGATATATCCATAGGGTTCCTCCTGCACTCAACAGTATCGGCCAAGCGGCCCCGAACATAAGCCCTGAATGCAAAACAATCTGAAAGTCGCTTTTCTATCAATCAGATAGCAATAGCATTCATGGCCCCTGTTCACCTCTGGATGACGCCTTCAAGCTCCTGTGCCGTCATCGGCCGAAGCACCTTGCAAGGGTTGCCGGCCACCACCACATTGGCGGGCACATCTTTGGTCACCACCGAGCCTGCGCCTATAACGCTGTTGTCACCGATAGTGACGCCGGGGCAGATGACGACGCTGCCGCCAATCCAGACGTTGTGACCGATCCGCACCGGCTTGCCGAACTCGACACCCTTGATACGTGGCGCCACCGCCACCGGGTGAGCAGCGGTGTAGATCTGCACCCCGGGCGCCAGCAGCACGTTGTCGCCGATGTGCACCTCGCAGACGTCGAGGATGGTGCAACCCACGTTGGCGTAGAAGTTCTCGCCGACGAAGATATTGGCGCCATAGTCGCAGAAGAACGGCGGATTGATGGCACACGCTTGGCCACGGCCGCCCAGCAGTTCATGGAGCAGGGCATCCCGCGCCGGTTTTTCCTGCCAGCTGGTGTTGAAGGTGTGATAGAGCTTGCGGCAGCGCTCACGCGCCGCTTTCAGCCCGGGATCGCCCGCATCATAAGGCTCCCCCGCAACCATCTTCTGCCACTCGGCACCACGCGCATGCTGCTGTTCAGCTGCAACCATTTCCTCGCTCATCCACTACTCCATCAGCCAGATCAGGGATTCATAAGGGCGCAGCATACCCGATTGCGGTTGGGCCGGGCTATCGGGGTAGTTGCCGAGCAGCAGCCGACCTTGCCCGCTTTGTAGCTCGGCAGGCAAGGTAAACTCCACCGGCTCGCCGTAGAAGTTGCTCACCACCAGCAGGGTCTGACCGTTAGCGCGGCGGGCATAGGCCCAGATCTGCGGGTGCCCGGTCAGCAGCTCCTGATAATCCCCCTGAGTGAAGATGGGATGCGCCTTGCGAAGGGCGATGAGATCCCGATAGTGCCAGAACACCGAGTGCTGGTCGGCCAGCGCCGCCTCGGCGTTGATCTCGGGATAGTTGGCGGCAGGCTTGAGCCAGGGCGTTCCTTGGGTGAAACCTGCGTTGGCCGCAGCGCTCCACTGCATCGGGGTGCGCGAGTTGTCGCGGGACTTGGCAGCGAGAATGGCGAGGATCTCGGCCTCGCTCATCCCTTCCGCCTGCTTGATGGCGAAGATATTGCGGCTCTCCACATCCTGATAGTCATCGATGCGCTGATAGCCGGGGTTGGTCATGCCGATCTCCTCCCCCTGATAGATGTAAGGGGTGCCTTGCAGGCCGTGCAGCGTGCTGGCCAGCATCTTGGCGGCCACGACCCTATGCTCACCCTCATCGCCAAAACGGGAGACGATGCGCGGCTGATCGTGGTTGCACCAGAACAGCGCCGACCACCCCTTGCCATGCATGCCGCTCTGCCAGTGGTTGAAGATGCGCTTGAGTTCGAGGAAGTCGAACGGCGCCTTGGTCCACTTGTCGCCGTTGGGGTAATCCACCTTCAGATGGTGGAAGTTGAACACCATGGAGAGCTCGGAGCCATCGAGGGCGCCATAGCGCTGGCAGTGCTCCAGCGAAGTAGAGGACATCTCCCCCACCGTCATGGCGCCGACAGGAGCAAACACGTCGCAGCTCACATCCTGCAGGAATTCGTGGATGCGCGGCCCGTCGGTGTAGAAGCGGCGGCCATCGCCAATATCGTCGTTCGGGAAGGTCTGATCCTTGGAGATAAGGTTGATAACGTCGAGCCGGAACCCATCCACCCCCTTCTTGGCCCAGAAGTGAATGATGTTTTTCACCTCGGCGCGCACCGCCGGATTTTCCCAGTTGAGATCCGCCTGCTCGCGGGCAAACAGGTGCAGGTAGTACTGGCCGGTGGCTGAGTCCAGCTCCCAGGCGCTGCCACCAAACTTGGATTGCCAGTTGTTGGGCACGCCGCCATCGACCGGATCGCGCCAGATGTAGTAGTCGCGGTAGGGGCTGTTTTTATCCCCCAGCGCCGACTTGAACCAGGCGTGCTCGGTGGAGGTGTGGTTCACTACTATATCCATCACGATGCGGATGTCGCGCGCGTGGGCGGCAGCCAGCAGCGCCTCGAAATCTGCCATGTTGCCGTAGGCGGGGTCGATGGCAAGGTAGTCGGCAATGTCGTAGCCGTTGTCCACCTGCGGGGATACGTAGACAGGGGTCAGCCAGAGGGCATCGACCCCCAGGGTTTTGAGATAGTCGAGGCGGGCCATGATCCCCTTGAGGTCGCCGGTGCCACGGGCAGCGGAATCCTGAAAGCTCTTGGGGTAAATCTGGTAAATCACGGCACTCTGCCACCAGGGTGTTTGGCTCATGGGTCTTTCTCTTGTCTCGAATATGAAATGGAGAGGGCGACCCGCGGGTCGCCCTGATAATCATTGTCAGGCGCTGGCTTGGGTCAACTTGCCAGCGGCTTGCTGGCGCTTGTAGACCAGCAGGGTCAGCACCACCGGCACCACGATGGCGACCAGCATGGCGATGGCAAATACCGCCCAGTATTGCGGCTGGATGGAAAGGATGCCCGGCAGGCCGCCCACCCCGATGCCGTTGGCCATCACCCCGGCGAAACCGCAGATGAGGGCGGCAAGGCTGGAACCCACCATGGCGCACAGCATGGGGAACTTGTACTTGAGGTTGATGCCGTACATGGCTGGTTCGGTCACCCCGAGATAGGCGGAGATGGCGGCAGGCACGGAGATTTCCCGTTCGTTCTCCTTGCGGCTAATCAGAATGATGCCGACGACCGCAGAAGCCTGAGCGATGTTGGAGAGGGCGATCAGCGGCCAAATCGGGGTGCCACCCATGCTCTGCATCAGCTGCAGATCCACCGCGTTGGTGGTGTGGTGGATGCCGGTAATGACCAGCGGCGCGTAGAGGAATCCGAACAGGGCGGCACCGATAGGGGCGAAGGAGCCGGTCATGGCCGCCTTGGCAGCGAAACCAACGCCATCACCAATCCAGCGACCGAACGGGCCGATAAAGGCGTGGGCCACGATCACTGCCAGCAGCAGCGAGACAAACGGCACAATCACCAGATAGAGATAGGCCGGAATGATCCGCTTGAGGTTGGTCTCCACCCAGGCGAGGAACACACCCGCCAGCAGCGCCGGAATGACCTGGGCCTGATAACCCACCTTCTGGATCACGAACAGGCCGAAGTCCCACACCTCGGGAGTCTGCTGACCAATGCCGTAGGCGTTCATCAACTGCGGTGACACCAGCGTTACCCCCAGCACAATACCGAGGATCTCGGAGCCGCCCATCTTCTTCACTGCAGACCAGCAAACACCGACCGGCAGGAAGTGGAAAATCGCCTCGCCCAGCAGCCAGAGGAAGGCGTGTACCTGAGCCCAGAACTGGCTGATCTCGGTGAGGGTGTGAGTGCCATCGTCGAACATCTTGATGTCGCCGATGACGTTGCGAAAGCCCAGGATCAGACCGCCGGTGATGATGGCGGGCAGCAACGGTACGAAGATCTCCGCCAGATGGGAGATGCCCCGCTCCAGCGGGTTCATGTTCTGGCGTGCCGCCTGCTTGGCGGTCTCCTTGCTGCCACCGCTGACGCCGAGCTGCTCGGTCAGCGCCTTGTACCACTGCTCTACCTCGTTGCCGATCACCACCTGGAACTGACCGCCCTGGGTGAAGCTTCCCTTCACCGCCGGGATGGTTTCGATGGCCTTGCTGTCGGCCTTGGCCGGATCGTTCAGGACGAAGCGCAACCGGGTCAGGCAGTGGCTGACGGTGGCGATGTTCTCCTTGCCGCCGATCTTGTCGATCAGGGTGGCAAGCTGCTGTGCGTTGATCTTGGACATGGGTCTTCCCTCTGTGACGCCATTGAATAGTGGTCTGTATCGCCCTTTTGAGCCAGTCTGTCGGCCGGAGCGTTTTTGGTATCGTTCCCATTTAGCATGCCGACAATCTGGCCAGATCGAAATGGGAACGTTCCCAATTCGTGGCCAGCATCACAAAAAGCGCACTTTTTGTTCAGTCCGGAGTGATGGGGGTCACAGGGTTCGACAGGGGGCGATTGTCACCAGCGGAGGCTGATCCTGCTCAATCTGGCCGAGCAGCTGACGCGCCGCCTGCTCCCCCGCCCCTTTGTAACCAAGATCGAGACTGAGGGCGTTGGGGAAGAGGAAGCTGAGCATGGGGTTATTGCCAAGGCCGGTCACCAGCACCTCGCTACGCCCTTGTTCTTGCAGGTATTTTGCCGCACCGATGGCGAGGGTGTCGCTGGCGCAGACCAGCGCGCCGGTCGTCGGGGTAAGCAGCTCGGCAGCCAGCCGGTAGCCACTCTGCAGGCTGAGATCACCGAGGGCGCTGCGCGGGCGCAAGCCCTGCTCTGCGCAGTAAGCGAGATAGGCGTCGAGGCGGCGCTGGCCGGTGGTGAGATCCGAGGCATCCACCCCCAGATAGGCGATGTCGCGGGCGCCACGGCTTGCCAGTTGCGCCAGCATGGTGCGCACCGCACCGGCGTCGTCAAAGCAGACCGAGGAGAAACCGGGATATTCACGGGCGACCAGCACCAGCTTATCCCTGAGCGGCGCCATGGCGGCATAGTCCAAATCATTGAAGGCAAACAGGATGACGCCATCCACTCCGCGCCGCTCCAGCACCGCCAGATGCTCCTGTACCTTGGCGGGGGAGAACTTGCTCTCCATCAGCACGGCATCGTAGCCACGCTGGTAGAGGGTCTCCAGCATGCCGCGCACCGCCTGATTCTCCGAGCTGGAGTCGAGCCGCGAGACGATGATCCCCACCACCTGCTGGCTCTGGCTGCGCATGGCCCGCGCCGACTTGCTCGGCACGAAGCCATGTTCGGCGATGATCTGCTCTACCCGCTCGCGGGTCTCCTGCTTCACCTTGGGATCCTGATTAAGCACCCGGGAGACGGTCGACTTGCCAACGCCACTCAGTCTGGCGATATCGAGGATGGTCAGTTTCTTGTCCATGAATTGGCTCACAGGAGGCTAGGCGGTGGAATTGCCCACATTGTTGTGATTAACCCCTGTGAATACAAGCCCATGGCGTTAGAATGCCCTTTTTGCCCCGCCGTCAGGGTGTATGGGCACAGCACAGGATGCCCATCATGGATCTGCTGGCCAGTCTGCTCTTCTCCCTCTCCATCACAGGCCCCATCTGCGTGGTGCTGCTGCTCGGCATCTTGCTCAAGCGGTTGGGGCTGCTGCCGGATCCCTTTACCGAATCCGCCTCGCGACTGGTGTTTCAGGTCACCCTGCCCGCTCTGCTCTTTCTCAGTATTCTGGGTACCAACTTCGCCACCATGCCGAGCCTCTGGTTTATCGGCTATGGCCTGCTCGCCACCGTTATCAGCTATCTGGTGCTGGAACTGCTGGCCGGACGTTTTATCGGGGAGCAGCGGCTGCGCGGCATCTTCGTGCAGGGGAGCTTTCGCGGCAACAGCGCCATTATCGGGCTCGCCTATGTGCAGAACGCCTACGGCCACGAGGGGTTGGGGGCGGCGGCCTTCTATGTCGGCGCGGTGACAGTGCTCTACAACATACTCGCAGTGATCACCCTCACCCGCAGTCTCGGCGGCGCTACCGGTATCCGCCCCATTCTGCTCGGCATCATCAAGAATCCCCTGATCATCGCCATTGTGGCGGCGCTGCCCTTTACCCTGCTCGGTATCAAGATGCCGCAACTGCTGCTCACCACCGGCAGCTACTTCGCCAACATGACGTTACCGCTGGCGCTGCTCTGCACCGGCGCCTCCCTCAGCCTCGATGCTCTGCGTGGTGGTGCAGCCATTGCGGGCTGGGCCAGCATCATGCGGCTCTGTCTCATTCCGGCTGCGTTCACTCTTGGGGCGGCCCTGCTCGGCTTCAGCCATCTGGAGCTGGGTATTCTGTTTCTCATCAGCGCCACCCCGACTGCCGCCGCCAGCTATGTGATGACCCGTGCCATGGGGGGCGACAGCGTGCTGGCCGCAAACATCATCGCCACTACCACCCTTGGATCGCTGGTTACTACCAGCCTCGGGGCAACCCTGATGAATTATCTGGGTCTTATGTACTGACGGCTTGACCTTGCCGGAGGCGGCAGCTTTAGGCTGGCGCCCATCAACAGAGGAGATATCCCATGACCATCGAACTCACCGTGTCCGGCATGTCCTGCGGTGGCTGCGCCGCCAGTCTGCAAAAAGCGTTGCTGGCCCAGCCTGCGGTCACCACCGCAACCGTCGATTTCGCCAGCAGCAAGGCCGTCATTGAGAGCGAGCTGAGCAAGGCCGAGCTGATCGCCCTGATCGAAGCCAAGGGTTTCTCTGCGAGTTAAATTATCTCCATAGAGGTATAAAACAGGTTAAAAATCTGTACTCACCTGTCTTTTGGTGAGTTTTATCACAGACCCGGGTTATTAAACGGGCAAACTTGCTGCGATTATTCCAACCACAAGGATTTGCAGCATGACCCTACCGATCCGCAAGACCCTGCTCGCCGCCGTCGTCGGCCTGACCCTCTCCCCCATGGCCATGGCCCTGCCCAACGTCCATATTCTGGCAACCGGCGGCACCATTGCCGGAGCTGGCCAGTCGGCTACCCAGTCCAACTACGAGGCTGGCAAGGTGGCCATCGAAACCCTGATCGCCGCCGTGCCTGAGATGAAGAACGTGGCCGATGTGCAGGGTGAGCAGGTGGTGAAGATCGGCTCCCAGGACATGAACGACGAGGTGTGGCTCAAGCTAGCCAAGCGGGTCAACGAGCTGCTGGCCAAGGATGACGTGGATGGCATCGTCATTACCCACGGCACCGACACCATGGAAGAGACCGCCTACTTCCTCAATCTGACCGTCAAGAGCGACAAGCCGGTGGTGCTGGTCGGCGCCATGCGCCCCTCCACCGCCATGAGTGCCGATGGCCCGCTCAACCTCTACAACGCCGTGGTGACCGCCTCCGACCCCGCCTCCAAGGGCCGTGGCGTCATGGTGGCGATGAACGACACCGTGCTCGATGCCCGCGACGTCACCAAGACCAACACCACCGGGGTGCAGACCTTCGCTTCCCCCAACTTTGGCCCGCTGGGTTACATCCACAACGGCAAGATCGACTATCAGCGCAGCCCGGCCCGTCTGCACACCAGCAAGACCCCGTTTGACGTGAGCAAGCTCGACAAGCTGCCGCAAGTGGGCATCGTCTACAGCTACGCCAACGCCACCGACTTGCCTGCCAAGGCGATGGTGGATGCCAAGTTCGACGGCATCGTCAGCGCCGGGGTGGGTAACGGCAACCTCTACCACACCCTGTTCGATACCCTGGCCAAGGCGAGCAAGGACGGTATCCGTGTGGTGCGCTCCGCCCGCGTACCGACCGGCGCCACCACCCTGGATGCCGAGATCGATGATGCCAAGTACGGCTTCGTGGCCTCCGGCACTCTCAACCCGCAGAAAGCGCGGGTGCTGCTGATGCTCTCCCTGACCCAGAGCAAGGATCCGGCCCAGATCCAGCGCTGGTTCCAGCAGTTCTGATAAGGCGTTTCTGAACTGAGATGAGCAAGGGCGGGACTTCCCGCCCTTTTCCATCCTGCCATGCCACTTCGCCAAGCTCCCGCTTCGTCCATGACACCATTTGGCGGGGTCATCCTTCCCTTTTCCGGCCATCTTTTTCAGCCATCACAAAGCGCTGTCATCAAATTAGCGAGCCGGATCACCCGCTTTCACAAGCGCATCGCCGCCAAATTCATTACACTGCCAGCGATCTTATCCACTCAAGGAGTGCTGTTGCTGTATGGAAATATTGATCCTGCTGGGATTGATTTTGCTTAATGGCGTCTTCGCCATGTCAGAAATCGCCATCGTCACCGCACGCAAGGCTCGCCTCGGCAAGCTTGCCTCTGAAGGCAACCGCTCCGCCGCCATTGCCCTCAAACTGGGCGAAGACCCGACCCATTTTCTCTCTGCCGTCCAAATCGGCATTACCAGCATAGGTCTGCTCAACGGTATCTACGGGGAATCCCTGCTGGCCCAGCCCTTCTCCCTCTGGTTGCAGGAGTGGGGGCTCCCGGCCAAGAGCAGTGGCCTGATCGCCACCATCATAGTGGTGGTGGTGGTTACTTACCTCTCCATCGTGGTGGGGGAGCTGGTGCCCAAGCGGCTTGGCCAGCTCAATGCCGAGCGCATCGCCTGTCTGGTGGCCCGCCCCATGCACTGGCTCGCCACCCTGACACGCCCCTTCGTCTGGCTGCTGTCGGCCTCCACCAATGCCAGCCTGCGGCTGCTGCGGGTCAACCAGAACGGCAGCGCCAACGTTACCGAGGAGGAGATCCACGCCATGCTGGTGGAGGGCTCTGAAGCCGGGGTGATCGAGGATCATGAACACACCATGCTGCGCAACGTCTTCCGTCTCGACGAACGCAGCCTCTCCTCCCTGATGGTGCCGCGCAGCGATATCCGCTATCTGGATCTGGCGCTGCCGCTGGAGACTAACCTGCAGCGGCTGGTGGAGTATCGCCACAGCTATTTTCCGGTCTGCGACGGCAACCTGTCAGAATTGGTGGGTATCATCAATGTCAGCAAGGTGCTGCACGCCTATATCAAGGGGGAGCCCATCGATCTGGCTGCCCTGACCCAGGAGGGCAGCCTGCTGCCCGAGACCCTCAACGGCGTCGAGCTGCTCAACCACTTCCGCACCCACAGCGAACAGATGGCGCTGGTGGTTGACGAATATGGCGAGCTGCAGGGGCTGGTCACCCAGCAGGATCTGCTGGAGGCGCTGGCGGGGGATTTCCAGCAGGAGGATGGTGAAGACAACTGGGCCTTCCGGCGCGCCGATGGCAGCTGGCTGCTCGACGGCCTGATCCCGTTGCCGGAATTAAAGGACTGTCTGGAGCTGGTTCGTCTGCCAGAAGAAGAAAAACATCACTATCACACCCTCGGAGGGCTTATCATGCTGCTCCTTGGTCGTGTTCCACAAACCGGAGACTTGGTGACACTGGAACAGTGGCAACTGGAAATTGTTGACATGGATGGCCTGCGCATCGACAAGGTGCTCGCCATGCCCTTGACCGATCAACCCAGCTAACCTGCGGAGTTTGCAAGTATGGAGCAGTTTTACCAACTGGCTCACGCCTTTATGAATCACGATCTGAACACACTTTCCGATCCCAAGATGGCCTTCATGATCTGTGGTGTGATTCTGACGTTTCTGGTACTGGAAAACGGATTCATCCCTACCGCCTTTCTGCCCGGTGACAGCCTGCTGATCCTCACCGGCGTACTCATCTATCAGGATGTGTTGTCTCTCGGGGTGATCCCGCTGTTGATCATGGCTACCTTTGTCGGCACCTGGCTCGGTTACATGCAGGGGCGCTTTCTCGGCCACACCCAGCTCTACCATCGGCTGATGTCCCATGTGGAAGAGCGACACCAGCAGAAGGTCTACCACCTGCTGGATAAGTACGGGATCATCACCCTGATCACCGCGCGCTATATCGCCTTCGTGCGCACCGCCTACCCCTATATCGTGGGAGCTACCGAGCTGCCCCAGGGGCGCTTTCTCATCGTAAATCTGATCAGCTCCATCATGTGGATCTGCCCGCTGGTCGGGTTTGGCTACTACCTGAGCCACACCAAGCTGGCCGCCGAATACCAGACCCAGTTCTTCAACATCATCATCTATCTGCCGGTGGCCCTGCTGGTGGGTGGCATGGTGGCGCTGGTCTGGCGCTGGATCAGCAAACGCAGGGCCGCGCAGCCGCGGGATTGACCCTTCGCCCAACGCCCGACCCGAAAGCCCTCGCCAGAGGGCTTTTTTGATCGCCTATTTTGCGCAAATAGCAGAAATAGTCCCGCTCGGCCCTTGTAAAGCCGGGGTAAAAATGAGTGAATCTAGCGCCTTTTTTTGGATGGGAATGGAGTCGGTTGTATGTGGTGTCGGATTCGCGCAGCAGCGCTGGTTGTCGGGTTGATGGGAATGCTGGGATTGCCTGCGGTCAGCGCGGCACCCAACCCAGCCAAACTGGAAGTACGCTCAAGCAGCGCCCTGGTCGTGGATGTAAAAACGGGCAAGACGCTCTACCAGAAGAATGCCACCAAGGTGCGTCCCATCGCCTCCCTTACCAAGCTTATGACAGCGCTGGTGGTGCTGGATGCCAAACAGAATCTCAACCAGACCATTACGGTCGACAAGAACGATCTGGATCGGGTCAAACACACCCACTCCCGCATCCGCATGGGCACCAAGGTGACCCGCCGCGACGCCCTGCATCTGGCATTGATGTCCTCCGAAAACCGGATGGCCTCGGCACTGGCGCGTCACTATCCGGGCGGTCGCAGCGCCTTCGTGCGGGCCATGAACAACAAGGCCAGACAGCTGGGGATGCGTAATACCCACTTCTACGACTCCACCGGCCTCTCCACCCGCAACGTCTCCACCGCCCAGGATCTCGGCAAGCTGGCCGCCGCCGCCTATCGTCAGCCGCTGATCCGTCAGTTCACTCAGGATGAGAACCGGGAGATGCGCTTCAGCGCCCCCGCCTACAGCCTGATGTTCAACAACACCAACCCGCTGGTGAAAAACCCGGATTGGGACGTGCGCCTCTCCAAGACCGGCTTCACTGACGAAGCGGGTCGCTGTCTGGTGATGCGCGCCAAACCGGACAGCCGCGAGCTTGCCATCGTGCTACTCAACTCGGTGGGCAAACGCACCCCCATCGGCGATGCCAACCGCATTCGCAAATGGCTGAAAAGCTGAGTAAATATTTCAACACGAGAGGATGCTGCGGCATCCTTTTTTATTGCCCGCAGAACGCCTCAGCAGGCCTTGCAGGATGTTGATGAGCGAACCCTTAGTGATGTCTGCGCGGCATCTGCCGTTGCAACGGCAGGCATACAGCGCGCCTATAGATGAGGCAAAGGGTAGTGAGGCGGTGCAACTATCAGAAGAACTGTGCACAATCACAGATAGGGGAAGAAATGAGGACCAGAACAGCCAGGTAAACGGGCGATCCACCCGCAACAGCGCACGGGGATCCGCACCAAAAAGTTAAATATCGCCCATAAAAAAACAGCCCCGACCGAAGTCGAGGCTGTCTATATGGTGCGCCCGAGAGGATTCGAACCTCTGACCACCTGGTTCGTAGCCAGGTACTCTATCCAGCTGAGCTACGGG
>NZ_JAAKOV010000031.1:0-10654 GCF_049171595.1 Aeromonas sp. 603607
CGGAATTGGTAGACGCGCTAGCTTCAGGTGTTAGTGCCCCCCGGGTGTGAGGGTTCGAGTCCCTCTCTTCGCACCATGATTCTGACATGTAAACACAGAGCAATGCGCTCCAACCGCATTTAAAAACCAGCTGGAGAAAATCAGTGTGCGAAGGTGGCGGAATTGGTAGACGCGCTAGCTTCAGGTGTTAGTGTCCCACGGATGTGAGGGTTCGAGTCCCTCTCTTCGCACCATTCATTACGCAAAAGGCCCATCACGAAAGTGATGGGCCTTTTGTTTTTACTCCTTGTTATGGCTATGCTTTTGACGACTGCCCGCTCATCGTCATGCCAAGGAACGCATATGATACTGGATACCGACATTCACAACTTTTACGAACATCTGGTGCTCAAGGAGATTGAGAAACAGGGGCTGCAGCAAAAGCTCAACAGCGATCAGATGGCCGACCTCTGCTGCCTCACCCTCAACCAGCTTCCGGCCCACTATATTCGCCACAATGTCGACATGATCTACTTCCTGACCGACGCCAAGCGTACCGAAATGGAGAAACTGGTGGTCGAATCGCTCAAGGTGGCACAGCAGAAGATCAAGCAGGCTCCCGTCAAAAGCTCATAACCAGGGCTGCTGCCAGAGCAGGGTGACGATACCGGTCAACCCGGCCACTGGCAGCAAGATCAAGGCGGGCCGCAATCCGGGCTCCAGCATCACCCAGGCAGCCAGCAGAAAACCGGCACTCCAGGTGCCGTACTCTTTATCCTGACCCCATGCGAGTACGGCCACCGCCACCAGCAACATCATACCCCGCAATATCCAGCGCATTGTTTTCTCCCCAATCAACAATTGATAATAATTATCATCTTCATCTGATGGGGATGCAAGGGGCGTCACAGGCAAGCTTCGTATGTGCCCCTTTGTGTCAACAGGCCGCTCAAAAACGGGTTATGAGATCAACTAATTTGTGATTTTTTCAATCAAATGTGCATTTTTGCCAATTTGATGGGGCTTTAACCCGCCGGGTTTGTGGTAGATTGCGGCCTCTTTTTGGGTTGCCTCCTCGGGATCGATGTATCCACAGGACGAGAGGGAGTGACCTTGGCGAGCAAGAGTTTAGGAAGTATCTATGCAAAACCAACAAAACCACATCCGACTACCGGGCATGGCACAGGTGTTTGCCTGTCTGGCCATTTTCCTGGCCCTGGCATTCTCGTTCACCAGCGTGCTCGATCTGCCGATCCAGCTGGCGTTGTTCATCGCCTGGTTCGTCATTATGGGGCTTGGCATCAAACTCGGCCACGATTACAAATCCCTGGAACAGGCAGCCGTTGACGGCGTTGCCAAGGGAATGGGGGCCATCCTGATCCTGGTCTCCGTCGGTGCTCTGGTCGGCACCTGGATTGCCGGTGGCATAGTCCCCAGCATCATCTACTTCGGCCTCAAGGTGATTCACCCGTCCATCTTCCTGCTGGCAACCCTGATCATCTGCTCCCTGACCTCGCTGGCCACCGGCACCTCCTGGGGCTCTGCCGCCACCGCCGGTATCGCTATGATGGGGATCGGCCACAGCCTCGGCGTGCCTGCGCCGCTGGTAGCCGGTGCCGTGCTCTCCGGCGTCTACTTCGGTGACAAGCTCTCTCCGCTCTCCGACTCCGTGGTACTGGCTTCGACCATGTCCAACGTCGACGTGGTGGAGCATATCAAGGGGATGCTGCCTATCAGCCTGCTCTCCTATGTCATCACCGCCGTACTGTTCACCGTAGTGGGCATGCAGTATTCGGGTAATGTCAGCCTGGAGCAGGTCAATCTGGTGATGGAGGCTCTCGACAACCAGTTCAATATCACCCCGCTGGCCATAGTCCCCGTGGTACTGGTGCTGGGTCTGCTGGCCAACCGCAAACCCGCCTTCCCGGTGATCAGCTTCGGCGCCCTGCTGGGCCTGATCTGGGCCATCGCCTTCCAGGGCATGGATCCGGTCAAGGCGATGCACTCGGCTTATAGTCCGTTTGCCATCACCTCCGGCATCGACTTTATCGACAACATTCTCGGTCGCGGTGGCATGGAGTCCATGCTGGGCTCGGTCGCGGTCATCATCTTCGGTCTCGGGTTTGGCGGCCTGCTGGAGAAGGTCGGTATTCTGGAAGTGATCGCCAGCGCCTTCGAGAAGCGCATCAACAGCGTCGGCAGCCTGACCAGCCACACCATCGGTACCGCGTTTCTAGCCAACGTGTTTGGCTCGGCAATGTATGTGTCGCTGATCCTGACCCCCAAGATCATGGCCAAAAACTACGACCGACTGGGACTGGCGCGCAAGAACCTCTCTCGCAACGCCGAGTTTGGCGGCACCCTCACCTGCGGCATGGTGCCCTGGAGCGACAACGGCATCTTCATGGCCGGGGTGCTGGGGGTGGCAACCCTCGACTACCTGCCCTACATGTGGCTGAGCTTCACCTGCATCATTGTGACCATCACCCTCGCCTACATGGGCAAGGCAGTGAACCGGATCCCGCTGGTCGCGGCGGCAAGCTCCCGCTAAGCCATTCTGCAAACAACAAAGGCGCCATCGAGGCGCCTTTGTTGTTTCAGGGGGATGCTTGTTTTACCGTCATCCCAGAGCCCCCAAACAAAAACAGCCCTCGTTGCCGAGAGCCGTTTCATCAGACCGATACGCCGATCAGATGGAGAAGCTGGAGCCACAGCCACAGGTCGTGGTGGCATTGGGGTTGGTCACGGTGAAGCGTGAACCTTCCAGACCCTCGGTGTAATCCACACTGCCGCCTACCAGATATTGCAGGCTCATGGGATCGATCACCATGGTGACGCCATTCTTCTCGACTACGGTGTCTCCGTCGTTGATCTTCTCATCAAAGGTAAAGCCATACTGGAAACCGGAGCAGCCCCCACCCGTGATGTATACCCGCAGCTTCAGCTCGGGATTCTCTTCCTCGGTGATCAGGTTCTTCACCTTGTTGGCCGCCGCATCCGTCATCTGGATGGGCAGCGGGGCTTCTGCTACTGCACTCATTACTGACCTCACAACCATTAGATCCACAAACATGGAAACCGCGAAATTATCCAATACCCGACCATTCAGTTCAAGTATTCACCACGTTTAACCGGCAGCGGGAACCGGAGCAGGCGGTGCGGCGACCAGCGGCTTGATCACCTCGCCCCACTCAACCAGCAGCTCTTGCGCCGGTTGCCTGCCATCCTTGTTGATGGTGACACGGATCCGATCCGGCACAAAGCCTTCCGGCAACTGCCAATTCCCTTCCAGCAGCTGGAAATAACGCAGGGCATAACGCCACTCGCTCACCTTCATTCCGAGATCGCGACCGGTCAGTGTCTTCGGCTTGTCAGCCAGGCTCCCCTCGACCCGGATCTGCACCTGACCACGAAACAGCTCCCGCTTTTTGGCGGGCTGGGTCAGGGCGAGACGATAGTGGTAGCGACCGGGAATGCTGGTCTCCTGCAAGGTCAGGTTATCGATCACCACCCCCACCTGTTCGCCGGTGGGGCGCATGATCCGCTCGAAAAAGGCCAGCTGGCGCTTGAGCTCCTGCACCTGCGCCTCCTGACTCTTCAAGGTGGTCTGCAACTGCTCGAAGGCCGCTTTTTGGGTCGCCAGCCGGGTATCTTTCACCCCCAATTCGGTCTTGAGCTGGCCGATGGCCTTGCCCTGACGATCCAGCGTCTCCTGCTGCACCACCAACAGGCTGCTCTGGGCCAGCTCCTGGCGGTTACCGACAAAGTAACCGATGAGCCCGCCAACGGCTAACACGACCAATAACTTCAATAGATTGGACATAGCCCCTCATCCCGTTATCACGCCATTTACGGCAGCGCCTCTCCCTTCACTATACCGCCCTGACCGGGGCCAAAGACGATAAAGGGAAAAATTAACTGGCCGTGGCGCTGCCATCACCCCGCTTTTGACGCGCGGCGAGCCGTAAAGTTCGCTCCAGGATCTGGGAATAGATGGGTCGGCCACCCAGCCACTGGGCAACCAGAGTCGCCCCGACCGTGGTAATCATCATCGGCAGGATCAGCTGATAGTTGTCGGTCATCTCGGTGACCAGCACGATACCCGTGATGGGGGCGCGCACGGTGGCAGCAAAGAGAGCCCCCATTCCGGCGATGGCAAAGGCGCCGGGCTCGATGCCAAGCTCCGGAAACGCCGCATGAAACAGATGGCCGAACACCACGCCAAACAGGGTGCCCAATGCCAGGGTCGGCGCAAACACCCCGCCCGGGGCACCGGAGCAGAAGCAGATGAGGGTCGCGACCAGCCGCACCGAAAAGATGAGGAACAGGGTCGCCATCGCAAACTCATCCCCCATCAGATGTGGAATAAGCTCGGTGCCGCCCCCCGTCACCGAGGGGGCAAACAGCGACAGCACCCCAAACGTTCCGGCGACCAGCATGCCGATGGCCACGAAACGGTGGCGCTTGTTCTGATGCAGCGCCAGATAACCATCCTGACAGGCAAGCACCAGCTTGTTGAAGACAAAACCCAGCACCCCGAAGGTGGCCCCCATAAAGAGGAACAGCCAGAGCGCCTTGAGGGCTGGCGCCTCGTAGTGAGGCAAGGTGATCACCGCCCCCTGACCTTTCATGTTCTGCAGCATCAGGGTCGCCATGATGGCGGAGATCCCCACCGCCTTGATGGCCAGAAAGGAGTAGCGAAACTGCGGTCGCATCTCCTCCATCACGAACAGGATGCCCGCCAGCGGCGCATTGAAGGCTGCCGCCAGACCGCCCGCCGCACCGGCGGCCAACAGGGCATGGCCATGTTCCTTGGGCAGCCGGAAGATATCCGCCACCATCTTGCCGAGGTTGCCACCGATCTGCACCGAGGGCCCCTCCCTCCCCAGCACCATGCCGGAGCTCAGGGTGCAGATGCCACCGAAGAACTTGACCGGCAACACCCGCCACCACCGCACCGGGCGCAGATCATCCATCGCCCCCTCGATCTCGGGAATGCCGGAACCGCCCGCTTCCGGGGCAAAGGTATGAGTGAGGAAGTAGCCGACAAATCCCAGCAAGGCGCTGAAGCCAAAGCCGAGCAGACCGAGCTGCCACCAGGGACGGTCGGCCAGCAAGGCAATGCGTTGCTCTGCCAGCCAGTGGACTCCCGATTCGAACAGGCCGCACACCAGTCCGGCCAGGGTGCCGACCAGCGCCGCCAGCAACAGAACCAGCAAGGGCATCTTGTCTTGCCGGATAATGCGGGAAAGCGGCCCCCGCGAAGAGGTATCGGCTTCAGAGGAGAGAGCTTGTTGCGCCATCTTGTTACACCAACTTGGAAAAACCATATCGTCAGCTAGCTGAGATCAGGATCACCCGGCGCGTTGCTCGGCTGCCCAGGGCTGGGGCTTTCTGCTATAGTCGGCCCGTTAAATTTTTGTCACGGGAGCAGACCGAGAGTCCGGGTGGCGAGAGCGCAAAGCATACTCCTGATGCTCCGGCCTGCCGAGTCTCAATCGGCTGCAATCCCTTGTGTGACGACCAAAATCCCATTAAGGATGATCCATGTCAAAATCAGATCAGCTGTTTGAACAGGCCCGCCAGACCATTCCGGGTGGCGTCAACTCACCGGTCCGCGCCTTCAATGGGGTCGGCGGCACGCCCCGCTTCATCGATCACGCCGATGGCGCCTATCTCTATGATGTGGATGGTCAGGCCTACGTGGATTACATCGGCTCCTGGGGCCCCATGCTGCTGGGTCACAACCACCCCGCCATCAAGGCCGCAGTCATCAAGGCCGTTGAGAAGGGACTGAGCTACGGTGCGCCGACCGAGATCGAAGTGCTGATGGCCGAGAAAGTCCGCCAGATTGTCCCCTCCATGGAGCAGGTGCGGATGGTCAACTCCGGCACCGAAGCCACCATGAGTGCCATCCGTCTGGCCCGTGGCTACACCGGCCGCGACAAGATCGTCAAATTCGAGGGCTGCTACCACGGCCACGCCGACTCTCTGCTGGTCAAGGCCGGTTCCGGCGCCCTGACCCTGGGTCAGCCCAACAGCCCGGGCGTACCGGCCGACTTCGCCAAACACACTCTCACCTGTGTGTTCAACGATCTGGAGTCGGTGCGCGAAGCCTTCACTCAGTACGGCAGCGAGATCGCCTGTATCATCGTCGAGCCGGTCGCAGGCAACATGAACTGCATCCCGCCGGTCCCCGGCTTCCTGGAAGGGCTGCGCGCCATCTGTGACGAGTTCGGTGCCCTGCTGATCCTGGACGAAGTAATGACCGGCTTCCGCGTCTCCTTGCGCGGTGCTCAGGGTCACTACAACATCGACCCAGATCTTACCACTCTTGGCAAGATCATCGGCGCCGGCATGCCGGTGGGCGCCTTCGGCGGCAAGAAGAAGGTGATGCAGCACATCGCCCCGACCGGCCCTGTCTATCAGGCGGGAACTCTCTCCGGTAACCCGGTAGCCATGGCTGCCGGTCTGACCATGCTGGATCTGCTGCTGGAGCCGGGCCTCTATGAGCAGCTGAGCGCCAAGACTGCGCGGGTTGCCGAGGGACTGAAAGCGGCCGCCGCCAAGCACGGCATCCCGCTCGCCATCAACTATGTGGGCGGCATGTTCGGCTTCTTCTTCACCGAAGAGAACGAAATCACCCGCTACGAGCAGGTCACTCGCTGCGATATGGAACGCTTCAAGCACTTCTACCATCTCATGCTGGAAGAGGGCGTCTATCTGGCGCCGAGCGCCTACGAGGCGGGCTTCCTGTCATTGGCTCACGGCGACAAGGAGATCGAACATACCCTGGCTGCCGCCGAGCGCAGCTTCGCCAAGCTGGCTGGCTAAATCGCCGCTGGTTGTCGCAAAGGGCCCGTCATGGGCCCTTTTCTATTACAGAGACTCCATCACCACACAGGGCGGCAATACGCCCATTTCTGGTGCATTACCCCCTCGTCATCCACCGATTTGTCATCCTCTGGTGCAACTTGCCCTGCCATCCCTGTCATAAAGCAGGCCCACAATTTGCACATTCACCACAAGAGCCCACGTCACCGAGGTCCATATGGCAGAGATGAGCCCCATCGATGTGCTGCGGCGCTATCAGGAGTATCAGGAGGAGTTGACCCCGCTACTGCAGGGGCTGCTCAGCGCCCCCCTTGCCTCGCTCAAGGGGTATCCCTTTGTGGTCAGCATTGACCATTATCAGGGGCCGATGTGCATCCAGCCTGCGGCACCGGCGGCCCATAACCGGTTGCACCTTATCGTCCAGGGGCAAGGACGGGAGATCACCGTCTGTCTGAATCAGCTGATTGGCTGGTTGATGGGGGACAGGGAGCGCCGCCGCGCCATGCCCTGGTTCAAGGCGGTCTATGTGGTGCTCAGCATGGCGCTGTTTCTCATCGTCGCGACGCTCATCTGGCACGGGCTGGAGCAGCTTTACCAGCTATTGTGCGGCGAGCAGCAGAACCAGCTCGGCGCCTTTAGCGCCATCATCTTCCTGACGCTGGCACTGGCGGTGTTCGATCTGGGCAAGACCATTCTGGAAGAGGAGGTACTGCTGCATAAGGATATCTTCCGCCACAGCGCCATTCGCCGCACCATCACCCGCTTTATCGCCGCCATTCTGATCGCGGTCTCCATCGAGGGGCTGTTGCTGCTGTTCAAAGGCTCGCTCGGCCAGAGCGAGCTGCTCTGGCCAGCGGTCGGAGTGATGGGGTGTGCGGTGGGTTTGCTGCTGGCGCTTGGCCTCTATGTTTTTCTGGGGGCCAAGGCCGAAGCGGCACTGGTACAGGCTAGCCTGCGCTCTCCACCGCCAGTTGCACAGGGGAGCGACGCGCCGCCCGCCAGGAGGCGTACATGGTCCAGGAGGTATAGATGACGATAAAGGCAACCAGCCACTTCAGCATCTCCATATCCATGGATTTGACCAGCATGGCTGCCAGCACCACACCGATGGGGCCGAAGATGGCCACCGCCAGCACGGCTTTGGCATCAAACGCCCCTTTGCGGATAAAGGTGCCTGCGGAGAAGACGCTGAGCACGGCGGTGGAGCCCATCATGATGGGAAACGCCGCCAGCGGATTCATCCCCAGCAGATAAACCAGCGTCATGCAGGGAGCAAACAGGCCGATACCGACATTCATCAGCACTCCGAAGATGAAGTTGCCGAGCAGGGCGATCGCCAACTTGTAGCCGCTGAGCCCCATCGCATCGCCGCCTACAGGGAAAAGACCCAGCAGACCGGCAAAGATAAGCCCTGCGACGACCAGCAAGGAGATGGCCATCACCAACCGGATGGTCTGCCGATCAAACGAGGCCACATGGCGAGCCCCCCAGGCAGCGCCCGCTGCGGCGGCCATCATCATGCTGATCAGCGTCAGCGGCTCCACTGCGACTGCACCGACGAAGATCAGCGACTGAGTCACGGTCGGCAGCACGCACTGTCCATTGAGGGTACCCGGCAGCACCCGGTCATCGATCAGCTTGAACTGCTTGTAGCAGGCGGTCTTTACCGCAAAGCTGCCCACCCCCAGGGTATCGAGGAAGTTGGCAACCCCACCGATCAACGCCACCGGCCAGAAGGGGGTCGTCTCAAAGGATCCACTCTGCTTCTTCCGCCAGCAGGCTTGCACCAGCATAAAGATGAATACGAGGCCTCCGGCTATAAAAACCAGCCGTAAAATATCAACTAACATAGGGGTTTCTCCTGCAACGGGCGGCGATTCTAAGGCAAGCAGCAGAAAAAATCTTGACCGGAATTAAGCAATGCTCACGACACGCCTCTGCAAGGTGAAATATTTATCAATAGACTCCGAACGACTCTGCTAATACTTGTTACTGAGGCCAACAGGCCGGGTCCTGAGCACGTTGTTATGGTCCTTTCGCGACGACCACTTGTGCCAAAGGACATAATGAAAAAGAGGGCCGGTAGTGATACCGACCCTCTTTCTGTATCTGGCCGGGGCGCTGGGCCCTCGACCATGACAACCGCTTATTGAATGCTCTTGCCGGCACGCACGTCCTTTATAAACCCCTTCAGGCTGGCCAGATCACGGGGAGCACCGCGCAGGATCTGATCACCGATGATGAAGGCCGGGGTACCGGAGATACCGAGCGCTTCAGCCAGCGCACGGTTGGTACCGAGGTTCTGGTCAATGCTGCCATCCTTGATCTTGGCCTCCACCTTGCTCCAGTTCACACCAGCCGCCACAGCCAACTGCTTGACCTGTGCTTCATCAGCGAGCGGGCCCTGATGGGTATAGAGCTTCTCGTGGAACGCCTGGTACTTGTCAGGCTGACCCAGCTGGACCGCCAGCGCAGCACGGGCGGCGAAGTAGGAGGACTCGCTCAGAATGGGGAACTGCTTGTAGATGTAACGGATATCTTTATCTTCCGCCATCAGCTGCTTGACCAGCGGATGGGCCCGTTTGCAGTAACCGCAGTTGTAATCAAAAAACTCCACAATTGTCAGCGACGCCTTCGGATTCCCCATCTCGGGATCCTGATTGGCATAAAGCTGCTTGGAGTGAGCCTTGATCAGCGCCTTGTCACTCTCGGCCTGCTGGCTCTCCTGCTTGGCACGCAGGGCATTGGACATCTCGACCAGGATCTCGGGATTCTTGACCAGATAGTCGCGAACGATTTGCTCGACATCGCTTTTGGTCAGCTCGCTTGCATGTACCGGCGTCGCCAGCAGGGTCACGCCAGCCAGCGCGCAAAACAGGGCATTTTTAATAGTCATAACGTTATCTTGCAGAGGATATGATAGAGGCCACTATAGTGGTTGAGTCTGTTTTCAAGTCAAGTTATCTGGCCAAAAAAGCGCTTGATGCACCCTGATTGCCACTTTTCCATGTCGTTTCGTGCAATTAACCAGCAATCGAACCGGACGGGGATTTACAAGCCGGATCAGCATGGTAATATTCGCCGCACTGCTGCGGAGGGGTGGCAGAGCGGCTGAATGCACCGGTCTTGAAAACCGGCGATGGGCGACCATCCGTGGGTTCAAATCCCACCTCCTCCGCCATTCATTCCGAGCCCATGCAACCATGTTGCGTGGGCTTTTTATTTGCCTGCGATTTGCCATTCCCCATAGCACTCAGCAAATCAGCCTCCTTCAACACCCTCCTTAATCTTCACTCCTGCAGGCTCAATAACTACCAGAAAATCCCCCATCAACCTCGAACCTCTGCGTTCCTGCGCGAATCCCTTCCCAATGCCTTATTACCCCAAACAACAACGACCAACGCAGCGACCACCGCACCAACATGTTGGTACCGCCAATAACCCCTCTTCTGAATAAAGTCAGGGCCAGTTAACACAGTCATAGAAAAGCATGGACGATGGGGTTGCGGCTTAAAAAGAGGGAGCAACTAACTCAGGAAGCAGAGATCCCAAGCAAGAGATCGTAGCGTACAGGCGATCATAGGATTCGTGGGTCATGACTACGCCAGAGCCGCCATACAGAGCGACAGCGGTTCAGTGAAGAAAGAGTACCAAGCGGAACATCAGGCTATTTGTGGAACCAGAAAGCAGCGCAGAGTAACAATAAGAACAGAGGAAAGGAGATAGGGCCGGTCAAAAATCAGGCTACCTTCTGAGTTTCAGGTAATAAAAAACCCCGCTCGATGAGCGGGGTTTCTTGTATTGGGTGCCTGGCAGTGTCCTACTCTCGCATGGCGAATGC
>NZ_JAAKOV010000032.1:0-8786 GCF_049171595.1 Aeromonas sp. 603607
ATGACTCATGATGAACCCTTTTTCATGGCTCCAGATGACAAACATGATCTCATATCAGGGACTTGTTCGCACCTTCCTTAGACATTGATTGTGGTAACTTACATCGTCTAGCCAAACGACTGGGGTTAAAATGATAAAGATACATAGCTATGGGCCATTATAGAGTTGCATCCTGCATATTGGTTAACGTGTTGATTTATAGTGTTTTTTATGCACGTATGGTGTAATGTGACGCTAGCATGGTATTGAGAATGTAGTTATGGATAACAAAGTTTCAATCGAAGAAATGCAAGCATTAAAAGTATTGCTTGTAGATGACCACGCTATATTGCGGGCAGGAGTCAAAGCTACACTCTCAACAGATCACCTTATGAAGGTGATTGCAGAGGCTGGCAATGGTAAAGAAGGATTAGATCTGGCAGTAGAATATGAACCAGATTTAATATTGCTTGACCTTCAAATGCCAGTGCTTTATGGATTAGAAACGCTGAAGAGAATCAGAGCAAAGAAAATAAAAAGCAAGGTCGTTATCTTCACCGAGTCAGATTTGGAAATTGATGTTGTAGAAGCGTTTAGGTTCGGAGCCAATGGATATCTTTCAAAAAATATTGAACCGCTTGATTTAATTGGCTTCATTAAGAGCATATGTGCTGATACATCAATTGAAAGTCCTCAGTAAAACAATAAAGTAATGTCAATCTCATTATCAGATAGTAATGTTGGCATTATTGAATCATTAAGCCATAGAGAAATTGATGTAGTAAAACTTCTTGCTGAAGGTCACTCAAACAAAGTCATTTCAAAATTATTATTTATATCTCATGGGACGGTAAAAATACATGTGAGAAACATTCTAAGAAAACTAAAATTAAAGTCTAGAGTTGCTGTTACTGTATGGGCACATAACCGAACTATTAAGTAACTATAATTTAAAAATGTACATAAATAAAAATTAACTTGATATTTTTATTGTTGCAGATTATTGCCATACTAGTTAACGACTCTCTTAAATCATATGCCCATAGGGTGCATATGATTTATAAATTCTGCTTGCAACGATACATGGCCTCATCCGCCAAACGGAGTAACAAGTTTAGATCTGGTGGTATAGTTGCATCATATTCCACATAGCCTATAGAACAAGAAAGGTTATATACCTTACCGCTATGCTTATTGAACTCATCAAAGATCTGATTTATTCGATTATTGATTGATTCAATATAGTTAATGTTTGTTTCTGGGAGTAAAACCACGTATTCATCACCACCTAATCGAGCACAGATATCAGCATTTCTAAAAATCAAGTTGATCAAGCTGGCGGCTTGGCACAATGCATCATCTCCAACATCATGACCAAATCGATCGTTTATAGATTTGAAATGATTCAAATCTATAAACAATAATGAAAGGCCCCTTTTCGTTCTGTATGCATGTTGCAAGTACCTCTCAGCCAGAAGAATAAAACCTCGCCTGTTGGTTATCCCCGTCAACTCATCTATTGTCGCCATTTGAACTGCACGTAACTCGCTTTCAACTGTTAATGCCAAGTCGGTAAATAAAGCTCTATCCTTTTCTCCAAAAGCCCTAGCCTTACGGTCTATAAGGCACAACGAACCGATATGCAATCCATCAGTTATTACTAATGAATGACCAGCATAGAATCGGATGTATGGCTCCCCTTGAACCATTGGATTATTATAATAAAGAGGATCTTTGGTTGCATCCTCAATAACAAGCATGCGTTCTTTGAGAAATCCATTTTTACAAAAAGAGATATTAGGAAGAGGTTCATGGATGTTTAGGCCATAACAAGGCTTGGCCCACTCGTGTTCATTGTCTTCGAATGAGATCAGGGCAATAGGCACATCAAACATGTTGCGAGCCATTCTTGTTATACGAATGAAACGTTCCTCTGTTGGGGAGTCAAGCACTTGGAGACGGCGCAATGCATCTAAGCGAAGAAAGTGGGGATCACTGGTTTCAGAGAACGGTTGCATCCTTGCGGCCTTTTACGTTGTGTCCGAAGCGATGCTATTATGACACTCATTTGGATATAACTAAATAGAATGCTGGATTACGGATGACAGATTTTTAGCGCGGGTATGCGAAAATACACACATTTGGTTTTCTAATGAGACCATCACTAGGGGGCAATCGAAACTCATTCGTGTTGTTCTATGAAGGCGAGGATATCATCGAGCACCCCAGACGCTTGTAAAGCACCATGGCACGAACTGGATTTTAAATTAATCATAATAGCAAAACTGCTCTTGCAGTTGTTCTACTCTACCCTCGGTTTTCATTTTTTTTAGCATTAAGGCCAAATCTTTCGCTAGCCTTGAGTGTTTTTTATTAAGATACGCATAGCCTGCCAAGGTATCAACAATTCCTGCGGAATATATTTTATTATACTCGGTCGATTCCGCAAGCAATGCTTGCTTGCTCCTATCAAATACCAGAGTCTGCTCCACAAATACATCAACGCGTCCTTTTATCAGTTTTTTCAATCCCTGCTCAGTTGTGTTTACCTCTGTCGGCAGGGGGGAGGTAATAAGCTTGGAAAGTGCGTCTTCGGCGCGTTTTGAGCCTCGCCTGAATTCAACTCTTAATCCTTCCTTATCTAGGCTATGCCAAGAATTATATTTTGATTTATTGTCATACACATAAGCTTCAATAGTCACGTTGAAATGTGATTCATTCACTCTGATCAAGTTGGTTGTTTGCTGTTGGTATTCAAATGCCCGATGAATTTCACCATCAACACTGCCATCCTCCGCGAGGATCGGTGCTCTTCCACCAGGAACGCCCTGATATAGAAATTTATATCCCAATCTAGAAAATGCCTCGCTATAAATATTATATAACCAGCACCCATACTTTGAATGATAAGTGTCCTCTGAACTAACTAGAACAATTTTGGTATCAACAGCAATAGCGCATGAAGAAAGTGTCGCAAGGAAAATTAACAATATGTTTCTTATGTTGTATTGTGAAAACATACATACCCCACATTGACACATCCCACTTTTAATATAGCTCACGTTAAAAAATTCGCCATGCTAAATGAAATTAAAATACTGTTGGTGACATTTCTCACGAGATATGGGCTCGCGCCACTTAAATAGTGTTTCTTCCAAAATGGTTTGCTCTGCTGAAAGCTAATGTATAGGAATTCGAGTAGCAAGCCATCAATGCATATTCATAGACAAGTAATTAAAATTATACACAGACACTGAATAAAATAAACAAGATCCCCATGATTAGGGTATCTTGTTTCATACGGTCAATTACTTCTTTACCAGTATAAAAATGATTTCTCTAAGAAATGCTCAGATAGTTGTATTTTTGGCGACAGCTATTTATCGTTTCACTTTGCATGAATACATCTCTTCATCTGCGTGCCGCAGTAGTTGATCTAAATTAGGCGGCATACTAGCATCGTAAATCACAATTCCTAAGGAGCATGACAACTGGTATGGCTTACCACTATGACTATTGAAGTCATCTATTGCATGATTCAGCCGCTCTTTAATTCTCTGACAATGTTCACTACCAGTGCCAGGTAAAAGGACAACGAATTCATCCCCACCAAGGCGAGCGAATATATCAGCATCGCGGAATACTCGGCATAACAACTCGGCCATATGTCGCAACGCGTCATCGCCAATGTCATGACCAAACTTATCGTTAATTAGTTTGAAGTGATTTAGATCTAAAAAAAGTAAGGCCGCTGTGTGTTTTACACGAAATGCATATTTCAAACTTTTTTCGGCGAGCAGCATGAATCCTCTACGGTTAGTTATCCCCGTCAATTCATCTATGGTTGCTCTCTGAACGGCTTGTAACTCACTCTCAACCATGGATGCCAAATCAGCTAACAGCACTTGGTCTCGTGGGCTAAAACCCCTGGGTTTAGAGTCTATGATGCACAATGTACCCAGCTTCAAACCGTTCCCAACTTCTAGTGGATGGCCTGCATAGAAGCGAATGTGTGGTTCCCCCGTGACTAAGGGGTTGTCAGAAAATCGTGGATCTTGGGCCGCGTCTTCAACTACAAACAGTTCTTCACCGAGAATTGCATGACCACAAAAAGAAATGTCTCGCGGTGTCTCCAATACCGGCAACCCACAACATGACTTGAACCACTGTCTGTTTTCATCCACCAATGAAACCAATGCGATGGGCACATCAAACATGTTGCGAGCCATCCTGGTAATCCGGTCAAAACGCTCCTCTGCGGGGCTATCAAGTATCGCTAAACGGCGCAATGCGTCTAAGCGAAGCCGTTCGTTATCCGGTACTACAGGGCTTTGCATCAACATCTCCTTGTTGTGTGGGCACTGTACGCTGCCAACATATACTGTGCATCTGTAGATCTGATGTACTGACAGTATATTACAGTAGGTAGACCTATGATTTCGAGCCATCTCATCTTTGATGACAGGAGCAGTGTTTGCACTCTTGGTAGCGTGGTTGTCGCTCGCTCGACAAACAAGAGCTCGCCTAGAATCCCCCTAGGCTGTGTTCTTAAAGTGATGAAGATATAATCTCACATCTTCTCAACAGCTTAAGATCCATTCCGTGTCCCGCCGTTATCAGCTGACTGATGCACAATGGGGGCTTATCGAGCCCCTGTAGTGGTCTAATCATCCCGGACACCATTTTAGGTGGTACAGTCGCCACCATGACCTGAGGTGTTCAATGACAAGATTACGTCGCTCATTTACTGCCGAATTCAAACTCGAAGCAGCATCCCTGGTGCTCGACCAGGGGTATTCTGTTCCCGAAGCAAGCCGTTCACTGGATGTCGGTGAAACTGTGCTTCGTCGCTGGGTTCAGCAACTGCAATCCGAACGCAGTGGCACAACCCCAATCAGCAAAGCGCTGACTCCGGAGCAGCAGAAAATCCAGGAGCTGGAAGCCCGTATCAAACGACTCGAACGTGAAAAGGACATACTAAAATTATGTATGGTCTGCTCCTTATCTGCAAGCTTGAACTGATTTCCAGAAGTCGTTTGCGTCAATGTATCCGGCCTGTCTGTGAGCCGTTTTCCGGCTCTGGCCTTGATGGGATCCGCACGTCATCGTCCTAATAAAGCTACCAGTCTCGAGAGACTGCTTTTTTAGCCAGGCTGCAACGTCGTGGGGTAAACGCTTCTGTCATCTGTTTTTGGCTCGCAAAACCGGGTATGAGTTCTATCAGTTAAACGGCTGAACTTGTGTTGGGATACGGTTGGTAATCCCTGCCGGATGTCAGCACTTTCCAGCAAATTCGCATTATCTTGTTGGCCAGGGCGATAAGTACCACATGGTTGTGATGGCCGACCTCTAGCCTGGCGACCCATTCGCCTAACGATGATTTGTCACGCTTCATGTGAATTTTCAGCGCTTTGGCGCCCTGAATAACCATTTGCCTTAAATAGCTATTGCCACGCTTACTGATCCCGCCGAGCGAAGATTTGCCGCCCGTTGAATATTGCCTGGGGACCAGCCCCAACCAGGCTGACAGGTCGCGGGCTTTCTTGAATTGTGAGCCATTGCCAATTGCGGCAATCAACGCGGTTGAGACAATTGGTCCAATGCCGGGGACGGTACTGATTTTTTGGCACAAACTCGACGTGCTCGAGGCTTGTCCGAGCATGAGGCTCATGTCATCAATCTGAATATCCAGCTGTTGCCACCGTTCTCTCAGACGCAATACCAGGGCGCGGATAAAGTCAGGCAAGCCATTCTCGGCATCTTCAAGGATCGTCGGCAGAGAGCGCTCGAAGACTTTTCTGCCGACTGGCACGGTGAGCCCATATTCTAGCAGCAACGCTCGCATCTGATTGACAGTGGCGGTTCGTTCGACGATGAAACGCTGACGGACGCGATGAGTCGCCTGCAATGCCAACTGTTCATGAGATTTCAACGGGACACAGCGCATAGTGCCTCTGCTACCAGCCTCGGCAATGGCGGTGGCATCGTTGAAGTCATTCTTGTTCGATTTGAGGTAGGGCTTAACAAATTGAGCGGGAATAATCTTGGGCTCGAACCCCGCCTGTTGGAACAGGTGTCCCCAGTATTGCGAACCAGGACATGCCTCGAAGGCAACCCGACAGGGTGGAGTCGTACTGATGAACTGTTTCAGTTGTGAACGAGTGAGCTTTTGCTTGGTCAATACATGCCCCATGCGATCCATCGCCACCAGGTGAAACCAGTTTTTGCCTAAATCGATCCCGTAAATGTAAATCTGCGCTTGAGTCATGATGAGCCTCCTTGATGCTGGCTCCAGCATAGCGGGGTGGATAGAGCAGACCATCCCATTAGGCTACTGCTCTCTTGATGGCGGGATAGACCGATTAAGGGAGCAAGCCCCCATCACCTTGGTCTGCTGCGCTTTCGATGTGCCCACTTCCTGTTTTTACGATTATCTGGCCCGCAGGCGGGCGATTAACCGTGAGCGTATGCAGCAGCGCTGTGAGTTGCGCCGTTTGTTCAAAGAAAGTCGGAACTCAGCGGGCAGCCGCACCTTGATGTCGATGATGCGAGAGCTGGGGTATCAGATTGGCCGATTCAAAGTGCGCAGTCTGATGAAGGAAGCCGGTCTGGTATCCAAGCAACCGGGCGCTCATCGCTATCAGGTCGCCCGGTCTGAGCGACCGGATATTCCCAATCTGCTGGCCCGTAAATTTGATGTCCAGCAACCCAATCAGGTGTGGTGTGGCGATATCACCTATGTCTGGGCCGCGGGTCGTTGGTATTACCTAGGCGCAGTGCTTGACCTGCACACCCGGCGGGTCGTGGGCTGGGCGATGTCTGATAAACCTGATGCAGAATTGGCAATCAAAGCACTGGAGATGGCCTATCAGCAGCGGGGTTGCCCATCCGGTGTGCTATTTCACACTGACCAGGGCAGCCAATATGGCAGTAGGGTATTTCGGCAACGACTGTGGCGCTATCGCATGACCCAGAGCATGAGTCGGCGTGGTAATTGTTGGGATAACGCCCCGATGCAGCGGTTGTTCAGGAGTTTGAAGACGGAGTGGCTGCCGGCCACGGGATACATGCACTTGCGGGAAGCAAAGCGGGATATCAGTTATTACTTGATGGATTACTACAACTGGCGGCGTCCACATCAATACAATGACGGGATGCCGCCAGCAAGAGCCGAGGATCGGCCTAACCAAGTGTCCGGATTTAGTTGACCACTACACCCAGTTTCCTTCTCGAAGCCTGATCGGGCGCCCTACCCGTGAAACGCGCCAAGTGCTCGATGGCATTCTCTGGATACTCCACACCGGAGCTCCTTGGCGAGACCTTCCAGAACGTTTCGGACCATGGAATTCGGTCTACAACACCTTCCGGCGTTGGCAGGATGCAGGCCGGATTGATGCCATTCTGGAAGCGCTGCAACTCAAGCTCAATGAAGAAGGGCTCATCGATTTCGACCTGTGGTGCCTGGACGGCTCCAATGTCAGAGCATCCAAAGATGCTGCCGGTGCACGTAAAAAAACACCTCAATGAATCAAGCCCTTGGCCGTTCGCGGGGAGGTTTCGGCAGCAAAATTCACTTGGTCACGGACGGTCATGGCTTACCACTGAGCTTCTGCCTGTCACCGGGGCAATCAGCAGAAATCAGCTATGCAACAAGCGCGTTGGCCATGGCGAGGATACCAACGTCATCAGGTCGCTACCGAACACGGCCAGCGCATCTTGCCGCAGACAAGGCCTATAGCAGCAAAGCCTTTCGAGCCGAGCTACGGCGGAGAAGGATAAAAGCGGTCATTCCGCAACGCAGCGACCAGCAACGGCGCCATAAGGGGCGTCCATTGGTACTGGACAAGGTGCATTACCGCAGGCGCAATGTCGTGGAGCGGTGCTTCGGTTGGTTGAAGAAGTTTCGCCGGTTTTCAACGAGATATGAAAAGCTAGCCAAGAGTTTTGCAGCCTTTATCAAACTGGCTTTCTGCCTTCGCTACTTGCGCGAGTTATGTGTGGACAGAAAACCAGCATTTTGAGAACACAGCCTAGTTTTATTCGACCATCCTAGCAAAAAGCCATTCCGCAGTTAACTTGTTTGTCATTAATGAACTAACCTCATATCATCAAGTCTCCCAGTTTTTGCATCTGGATGTTTCACGATGGTCAGAGTCATTTTTCAAGCCAAGGTACATACCTCCGTTGATTCAGGCGGGTGGGTCGAAGTCCCACATTTATGCTTGCAACACTGCGTTATAGAGGACTTTAAGGCTCACCCTCGCTGGAGAAGATCCATCTCATCTTTAGAGCTGGATGAGATTCTCGAACAGCACACCACTAGGTTGTTTGGGGAGGCCAGGCGATTAGATCTGAACACTGTGCCTGAAGGTGTCTCTGTAGATGTGTTCGGGGCTTTGGCTATTGTTACTATAAATTTGATGCAGTGTGACACATACCATTGAAAATATAATATATTCAGACACTTATGGCTTTAAAGCTCAGGCCATCGTCTTCATCGTAGACAAACCTTAACGTTCAGATTGTATGAACGGTAGTAAGTAGTTATCGAGCAAGTCGTCCTGAGGGGGCTCGTTCAGGTTCGAGGAGGGTGATCACAATGATGGGCTCATTTAAAGCTTTCTGGTATGGTTAGCCCATCAGATTTTTTCAGACAGGATGTCGGTGTAATGAGTGATAAAACCCAGTGGAAAACATGGTCATTGATTTCCCGCATGCGTCTTGGGTTAGGGAAGGTGCGAATAAGCGGGGAAATTCTTCTCGGCTGACGCAGTCATTTCATTTCTTCATGTTTGAGCCGATTTTTT
>NZ_JAAKOV010000033.1:0-7215 GCF_049171595.1 Aeromonas sp. 603607
CACCAGACATTGAAAATCAAAAATTGTTTTTGATGTTCGATGCTGTGAGTGCCCACACAGATTGCTTGATTCAAATTTTTAAAGAGCGACGCAACAGTTCGTTGCTGCGGGAGTGGAATTCTACTCAACCCCCTTCTCGAGTCAAGCCTTATTTTCAAAGGCTTTTCGAGGTTATCGACGAGGTTGTTTGCGTTGCCGCTTGCCCTGTCGATGGAGGCGCATTATAGGGAGCCGATTCTTTCTGGCAAGGGTAATTTGCATATTTTTTTGATAAAACCGCACAACCGTTCAAACAACAAACAACAAGAAGAAAATTCGAGCTAAATCACACATTATGGAGCCAGATGACAGGCAAGCCTCTTCTCAACTCATATAAGCCATTTCCGATTGTTGACGCGCCAGCCAAAGCTCCTCCATCTCCAGCAAGGTTTGATAGATTTTCTCCGCCTGTTCTGGCCGGCTGAACAGATAGCCCTGTCCATATAAGTGGATATCGGTCAGGGATCGCAGCACATCCAACTGGGCCTGTGTCTCAATCCCTTCACACACCAGACTCTTGCCCAGCATGGACCCCATCCGGCAAATATTGGCGACCAGCTCGGATGCCTCCATGGAAGTATCAATGCCCTGTATGAAGGAGCGGTCAATCTTCACCTTGCTCACAGGTAGCTTTTGCAGATAACTCAAAGATGAATAACCAGTCCCAAAATCGTCTAATGCCAACAACACACCCTGCTGATTGAGATCCTGCATCAGTTGCAGCGAATTCTTCACTTCGCGCATGGTGGTATCTTCAGTGACCTCCAAAACCAGACTGCTGGCTGGCAGGTGGTTCTCCATCAATGCCTTGGCCACCAGTTTGAGCAAATTGCGCTGGTACATGCCCGGCGAGATATTCACGCACATCTGCAGGTCGACCATACCCAACTGATGCCACTGATAAAGCTGCTCGCAAGCGGTGTTCAACACCCAGCCGCCCAGACGCTCGGCAAGCTGGAACTCCTCAGCCACCATGATCACTTCGTTTGGCGGAATAAAGCCCAGCTCCGGATGCCGCCAGCGCAGCAGTGCTTCGACAGCTTCACAACGGCCACTCTCGAGATTGACGATGGGTTGGTAATAGAGTTCCAACGCATTGTGTTCCAGCGCCATGATCATGTCCGAGGCCAAATGCTTGCGCCGCGCTGTCTCGTTGAGCAAGGAGTTATCGTAAATCACATAGGGGACATGGGTCTTGCGGCTATGGAACAGAGCCTGTTCCGCACGACTCAATAACTCCTGTGTTTTATCGCTGTCCATCGGATAGAAGGCAATCCCGATCCCCACCTCGAGCCGGAAGGGATAGTTATCATAGACGATATCTTGCTTCAGAACGTGCAGCAGTCGCGCTACCAGCTCCCTGACCTGACGCAGATCGCTGCTACCACGCTGGATAATGGCAAATTGATCGCCACCCAACCGACCACTCCACTCCCCTTCTTCACAGAGCAATCTGATCCGTCTGGCCAATTCACTGAGCAAAAAATCGCCCGCATCATAACCAAACTTGCTGTTGATATCTCTGAAGTCGTTGATGTCGACCAATACCAATCCGAAAGGTACCTCCTGAGTGGCACAGAGCTCCATCCGTTCCAGCAATGCCACCCGATTGGAGAGACCCGTCAACGGGTCACGCCTTGCTGCCCTAAAGTGACGTCGAGCTTCATATACAAGAAGCAAGCTAAGGAGTAAAACCGAGATAACCAACCCCGACACCATCAACAGCAGAGCATCACGCAATTGACCAAAATGGCGATCATTCTCTGAGTAGATGTTGATGTTCTTCTGCATAACGGAAGCTAGTGCATAGGATAAAGGCTCCTGCAAGGGGGCTAGGCGCATCATTATTTGCTGGTAGACAGAGTCTCCGCTCTGCAGCTTGGTAATGACAGGCTCTATATAGCGAATGTTGTTTTCAATCAGTTGCACCAAGCGCAAGGTTTTCTGCTTATCCTGCATGCTTTTACGCAACTGACCGCTCAACAGGATGGGGGTTCTGCTCCAAAGAATGTCATAGCGCAACATCAGGTCATTGTGCTCTATTCCACCATAATGGTAGACCTCTACAGCACTGAGGAAACGCCCCAACTCGAGCTGCAGCTGCATCAGCGCCCAGGAGACATCATAGGTATATTTCTCCATCGCTCTGGTCGCATTCTGGAGCTGAACCAGACAATAAAGGGTGCTCCCGGTAAACGACAGAATGGATACATACAGAATGACGAGCAGTGGCCACGCCCTGGTCTTTCCTTTCACCCCGTGCTCCCGTGACTCTTTTATCAGTGTTGAATATCTATCAGGTCCAGCTGCCAAATCATCATGTCGGTATATTCAGAGCGCTTCAGCTCCGGATATTGATCAAGCGGCAACATAAACCAGAGCGGCCCCTTGTCACGGACCCTCATGGCTAACCCGTCATCTTCCCAAGCAAGAATAGGGTTATACTTGGCAACTTTGTCCCAATTGATGCGGATCTGAAAACTGTTCAATGCTGTCAAGGTTATGCTCTTGCCATTAGCCCCCACTGCGGCCAGCACGTCCGCCACCTTGGGCCCTCTGTACTTGTGAGGTTTATCAACCCAAGGGTTGCTGGTGACTATCTCATATTGCGGCAACGCCTGCAGCGTGGCCAAGTCAAAAAGCACTTTGCCGTCCACCTCATCTGGGGAGCTGATATTGCCGCTTACTTTCAAGATCACAGGCCCCTTGAGGGCCTCGGCAGCCACAAGCGGCATGGCAATCAATGCAAACAGCAGAGTTATCCATCCAAGCACCTTCATCTTTCCCCCTTACACTTTTCTGCTATCAACAGACTCAGTTTAGTCAGATATAAAAAAACGGCCCGCCAAGGCGAGCCGTTTCTCAAACAGAGCCGGGATGATGATTACATCATGCCCATGCCACCCATGCCACCCATATCAGGCATGGCTGGAGCATCTTTCTTCGGCAGCTCGGTCACCATGCACTCGGTGGTGATCATCAGGCCGGCGATAGAAGAGGCGAACTGCAGGGCAGAGCGGGTGACCTTGGTCGGATCCAGGATACCCATGGTCAGCATGTCGCCATACTGCTCGGTGTAAGCGTTGTAACCGAAGTTGCCTTCACCATTCTTCACCGCGTTGGCGATGACGGAGGCTTCTTCACCGGCGTTGATGACGATTTGACGCAGTGGGGCTTCCATGGCGCGCAGGGCAACCTTGATACCGACGTTCTGGTCTTCGTTGTCACCGCGCAGACCAGCCAGTTTGGCAGCAACGCGAACCAGAGCAACACCACCACCGGCAACCACGCCTTCTTCAACGGCGGCGCGGGTAGCGTGCAGGGCATCTTCCACACGGGCTTTTTTCTCTTTCATCTCGACTTCGGTGGCAGCGCCAACCTTGATCACGGCAACACCGCCAGCCAGCTTGGCTACGCGCTCTTGCAGCTTCTCACGGTCGTAGTCGGAAGAGGTCTCTTCGATCTGCTGACGGATCTGGGCAACACGACCTTCGATCACACCGGCATCGCCCACGCCATCGATGATGGTGGTGTTCTCTTTGGTGATGACGATGCGCTTGGCACGACCCAGATCTTCCAGCGTCGCTTTTTCCAGCTCCATGCCAACTTCTTCAGAGATGACGGTACCGCCAGTCAGTACGGCGATATCCTGCAGCATAGCCTTGCGACGGTCACCGAAGCCAGGCGCCTTGACGGCTGCCACTTTCACGATACCACGCATGGTGTTGACCACCAGAGTCGCCAGGGCTTCGCCTTCTACGTCTTCGGCAACGATCAACAGCGGTTTGCCCGCTTTGGCAACACCTTCCAGCACCGGCAGCATTTCGCGGATGTTGGAGACTTTCTTGTCAACCAGCAGGATGAACGGGTCGTCCAGTTCAACGGAACCGGTCTCTTGCTTGTTGATGAAGTAGGGGGACAGGTAGCCGCGGTCGAACTGCATACCTTCAACAACTGCCAGCTCATCTTCCAGACCCTGACCATCTTCAACGGTGATGACGCCATCGCGACCCACTTTGTCCATGGCTTCGGCAATCAGCTTGCCCACTTTCTCGTCGGAGTTGGCGGAGATGGTGCCCACCTGAGCGATGGCATTGCTGTCGGCACACGGCTGGGACAGCGCCTGCAGCTCGGCAACGGCAGCCACCACTGCCTTGTCGATACCGCGCTTCAGGTCCATCGGGTTCATACCGGCGGCAACGGCTTTCAGACCTTCGTTGACGATAGCCTGAGCCAGAACGGTTGCAGTAGTGGTACCGTCACCGGCGGCATCGTTCGCCTTGGAAGCCACTTCCTTGACCATCTGGGCGCCCATGTTCTGGAACTTGTCTTCCAGCTCGATTTCGCGCGCAACAGAAACGCCATCTTTAGTGATGGTCGGGGCGCCGAAGGACTTGTCCAGCACCACGTTGCGGCCTTTCGGGCCCAGAGTCACCTTGACGGCATCAGCCAGGATGTTTACGCCTTCCAGCATCTTGATGCGGGCTTCGTTACCAAACTTAACGTCTTTAGCTGCCATTTTTCTTCAATCCTTAAATCAATTCGGGGAAAAGGAGGATGGATTACTCTTCGACAATCGCCAGGATGTCGGTTTCGGAAAGGATCAGGACGTCCTGACCATCCAGCTTCTCGGTCTTAACACCGTAGCCTTCGTTGAAGATAACCTTGTCACCAACCTTCACGGCCAGCGCTTTGACTTCGCCATTATCCAGGATGCGACCAGTCCCCACGGCAAGCACTTCACCACGGGTGGACTTTTGGGCCGCAGTACCAGTCAAGACGATACCGCCGGCAGATTTGGCTTCAGCTTCGATGCGCTTGATGATGACGCGGTCGTGCAGTGGACGAATTTTCATCGATAACTCTCCCAAAATGAGTCTCATTGTTGCTTTGAGGAATGGCCGTTCCAGGCCAAATTAGATATGTCCCTGATGTGGGGCAGAGTTGCTAAACCTTCAAGGGCAAATACAAAAAAAATTTTTTCACGTACTATAAACATCTTCGATGGTTCAGCCATGTCCGCACTCTGGAGCAAGGTCGGTTCAAGCCGCCCGGTTTCCATGCCAGAACCTTCAAAGCCAGCTGTAGAGACGAGCCCTTGACCCGCACCAACCCCATGCTGACAGCCCCTATTCCGGTCGTATTGCGCCAGATGACGGGCCCCATGATCTTCGGCATCATCGCCATTCTGGCCTTCAATCTGGTCGATACCTTTTTTATCGGTATGCTGGGAACCGAAGCTCTGGCCGCCATCAGTTTTACTTTTCCTGTCACTTTTGTGGTCACCTCGTTGGCGATGGGATTGGGTGCCGGATTGTCAGCGGTGATCGGTCATACCCTGGGGCAGGGCAAACACGATGAGGCGGCCCATCTCGCCACCGACAGTCTGTTTCTGGCGGTGATCATGGTGGCCCTGCTCTCCGCGGGGGGGGCTCTCACCATCAAGCCTCTGTTTACTCTGCTGGGGGCCAGTGCCGAGCTTATCTCTCTCATCCATGACTACATGCTGATCTGGTATCTCACCGTCCCCATGCTGGTGCTGCCCATGGTGGGCAATGCCGCCATACGGGCGACCGGCGATACCAAAACCCCCAGTCTGGTGATGGCAGTAGCCGGGTTGGTCAACGGGGTACTGGATCCTCTGTTGATCTTCGGCATCGGCCCCTTTCCCGAATGGGGGATCCGTGGGGCCGCCATCGCGACTTCTATCTCCTGGTTGATGGCGATGCTGGTCAGCCTCTATATCCTGCGTCATCGGGAAGGCTTGCTGCTGTGGCGCCTCTCGCCGCGGGCACGGTTGCTGTCCCACTGGCGGGCGTTACTCCATGTCGCCGTCCCAGCCTCTTTTACCAATATGCTCAACCCCCTGGCCAATGCGGTGCTGATGACGATCTTTGCAGGACTGGGTACCGAAGTGGTGGCGGCTTACGGCGCCGCGTCGCGGGTCGAGGCGCTGCTGCTGATTGTGATGATGGCCCTCGCCTCCGTACTGGCCCCTTTCATCTCGCAAAACTGCGGCGCTGGCAATCCGGCCCGCGCCAAGGCTGCACTGCAGAGCTGCATGAGTTTTGCGTTGCTTTTCCAGCTCGCCATCTATGGCCTGACCTGGCTACTGGCGCCACTCATCGCTAACCTGTTCAGCGATCATCCACAGGTCATCCGCCTGATTATTCTCTATCTGCATCTAGTGCCGATCGGTTACGGATTTCAGGGCATGGTGATGCTGCTGGCCTCGGCACTCAATGGCGTGCGGGCATCCAGTATTTCGTTCTTGTTCAACGGATTGCGACTGTTTGGTTTTCTGTTGCCAGGAGCCTGGCTGGGGGCAAAGCTGGGGGGAGAACAGGGGATATATCTGGGGATCTTGCTGGCCAATCTGGCGGCGGGCACCCTCGCATGGTGGTATGCCCGACACCGCTTCGAGGCGTTGTGCCATCAGGGTAAACCCTGATTCAGTCACTCGCCTCGGGTTTTCGTTTCGTCGATTACTCTTTACGCTCACTCTTTGCGCTCAAATTCGCCTTCGATGGTGGTGCCGCCCTGCTTGGCGTTCCCCAGATGATCATCGGACGGTGCGTTGCCAAACGGCGATTGAGTACGCTGGAAACCGCCCATCTGCATCCGGAACTGGCTGCTGCCGATCAGCTTGTCAGCCAGTTTGTTGCGCAGCCAGGGTTGCAGCAACAGCACACCGAACATGTCGGTCACGAAACCCGGGATAATCAGCAGCAGGCCCGCCAACGCCAGCATCATGCCCCCCATCACCTCGCGGCCCGGCATCTCGCCCATCTGCATCTTTTGCTGGGCGCTGAACAGGGTCTTGATCCCTTCACTGCGCACCAGCGAGGAGCCCAATACCGCAGTCAGTATGAGCAAGCCGACAGTCGGCAGCGCCCCGATTACCGAGCCGACCTCGATCATCACGGTGAGCTCCAGCACAACCAGACCCACCAACAACAAAAACAACTTGCCCATATCCACTCCAGCACCGGTAAATTGAGAAAAAGTGGCGCCCATCCAACGATGGTCAGAGGCGATTTTGCCGCCCCGTCATCACCACTTTCTGCCCTGAATAAATGGGGGCCGTCCCCCCTTTTTCAAGGCTCTGTCCCAATTACGTGTTGAAAGGCTAATCTTGAAGTAGGCCATCACCTTGAGGTCTACCATCATGGATAC
>NZ_JAAKOV010000034.1:0-2341 GCF_049171595.1 Aeromonas sp. 603607
GAGGGGAGTGAAATAGAACCTGAAACCGTGTACGTACAAGCAGTGGGAGCCCTTCGGGGTGACTGCGTACCTTTTGTATAATGGGTCAGCGACTTACATTTTGTAGCGAGGTTAACCGTATAGGGGAGCCGTAGGGAAACCGAGTCTTAACTGGGCGTCTAGTTGCAAGGTGTAGACCCGAAACCGGGTGATCTAGCCATGGGCAGGTTGAAGGTTGAGTAACATCAACTGGAGGACCGAACCCACTAACGTTGCAAAGTTAGGGGATGACCTGTGGCTGGGGGTGAAAGGCCAATCAAACTCGGAGATAGCTGGTTCTCCCCGAAAGCTATTTAGGTAGCGCCTCGGACGAATACTACTGGGGGTAGAGCACTGTTTGGGCTAGGGGGTCATCCCGACTTACCAACCCCATGCAAACTCCGAATACCAGTAAGTAATATCCGGGAGACACACGGCGGGTGCTAACGTCCGTCGTGAAGAGGGAAACAACCCAGACCGCCGGCTAAGGTCCCAAAGTTCTGGTTAAGTGGGAAACGATGTGGGAAGGCTCAGACAGCTAGGATGTTGGCTTAGAAGCAGCCATCATTTAAAGAAAGCGTAATAGCTCACTAGTCGAGTCGGCCTGCGCGGAAGATGTAACGGGGCTCAAACCAGGCACCGAAGCCGCGGATTCACGCTAAGCGTGAGTGGTAGGGGAGCGTTCTGTAAGTCTGCGAAGGTGTGTCGAGAGGCATGCTGGAGATATCAGAAGTGCGAATGCTGACGTAAGTAACGATAAAGGGGGTGAAAAGCCTCCTCGCCGGAAGACCAAGGGTTCCTGTCCAACGTTAATCGGGGCAGGGTGAGTCGACCCCTAAGGCGAGGCCGAAAGGCGTAGTCGATGGGAAGCAGGTTAATATTCCTGCACGACTTGTAATTGCGATGGGGGGACGGAGAAGGCTAGGTGGGCCAGGCGACGGTTGTCCTGGTGAAAGTGCGTAGGTGGTGTTTCTAGGCAAATCCGGAGACACAACACTGAGACACGAGACGAACGCACTACGGTGCGGAAGCCATTGATGCCCTGCTTCCAGGAAAAGCCTCTAAGCTTCAGATTACAAGTCATCGTACCCCAAACCGACACAGGTGGTCGGGTAGAGAATACCAAGGCGCTTGAGAGAACTCGGGTGAAGGAACTAGGCAAAATAGAACCGTAACTTCGGGAGAAGGTTCGCTCTTGACAGTGAAGTCCCTTGCGGATGGAGCAGTTGGGAGTCGCAGTGACCAGATGGCTGGGACTGTTTATCAAAAACACAGCACTCTGCAAACACGAAAGTGGACGTATAGGGTGTGACACCTGCCCGGTGCCGGAAGGTTAATTGATGGGGTTAGCGCAAGCGAAGCTCTTGATCGAAGCCCCGGTAAACGGCGGCCGTAACTATAACGGTCCTAAGGTAGCGAAATTCCTTGTCGGGTAAGTTCCGACCTGCACGAATGGTGTAACCATGGCCATGCTGTCTCCACCCGAGACTCAGTGAAATCGAATTCGCCGTGAAGATGCGGTGTACCCGCGGCTAGACGGAAAGACCCCGTGAACCTTTACTACAGCTTGGCACTGAACATTGAACCTACATGTGTAGGATAGGTGGGAGGCTTTGAAGGCGTGACGCCAGTTGCGCTGGAGCCGTCCTTGAAATACCACCCTTGTATGTTTGATGTTCTAACGCAGGGCCCTGAATCGGGCTCGCGGACAGTGCCTGGTGGGTAGTTTGACTGGGGCGGTCTCCTCCCAAAGAGTAACGGAGGAGCACGAAGGTTGGCTAATCCTGGTCGGACATCAGGAGGTTAGTGCAATGGCATAAGCCAGCTTAACTGCGAGACGGACAGGTCGAGCAGGTACGAAAGTAGGTCATAGTGATCCGGTGGTTCTGAATGGAAGGGCCATCGCTCAACGGATAAAAGGTACTCCGGGGATAACAGGCTGATACCGCCCAAGAGTTCATATCGACGGCGGTGTTTGGCACCTCGATGTCGGCTCATCACATCCTGGGGCTGAAGTCGGTCCCAAGGGTATGGCTGTTCGCCATTTAAAGTGGTACGCGAGCTGGGTTCAGAACGTCGTGAGACAGTTCGGTCCCTATCTGCCGTGGGCGTTGGATGATTGAAGGGAGTTGCTCCTAGTACGAGAGGACCGGAGTGAACGAACCTCTGGTGTTCGGGTTGTCACGCCAGTGGCACTGCCCGGTAGCTAAGTTCGGAATCGATAACCGCTGAAAGCATCTAAGCGGGAAGCGAGCCCTGAGATGAGTCATCCCTGACCCCTTGAGGGTCCTAAAGGGCCGTTGGAGACCACAACGTTGATAGG
>NZ_JAAKOV010000035.1:0-1104 GCF_049171595.1 Aeromonas sp. 603607
ACAAAAGGTACGCAGTCACCCCGAAGGGCTCCCACTGCTTGTACGTACACGGTTTCAGGTTCTATTTCACTCCCCTCACAGGGGTTCTTTTCGCCTTTCCCTCACGGTACTGGTTCACTATCGGTCAGTCAGGAGTATTTAGCCTTGGAGGATGGTCCCCCCATATTCAGACAGGATGTCACGTGTCCCGCCCTACTCGATTTCACATCAAGGTTGTTTTCGTGTACGGGGCTATCACCCTGTATCGCCGGCCTTTCCAGGACCGTTCCACTAACTTCCAAGATGCTTAAGGGCTAATCCCCGTTCGCTCGCCGCTACTGAGGGAATCTCGGTTGATTTCTTTTCCTCGGGGTACTTAGATGTTTCAGTTCTCCCGGTTCGCCTCTGTTACCTATGTATTCAGTAACAGATACCCGAGTTATCTCGGGTGGGTTTCCCCATTCGGAAATCTGTGAGTAATAGCGTCTCTTACCGACTTCTCACAGCTTATCGCAGGTTAGTACGTCCTTCATCGCCTCTGACTGCCAAGGCATCCACCATGTACGCTTAGTCACTTAACCATACAACCCCAAGAAGTGTCGTCGAAACAACGCTTGCTTGTTGTCGTACAACAAGGACCAAATAAAATTTGGTTTTCGCCAAGAAGTTTCCAAAGCACTTGTAACAAATGTTTGAGAACTACTTTTTAAATCAGCTTTCCAGATTGTTAAAGAGCAAACTTCATAAAGAAGTCAAAGACATAGATTGAACATTTCATTCAACGCATGGCTTTTGCTTCTCGCAAAATTCAGTACCGATTATGGTGGAGCTATGCGGGATCGAACCGCAGACCTCCTGCGTGCAAAGCAGGCGCTCTCCCAGCTGAGCTATAGCCCCATAATCGGGAACGAAGTGGTGGGTCTGAGTGGACTCGAACCACCGACCTCACCCTTATCAGGGGTGCGCTCTAACCACCTGAGCTACAGACCCACTTCGTGTACTGTCTCTAAACTTGAATCAAGGCAATCTGTGTGAACACTCAACAACACGACATCTTAAGGTAAGGAGGTGATCCAACCCCAGGTTCCCCTAGGGTTACCTTGTTACGACTTCACCCCAGTCATG
>NZ_JAAKOV010000036.1:0-1032 GCF_049171595.1 Aeromonas sp. 603607
GGCTCTGTCCCAATTACGTGTTGAAAGGCTAATCTTGAAGTAGGCCATCACCTTGAGGTCTACCATCATGGATACCCCAGCCTTTCAACACCTGTTGTCCCTTTTTCCCCAGTTAACCCTGCGCCAGCGCCGTGTTGCTCAGCAGGAGCTCACTGCACCCCACACCATTACCTCGCTCAATACTCAGTTACCGGCATGCAGTGGCTGCCCCCATTGTCAGGCCGATGTTACCCAGCTGGCGCCTTGGGGATGGAGTCGGGGACTGCGCCGCTACCGTTGCAAACTGTGTCTGCGCACCAGCACCGTTCTGACCAAGACGCCCTTGGCCAGATTGCGTAAAGCACAGTGCTGGGAAGACTACGCGCAAGCCCTCATCGAAGGACTGACTGTCCGCCAGGCTGCGCGGCGCTGTGGGGTCAGCAAGAACACCGCGTTCCTCTGGCGTCACCGCTTCTTGCGCGCGATGGCAACCCATCAGGCCACCCGGGAAGAGGGCATCGTTGAGGTTGATGAGACCTTCTTCCTTGAATCGTTCAAGGGGCAGCGGGGACTGCCGCGTCCACCACGTCATCGCGGTGGTAAAGGTCGAACTCGTGGAACCGGGCCAGATTACATCCCGGTGATGGTGGTACAAGACCGTGCAGGCCACCATGCGGATTTCCAGTTGGAGAAAATAGATGCCGAGACGGTCATCGCGGTGTTGAAGCCGTTGGTGTCACCGGATGCGGTGCTGTGTAGCGATGGGGCGGGTGTGTATGCCTGTTTCAGCAAGGAACAGGGTATAACCCATCAGGTGGTGCGCAATCGTCAAGGCGAACGGGTAGTCGGTGCGTATCACATCCAGCATGTGAACGGATATCACCATCGGTTGAAAGAGTGGATGGAGCGATTTCATGGAGTGGCGACGCACTACCTGAAGAACTACCTGGGTTGGCGCAGGATGTTGGAGCGTTACGGAAAAGGCGTAAATATCAAAGTGTGTTTGTATGAGGCCCTGGGGCGCCCCATGCAACACGTAATTGGGACATAGCC
>NZ_JAAKOV010000037.1:0-710 GCF_049171595.1 Aeromonas sp. 603607
ACCGCGATGTCCTGTTTGGACTCGGCCGCGTTGATCACGTCATCCGCAGTGATGTTGTCATCCAGCGTGATGCTGGCGGTCACCTCGGTGTCCACACCGTGGGTGTGCACGGTGCTGGCTTCACCCACGTTGCCGGCGGCATCGGTAGCGGCCACTTTGGCATCGATGGTGGTGTCGGCAGCCAGGTCGCTACCGGCCACGTCGACGCTGTACTCACCCGCCGCGTTGACGGTCGTGGTGTAGTCCTTGCCGTTGATGGTGAGGGTCACCACGTCACCGGCTTTGAACTCGCCGCTGACGGTTCCGGATACCGGGATCGCCTGGCCGGATTCGGCCGCGTTGATCACGTTGTCGGCCGTCACGTCGTTGACGCTGATGGTGGTGGTGCCGTTGTCCGGCGCCGTGGTGTCGACCCCGTACCCTTCGCTGGCGGTGGCGCTGGTGCTGTTGCCCGCCGCATCGGTGGTGGTCACCTTGGCGTCGATGGTCTTGTCGCCATCGGCTACCAGGTCGGCACCCGGCACATTGATGCTGAAGGTCTTGTCGGCCGCCACGGTGCCGGTGAAGGTCTTGCCGTTCACGGTCAGGGTGACGGTGTCCCCCACCTTCACGTCACCGCCCACGCTACCGGTCACCGCGATGTCCTGTTTGGACTCGGCCGCGTTGATCACGTCATCCGCAGTGATGTTGTCATCCAGCGTGATGCTGGC
>NZ_JAAKOV010000038.1:0-677 GCF_049171595.1 Aeromonas sp. 603607
GTATCTTCGCGCACTGTTCATTGCGACTGGCTCACTCTGCTGGAGCCTTGGCTCGTGGCGGCGCCGCGCCGGTTGCTCGATGTAGGGGCTGGCAGTGGTCGGGATGCCGCGTTTTTGGCCGGGCTCCATCAGGGCCACAGTGTGGTCGCTGTCGAACCCAGTCAGGCACTCGCTTCGCTGGGACAGTGCCGTACCCGGGATGTTGCAGTGGATTGGGTCAATGACGCTATGCCGGCTCTCTCTCGCGTGACCGGTACTTTTGATCTGATTTTGCTCAGTGCTGTCTGGATGCATCTACCCCCGGAGTCTCGTCCCTTGGCGCTGGCACGTCTTCATGAGCTGCTCTCACCAGATGGTTATCTGGTACTGAGTCTTCGTCTGGTTATCTCGGAGCAGGAGATGCGGGAGCGAGCCATGTATCCGGTAGCTGTCGATGAGGTGGAGCGGCTTGCATTGGAGGAGGGGATGACACTGCTCCATGTGTCAGAACCACAGGAGGATGCCTTGGCGCGTAGCGGCTTGAGTTGGCAGAGTCTGATCCTTGGGGGTGAACATGCACGCCTCCCCTGAGCAACAACTCGCTTTTATTGCCTATCTGCAACGCATCTTTACCGAAGGCGATTTTGTGGCCACTTACAAGTGCGCCTTGCTCCACGGGATTGCAGATATCGCGATTG
>NZ_JAAKOV010000039.1:0-622 GCF_049171595.1 Aeromonas sp. 603607
ACCTTTCCTCCTCGCTGAAAGTGCTTTACAACCCGAAGGCCTTCTTCACACACGCGGCATGGCTGCATCAGGGTTTCCCCCATTGTGCAATATTCCCCACTGCTGCCTCCCGTAGGAGTCTGGACCGTGTCTCAGTTCCAGTGTGGCTGATCATCCTCTCAGACCAGCTAGGGATCGTCGCCTTGGTGAGCCATTACCTCACCAACTAGCTAATCCCACCTGGGTTCATCCAATCGCGCAAGGCCCGAAGGTCCCCTGCTTTCCCCCGTAGGGCGTATGCGGTATTAGCTACCGTTTCCAGTAGTTATCCCCCTCGACTGGGCAGATCCCCAGGCATTACTCACCCGTCCGCCGCTCGCCGGCAAAAGTAGCAAGCTACTTTCCCGCTGCCGCTCGACTTGCATGTGTTAGGCCTGCCGCCAGCGTTCAATCTGAGCCATGATCAAACTCTTCAATTTAAGTTTGGTTGCTTCGAAAAGCGGCTCAATGAATTGCTGAAATAAACTGTTCGACTTCTTATTGCTAAGAAATCGTCTTGGTCACTTCACCAGACATTGAAAATCAAAAATTGTTTTTGATGTTCGATGCTGTGAGTGCCCACACAGATTGCTTGATTCAAATT
>NZ_JAAKOV010000040.1:0-599 GCF_049171595.1 Aeromonas sp. 603607
GCGCAGTACCGAGACCCATGATCTGACCGCGGCGCGCACTATTACGCTGGACGAACTGGCCACCAAGTTTGTGGAGCTTTATTGGCAGCACAGTCTGCCCTACTCGGCGACGGGAGAAACGGCTACCTTGCTCAAACAGAGCAGCGGTCGTCAGGCCATCATGCTGACGGAGTTGTCCCGGCTGCGTGCAGAGGGGGTCCGCTCGGTAACTGCACTGCGTCGGCACGACGCCTGGCGGCCTCTTCTTGCCCGAGTTCGGCGCATCCTTGTTGAGGGGCCCTTGTGGCGTCTGCAGATCCTGGGTGGGCGAGAGGAGTGCCACCTCTATCCTCATCAAAGGGGCGCGGATCATATCTGCCTGAACCCCGGAATTCTCTACTGTCTCCACCGCTTTTACGATCTGGTGGTCTCCCTCTCCCGACAGCATTGGTTGCAGCTTATCTGCGACATCAAGGGGAATCAGCCACTGATTGGCCCAAGTGTAGGGCTGGAGAATTTTCTATTTGGTTCAAGCCGTCAGGCGCTGGGACGGGTGGGGGAGGTTTTGAGGGACTTGCAGGGGGGAACCTGTTTTTACTGTAACAAGGCGATACACGGGA
>NZ_JAAKOV010000041.1:0-566 GCF_049171595.1 Aeromonas sp. 603607
CTGTCGGCGGTGGTGACCACCACTGACGGGGACGGGGATGTGGCGAGCCAGAGCGTGAGCATTGGCGCCGGGGTGGTGTTCAAGGATGACGGTCCGAGCGTGAGCGCCATGACGCTGACGGGCAGCGTGACTACCGATGAAACGACCCAGCTGGGCATCACGGTGACCAGCGCGGCGGCCCTGTTCAGCGGTGGGGTGGGGGCGGCCGGGGCCGACGATGGCAGCACCGATGTGTCGCTGCGTATCGACGTGGCCGACAGCGGGTTGATGACCACGCAGGGCGGCCACGCCATTATCCTGGAAGCGGATGCAAACGACAGCGACATTGTCTACGGCCGCTTTGACAGCGACGGCAACGGCAGCCTGGATGGCACAGCGTTCAAGCTGGAGATAGGGGAAGACGGCAAGCTGAGTGTGACCCAGTACGTGGCCATTCAGCACCCGGACAACCCGGACAACTATGACGAGCCGGTAGATCTGACGGGCAAACTGTCGGCGGTGGTGACCACCACTGACGGGGACGGGGATGTGGCGAGCCAGAGCGTGAGCATTGGCGCCGGGGTGGT
>NZ_JAAKOV010000044.1:0-509 GCF_049171595.1 Aeromonas sp. 603607
CATGACTGGGGTGAAGTCGTAACAAGGTAACCCTAGGGGAACCTGGGGTTGGATCACCTCCTTACCTTAAGATGTCGAAGTTGTTGAGTGTTCACACAGATTGCCTTGATTCAAAGTAGTTAGAGCAAAGACCTGATGCAGTGATGCATCAGCTTCTGTTGTCCAGCCCTCGGGATGGATGAGAGAAAACCTCCTCTGCCGGATAACGGGATGTGAATAGCAGTTTACTGCTACCTGTTGTCTCAGTGCGCAAGCACTGCAAAGCAGACCCGGGGTCCCCTTCGTCTAGAGGCCTAGGACACCGCCCTTTCACGGCGGTAACAGGGGTTCGAATCCCCTAGGGGACGCCACTTCTCTTCTTGCTAACAAGAATGCAGAGTTAAGAAACTGATTCTTAACTCTGTTTTCTTCGGCCTCGCGCCGTTGCAAACATGCTCTTTAACAATCTGGAAAGCTGATTTAAAAAGTAGTTCTCAAACATTTGTTACAAGTGCTTTGGAAACTTCTTG